>NZ_JAPEPI010000001.1:4351886-4662735 GCF_026340305.1 Streptomyces sp. NBC_01381 | reverse complement strand
CCCGGCAGTTCGATGTCGACGGGCGAGCGGTCGGAGGCGGGCACGGCGATGTGCAGCCTGCCCGGTCGCATGCGCAGCCGAATGCCCCAGTGCCCCTGGTAGCGCAGTGCGAAGCCGTACTCGGAGAGTTCCGGGAGCGGCACCGGGTCCAGCCAGAGGGCGCCTCCCCGCGCCTCCAGGCCGGTGAGGCCCCGTTGCACGAGGTCGAGCGTGCCCGCCATGGCACCGAGGTGGATGCCCTCGCCGGTGGTGCCGCCCTGCAGGTCGGCGATGTCGCCCGCCAACGCCTCCTGAACGAACTTCCAGGCTCCCGCGCGCCGCACCCTGGCAAGGACCCAGCCGTGCACGAGGCCGCTGAGGGTGGAACCGTGGCTGGTCCGCCGCAGATAGTGGTCGACCGTGCGCTGCCAGGTGTCCGCGTCCAGTGCGTACCCCAACCGGTCGAAGAGGGAGCGCAGTTCGGCCGGGGCGAACAGATAGCCGAGCATCAGCACATCGGCCTGCTTGGAGGCCTGGTAGCGGTTGACCGTGTCGTCCTCGGCCTCCAGGATCCGGTCGAGGCGCCGGATGTCGCCGTAACGGGCGCGGTATCCGTCCCAGTCCAGCTCCGCCAGATCACCGTATCCCTCGAACTGGCTGATCACCCCCGCGTGGAACGGCACATGCAGGGTGCGCGACACGTCCTCCCACAGTTCGATCTCCCCGCCGTCGAGCCCGATCCTCTCCACGAGTTCCCGCCTTCGCGGCTCGGGCAGACCACGCAGCACCTCCAGGGCCCGGGCGAGGACCCAGGCCGCCGTGACATTCGTGTACGCGTTGTCGTCGAGCCCCGGCTCCGTGGCGTCAGGGTAGGCGTCGTGGTACTCGTCGGGACCTACCACCCCGCGGATTCGGTGCCTAGCGAGGTTCTCGTCGTACGTCGCCGAGTCCGCCCAGAAACGGGCGATCTGCAGCAGCATCTCGGCGCCCTTGGTGTGCAGGAACTCGGTGTCACCGCTCGCCTCGCAGTAGCGCCACACGTTGTACGCCACCGCCGAACCCACATGATGCTGGAGCCGGGAATTGTCCGGCAGCCAGCGCCCCGAGCGCGGGTTGAGGTGCAGCTCCTGGGTCTCCTCACGGCCGTCGCTGCCGCTCTGCCACGGGAACATCGCCCCCGCGCGGCCGGCATCACGTGCCGCCGTGCACGCCTGCTCCAGGCGTCGGTGCCGGTAGGTCAGCAGAGCCCGGGAGACCTCGGGGAAATGCAGGCTCAGGTAAGGCAGGACGAACAGCTCGTCCCAGAAGACATGGCCGCGGTACGCCTCGCCGTGCAGCCCGCGCGCCGGCACTCCGACGTCGAGGTCGGCGGTGTGCGGGGAGAGCGTCTGCAGGACGTGGAAGTGGTGCAGGCGCAGGATACGGCCCGCCTCGCCGGGCACGTCCAGTTCGGCCCTGCGCCACAGCTGGTCCCATGCGGTGAGGTGCGAGTCGAGCAGCTCCTCGAAGCCGGGCGCCCGGCCGACCCGGTCGACGGCCGCCTGCAGGGGGTCGCTGATCGCCGGGTCACGGGAGGTGTGCAGGGCGATGGTCTTGTCGACGGTGACGGTACGCCCGGGTTCCAGGTCGAGATCGAAGCGTTGAGCGGCTCGGCCCGCTTCATGCAGCGTCGCGGCCCTGGCGGAGCCCGCCGTCGTGCGGGCGGCCAGTCCCACCCGTACGTCGGAGGTTGTCGTGCGGCAGCGGAGCCACACGATGTCGCGACCGTCGCCGTCTCCGGTGTGGACGTGCGTCAGGTGCTTGGAGTTCAGCTGCCGGTAGCGCGCCACACCCGCGTTGCTGACGCTCCCGTCCAACGCCGCCTCGACCTGCAGGACGGCGGGCGGACCCTCTAGGCTGAACTCGGTTCGCAGCAGGGCGAGATGCGGATCAGCCATGTGAACGACGCGCAGCTGGCGCACCGCCAGGGCCCGCCCCTGCCCGTCCTCGTAGCGCAGGTTGCGTTCCAGGACACCGGACTGCACATCGAGGGACTGACGCAGCGCGATCAGCGCGGTCGAGTCCGGGGTGAGCCACTCCCCCATCTCGTCACGGTCCTTCAGCCGGTAGCGCAGAGGCAGCCAGTCGGGCAGGTTGACCATGTCCTCGTTCTCGACCTGCCGGTTCGCGACGTGCGAGGTGAGCCGGTTGTAGCAGCCCGCCACATACGTCCCCGGATAGTGCGTGTCGTCCGCCGGGCATTCGGGGGCCGCCCCCCGAGTGGCGAAGTAGCCGTTGCCCAGCGTGCACAGCGACTCCCTGAGCCGCTCCTGTGCCGGGTCGTACCCCCCGTACTCCCAGACCCAGTCCTCGATGGGCTCCGTCATGGCCCTTCCCCTCCGTCCAGAAGTTCCCCGAGGTCGTCCACAACGATGTCCGCACTGTGCCGCAGCAGAGCCGCCCTGGTGCCGGCCGCCGCGTTCCTGTCCACGCCGATCACCACACGGAACCCGCCACGCCGCCCGGCCTCGACACCGGCCAACGCGTCCTCTACGACGGCGGCATCCGCCGCCGGCACACCGAGGCGGCGAGCCGCCTCCTGGAACAGCGCGGGATCCGGCTTCCCGGGCAGTCCGAGCCGGGCCGCCTCGGCGCCGTCGACGAGCGCATCGAACAGCGACAACACCTCTGCGTGCAGGAGGAGTTCGCGGGCGTGCCGGGAGGCGGAGGCCGCCGCGAGCGGAATGCCTTCGGCACGCAGGTCACGCAGCAGGCGGACGGTGCCCGGGTAGGCGTCGATATGGCCCTTGCGCAGCTGCTCGACATAGCGGCACTCCTTGTCCGCGGCCACCGCCTCCACCGTCTCGGCGGGCAACCGCAGCCCGCGCGAGGCAAGGAAGGACGCGGCCCCGTCGAGACGCGACTTGCCGTCGACATACCGGAGATAGTCCTCGCGTACGTCGAACGGCCGTCGCTGTTCGGGCAGTTCGGGCAGATGCTCCACCAGGAACGCGTCAAAAGCCCGTTTCCATGCATCGGCGTGCACCCGCGCCGAGTCGGTGATCACCCCGTCGGTGTCCAGGACGACTCCCCGTACGCCCCGCAGTGCGGCCGGGATCACAGGCGCGCGGCTACGTAGGTGGTCAGGTCCGACAACCTTTGGCAGTACGCCCATTCGTTGTCGTACCAGCCGAACGCCTTGACCAGACCCGCCTCCTCGAACGCGGCGTTGACCTGCTCGGCGGTGGCCTCGCGCCGCAGCACCACCGTCAGATCGGTGAGCGATCCGTCCTCGACCGGCACGCGGACCGCGAGGCCGTCGAGCACGCCGTCGAGTTCCGGCACGACCTGACCGACGGCGCGCGCGGCGCCTGTACTGGTCGGGATGATGCTCAGCGCGGCCGAACGGCCATCGTGAAGCACACTGACCATCGGCACTACGCAGTTGGTGGTGCAGGAGGCCGCGGAGACCACATGATGCCGGTCCGGCTCGTACGTGTCGTCGTGCGAGATGTCCGCCCGCACCCTGCCGTACGTGGAGTCGTACTCGAGCAGGTGCGCCGGGGTCGCGGGCGGGGCGATGTCGTTGACCGCGACCCCCTCGATGGCGTCGCTCTCGCGCCTGCCCAGGGCTACGCGCAGACGGATGCGGCCGATACGGCCGCAGCCGTTGATCCCCACACGGATGGTCATGAGCAACTCCTTCTCGTGACCGGCGTGTTGGCACGGTCCGGACTGTGGGCGTGGGCCCTCCGAGTGCGCTTTTGTGTCACGCTCCCACCGCCGGGCTGCCCGGGGCAGGGGCCGATCGGGCCCCGATCGGGGAACGCCCGGACCATGGCCCGCCGTGACGGCAGCCGGTTCGGTTCTGGTACTGGATCGCGTTCACCGTCAATGTGCCATGGCCCCCGGCAGTGTCTGTTCGGCCCAGATCACCTTGCCCTGGGGGGTGTACCGGGTCCCCCAGCGCTCGGCTATCTGCGACACCAGAAACAGGCCCCGGCCTCCCTCGTCCGTCGTCGCGGCGTACCGCAGATGCGGCGAGGTGCTGCTGCCGTCGGCCACCTCGCAGATCAGCGTGCGGTCGTGGATCAGCCGTACGTGGATCGGCTCGGAGCCGTAGCGGATGGCGTTGGTGATGAGCTCGCTCAGGACGAGTTCCATGCTGAAGCCGAGCTCGGACAGGCCCCACTCGTCGAGCCTTCGGGACACGGCGTCGCGCATCCCCGCGACGGCGGCCGGGTCGAGCGGCACATCCCAGTCGGCGATCCGGTCGGACGGCAGTCCCCGGGTGCGGGCGATGAGCAGGGCGACGTCGTCCTGGGGACGCCCGGGCAGCAGCTCGTCCAGCACGGCCTGGCAGCTCTCCTCGGGCGAACGGTCAGGGTGGCCCGCCAGCGCATCACGCAGCAGTTCCATTCCCACGTCCAGGTCGCGCCTGCGGTCCTCGATGAGGCCGTCGGTGTAGAGGACGAGCTGGGCGCCCTCCTCGAGCTCCAGCTCGGCGGTCCGGAACGGCATGCCGCCGAGGCCGAGAGGAGGCCCGGTCGGCAGGTCCGCAAAGGTGACGGTGCCGTCGGGGTGGACGAGTGCGGGCGCCAGGTGCCCCGCACGCGCCATGACGCAGCGACGCGTCACGGGGTCGTAGATCGCGTACAGGCAGGTGGCCCCCACGACGCCCGCGGCACCGTCCGTACCCACCTCGTCCTGGTCGATCCGGCCGACCAGGTCGTCCAAGTGGCTCAGCAGCTCGTCGGGCGGCAGATCGAGTGTGGAGAAATTGTGCACCGCGGTCCGCAGCCGCCCCATCGTGGCGGCCGCGTGGAGGCCGTGGCCGACCACATCGCCGACGACCAGCGCCACCCGGCTCCCCGGCAGGGGAATCACATCGAACCAGTCTCCGCTCACGCCCGACTGGGCGGGGAGGTAGCGGTAGCCGATGTCGAGGGCGCTCTGCTCGGGCAGGGCCCGCGGCAGCAGGCTGCGCTGGAGGGTCACCGCCACGGCGTGTTCGCGGGTGTAGCGGCGGGCGTTGTCGATGCCGACCGCGGCACGGGCCACCAGTTCCTCCGCCAGCGACAGCTCCTCCTCGTCGAAGGGCTCGCGCTGCTCGGAGCGCCAGAAGTTGGCCATGCCCAATACGACGCCGCGGGCCTGGATCGGGGCGGCGATGAGGGAACGGATGCCGTAGTCGATGATCTCCCTGGTGCGCTCCGGGTCCTGTGCGTGCCAGCCCGTGGCGGTCGACAGGTCGGCCACCAGCTCGGAGTGGCCGCTGCCGTAGCCGCGCGCCTGGGGCGTGGAGGGCAGAAAGTCGATCAGCCGGCCCTTTTCATAGAGCGGATGGTCGTCCCGGATGCCGCACACGGCCGTGCGTCGCATGACCGGTGTGGCGGAGGCCGGCTCCTCGCCCTGCAGCACGGCGTCGACCAGGTCCACGGTGACGAAGTCGGCGAAGCGAGGGACGGCGACCTGTGCCAGCTCCTCGGCGGTGCCACGCACGTCCAGGGTGGTGCCGATGCCGAGTCCGGCGTCGTACAGCAGCTTGAGCCGTTCCCGTGCGATCTCGGCCTTGCCGGTCACGGCCTGCAGCTCGGTGGAGTCACGCAGCGTCACCACCGTTCCCTCGGGGCCTCCGCCGCGATCCGTCGGCCGCTGGTTGACCGCGAGGAGCCGCTCTCCGGCGAAGTGCACCTCGTCGGTGACCTCGCGTCCGGAGACGAGCAGAGCCACCGTCTCGGGATCGAGGCTCGACAGTTCCGACACGAGCCGCCCCTCGACGTCCGGGGGCAGCTCCAGCAGCCGTTTGGCCTCGTCGTTCGCCAGCAGCAGCCGTCCGTTGCCGGCGACGATGAGCACCCCTTCGCGCACGGAATGCAGTACCGCGTCATGGTGCTCGTACATGCGGGTCATCTCGTCCGGGGCCAGGCTGTGGGTCTGCCGTCGCAGCCGCCTGCCCACCAGCGCCGTCCCGCCGGTGGCCACCGCGAGCGCCCCGGCCCCGGCGCCCAGGATGATCGGTAGTTGCCGGTCCACCTGATTGGTCACGTTCTTGACCTTCAGCCCGGCGGAGACGAGGGCCACCACCTTGCTGTCGGCGTTCTCGACGGGGACGGTGGCCTGCACCTCTTGGCCGAGCGGGCCGTGGACGCTTTCCGTGTAGACCTCCCCTGCCAGCGACGGTCCGATGGTGCCCACGAACCGCTTGCCGATCAGGTCCGGCAGGGGGTGGGTGTAGCGGATGCCCTTGGTGTCCATGACCACGATGAAGTCGACGCCGGCGGCCTTGCGCCCCACCTCGGTGAGCGGCTGGAGAATCTTGGTCGGGTCGGGGCTCTGCAGTGCCGCCAGGACACCGGGAGAGTGCGCGAAGGTCTGCGCCACGGCTACAGAACGGCGCTTGGCCTCGTCTTTGGTGTCCCGCTCGGACTGCAGGACGAGGGCGATGACGGCGCAGGCCACGAGCAGCACTACCACGGCCACCTGGAGCACGAACACCTGCCCGGCTACGCTTCGCGGACTCTTGCTGACAAGTGGCCTGAGCAATAGGCGACGAAAACGGGCGAAAAGACTCGCCATGCAACCTTTCTAGCACTGGCGATCCGAAGGGGCCAGGGCCCGCCCGAGAAGTGATCCCCACCCGGCCAGACCTTGGGCGACTGCTCAAGCCTGCATCCCACGACCTCTGCCATTCCGGCCACTGCGGCACCCTGGTCGGCGGGATCCACCGCACACGAGTGCATACTCCAGCAGGGATAAATGCCCGCTTCGACCGATATGATGCATTTTGTGATCGCGATCGGACGGCTGCGACGCCGGCGTCCGCCCTACGGCGACAGGTGGGCCGCTGCCCATCTGTCACCGATAATCCTTACCGTCCTCATCGCCGGCCTGGCGTTCTCCACACCGAGGCAGATCGCCTTCAGCCGCCTTCTGCCCGCCGCCCCCGCCCTCGCCGCCGCGATGTGGCCCGTGCTTCCCACGATCCTGTTGGGGGCGTTCTGCCTGCTGGTCATGATCAGCCTGAGCTTCTTCTACGCCGACCTTGGTACGCAATACACGGCGGCCGCGATCGTCGCAGTCACCTTGGCGGCTGCATACGCAAGCCATGTCCGACTCCAGCGGGAGGAGATCCTCTTCCAGGTCCGGCTCGTCGCCGACGCGGCCCAGAAGGTACTGCTGCGCCCCTTGCCTCGCCGCTTCGAGGACATCGAGATCGAGTCGCTGTATCTGGCGGCCCAAGAGCAGGCCCGGATCGGCGGCGACTTCTATGAGGCGGCCGACACACGCTACGGGGTCCGGCTGCTCATCGGTGACGTTCGGGGCAAGGGCCTGTCCGCGGTGGGGGCGGCCTCGGCGGTGATCAGTTGCTTCAGGGAGGCCGCGTACGACGAGCCCGACCTGAGGGGCGTCGTCCATCGTCTGGAGACCAGCATCGGCCGCCATAGCGCTGCGTTTCTCGCCCCGGATCTGCCAGAGCACTTTGCCACCGCTCTCATCGCCGAGATCCCGCACGGCGGCGGCCACGTCAGACTTCTCAACTGCGGGCACCCCCCACCACTGCTTGCGCATCGCGGGAACATCCGCGTCCTGGAGCCCACCACCCCCTCGGCGCCTCTCAACCTCGCAGCGCTCATTGGTGACAACTACTGCATCGACACCGTGGCCTTTGCCCAAGGCGACCAGCTGCTGCTCTACACCGACGGCGTATCGGAGACCCGGGACCGCACCGGCGAGTTCTTCCCGCTGCCGGACTGGATGCGGCAGCAGGGCCCGGAGCAGCCCCGCGAGCTGCTCGACCGGCTTCACCGGGACCTGCTCCACTACAGCGGCGGAAGGCTCGACGACGACATCGCGGCCCTCGCAGTGAGGTGCCAGAACGCCCAGGGCCAGGAGCACCCGACGTAGGTGGCTCACCAGCAGTCCCGGCAGATCCGTGTGGCTGCACGCTCAGCAGGTGAGCGGAATGTCGCCTGACTCGGCACGCCACGCTACGGAAGCCCCTTCACATTGTCCCCGAAAGTCCACCCCTTGGACCCGTCCCAGTTGATGGACCACGTCATCAGGCCCTTCAGCGCGCCGTTGTAGTGGTTCCACGCCTGGGCCACCAGGTTCGGGGCCATGTAGCCGCCGCCCGCGCCCGGTTGGGCGGGCAGGCCCGGGACCTGTTTGTCGTAGGGGACCTTGATCGTGGTGCCCTGAACGACCAGGCCCTTGTTCAGGCAGTCCGTCTGGGCGGTGAAGCCTTCGACGGTTCCGGCGGAGTAGGAGTCGCCGGAGCAGCCGTACATGCTGCCGTTGTAGTACTGCATGTTCAGCCACCAGAGGCGGCCGTTGTCGGCGTACTTCTTCACGATGGGGAGGTAGGCGCCCCAGATGGAGCCGTACGTCACGCTGCCTCCGGTGACGTACGCCGTTTCGGGCGCCATCGTCAGGCCGAAGTTGGCGGGCATCTGCGCGAGTACGCCGTCGATGATGCGGATGAGGTTGGCCTGCGAGGCGGACAGGTTGGCGATGTTTCCGCTGCCGACCAGGCCGGTCTCGATGTCGATGTCGATGCCGTCGAAGTTGTACTTCTTCAGGATGGGCACCACGGTCTCGACGAACCGGTCGGCGACCGTGCTCGAACTGAGGTCGATACCGGCCGTCGCGCCGCCGATCGACATCAGGATCGTGGCGCCGTCCGCCTTGGCCTGACACATCTCGGCGGGCGTGGCGACCTTCACCGTCGAGTCCATGCCGTCCTCCCAGAGGACGGTGCCGTCCGAACGGATCACGGGGAACGCGGCGTTGATGACGTTGTAGCCGTGGTCGCGGATGCGGGTGTCGATGATCGGGGTCCAGCCGAACGGCGGATGCACGCCGTTGGCGGCGCCGTCCCAGTTCTCCCAGTAGCCCTGAAGCACCTTTCCGGCGGGCTTCGACTTGACCGCGCAGGTCTCGCCCTGGACGGTGCGGCTGTCCTGGGCGGTACGGCTGTCCTGCGACGGGCCCGGCGCGGCGCCGACGAGCGTCGACACGGCGACGACCATCGCCAGGCCGACCGCGAACAGCCGGGACGGCGCGCGGAGCGCGGTCCGGGAAACCTGGGGGCGGCGAGAGGTTCTGGGTGACACGCTGACCTCCTGGACTGTGGTGCCTGGAGACGCCTGGAGACGTACGTCGTGCGGTGCGCCACACCGTAAAGTGGTCCAGACCTACCGTCAATAGGTCTGGACCAGACCGCCCGAGAGCACCCGAGAGCGCCCGAGCAGGAGGCCGACCCCCTCGTGAAGAATCTCAACTCCCTTGACCCACTTGCCATCTCGGCGACCGAGGCGATCCGCAAGGGCGACGTCCAGGCGCTTCGCCGGCTCCTCGCCGATCACCCCGGTCTGGCCTCCGGCACCATCACCACGGAAGGCCCCGCCGCGGGCGGGCGGAGCCTGCTGCACATCGCGGCCGACTGGCCGGGGCACTACCCGCAGGCCCCGGAGGTCATCGCCGCCCTCGCCGCGGCGGGCGCCGACCCCAGCGCCCGGTTCGTCGGCTCCCACTCCGAGACGCCGCTCCACTGGGCCGCGAGCAACGACGACGTCATCGCCCTGGACGCGCTGATCGCCGCGGGCGCCGACATCGAGGCGACCGGCGCCGTGATCGGCGGCGGCACCCCGCTCGCCGACGCCCGCGGCTTCGGCCAGTGGCGCGCGGCCCGCCGCCTGCTGGAGCACGGCGCCCGCGCGGACCTCCAGGACGCGGCGACGCTGGGCCTGCTCGACCAGGTCGAGGCCTTCATCACCGCAGCCGAACCGCCCACCGGCCCGGCGATCACCAGCGCCTTCTGGGGCGCCTGCCACGGCGGCCAACTCCCCACCGCGCAACGCCTGTTCCAGCAAGGGGCGGACCTCGACTGGATCGGCTACGACGACATGACACCCCTGGACATCGCCCGCGCCCAGGACGCCGACGACGTCGTACGGTGGCTGCTCGCCCAAGGCGCCAGCACCCGGGCCGAGTTGGGGAACGTAGAGCCAGAGTGACGCGGCCTCCAGTCAGGTCCCGCTCCGGATCGTCACCCCAGGGGGCATGCCTCCGGCCGTTGATCCCTCAGATCGTCTTGACCGTGCCGCCGTCGATGACGTGGTCGGCGCCCGTGATGTTCCCGGCCACGTCGGAGAGCAAGAACGTGATCAGGGACGCCACTTCCCGCGCTTCGGTGATCCGCCCGGTCGTGATGCCGAACGCGTCGGGGATCTGTGCGAGGAAAGCGCCGTGCTCGGCCCCGGCACCGGCGGCCACCTTGCCGCCGAAGCCCTCGGGGTCCTCCCAGATGGCGGTCCGCACCACGCCGGGCGAGACCGTGTTGACGCGTACACCCTTCGGTCCGAACTCCTCGGCCAGTGACTTGCCGAGGGCGGTGAGCGCCGCCTTGGCCGCGCTGTAGGCGACGGGACCGGCCGCGGGGAGCCGGGAGTTGATGGACGAGACGTTGACGATCGCGCCACGCCGCTCGATCAGGCTGGGCAGCGCGGTACGCGTGACGCGTACCGCGCTGAGCAGGTTCAGGTCGAAGATGCCCTGCCACTGCACGTCACCGGTGTCGAGGAAGCCGACCGGCTCCACCGCGTCACCTGCGCCGACATTGTTCACCAGCAGGTCGATGCCGCCGAGTTCGGCGAAGGCGGCGTCCATGAGGGTGGCCACCCCCTCGGCGGTGCTGAGGTCGGCGGAGACCGTGAAGGCGCCGGTCTCCTTGAGTTCGGGGGTGATGGTGCGGGCGGCGCCCACGACGCGTACGCCTTCGTCGATCAGCGACTTGACGGTGGCCAGGCCGATGCCGCGGCTCGCGCCGGTGACGACGGCGGTCTTGGAGTTCAGGTCGAGCTGCATGGTCTCCCCGGTCCTTGGGTGGAGTTGAGATAGTTCTTGAACTGCAGGTACAAAATCTGGGCAGACGGAAGGTCGCGCAATTCGGCCTGGATTCCGCTCAGTTACTCATGCTCGCGTACGTCAGAGCGCATCGACCGTCGCGTCGATCACCCGGGAAAGGCGGTCCGGCCCCTCGGCAACGCGGGCCATGAGCCGCAGGCCGACGACCGTCGTCAGGAGCAGACTCCCGGCGCCCCGGGCATCGCGCGCGGGATCGATCTCCCCCGCCCGCTGCCCCTTCTCGATCAGCGCCTGGAACGCCTCTTCGGTGCGGTCGAACATCCGCCGCACCAGTTCGGTCGCCACCTCGTCCACCCCGGCCAGCTCGGCCGCGGTGTTCACCGCCATGCAGCCACGGCGGTCCGGGTCGGCGAGGTCCATGTCGACGAGGAGCCAGAGCGCCGCGCGCAACCGCTCCTTGACGGGCCCGGATTCCTCGAGCATCTCGATGAGGGCCAGGGCCTGACTGTCGCGGTAGCGGCGCAGCGCCCGCTCGAACAGGGCGTGCTTGCTGCCGAAGGTGTTGTAGAGACTGCCCTTGCCGATACCGAGCGCATCGACGAGGTCCTGCGGCGTGGTGGCGGCATACCCCTTGCGCCAGAACACGCCCATGGCCTGCTCGACGGCGGCGTCCGGATCGAACTGCTTCGGCCTTCCCATGATCATGACTGTAGACCGTTCTTGACCCGAAGGTCAAGAACGGCACAGGTCAAGCATCAGGCGTCAGGCGCTGCGCCGCACCCGCGCCGCCTTGCGGGCCTCGGCCAGCTCACGGGACTCGGTGGTCCGCCGGGAGCCGCCGGTGGCCCGCCCCGGACGGGTGCCCATCCCGCGGAAGGGGGCGCCGCCCCGCTTGGGGCGCTCAGCGGTGGGCGCGGCGCCGCTGATGGGGATGCCGGAGGGCGCCTTCGCACCGGTGATACGGCTCAACTCCGCCTCGCCGGAACGGACTTGGGTGATCTGCGGCCGGATCCCGGCAGCGGCCATCAGGCGGCTCATGTCGCGCTTCTGGTTGGGCAGGACGAGGGTCACCACGCTGCCGGACTCGCCGGCGCGGGCGGTACGGCCGCCGCGGTGCAGATAGTCCTTGTGGTCGCTGGGCGGGTCGACGTTGACCACCAGGTCGAGGTTGTCGACGTGGATGCCGCGGGCCGCGACGTTCGTCGCCACCAGGACAGTGACGTCGCCGGTCTTGAACTGGGCGAGGGTGCGGGTGCGCTGCGGCTGCGACTTGCCACCGTGCAGCGCGGCCGCGCGCACGCCGCTGCCCAGCAGATGCCGGGTGAACTGGTCGACGGCGTGCTTGGTGTCCAGGAACATGATCACGCGGCCGTCGCGGGCCGCGATCTCGGTGGCGGCGGCGGTCTTGTCGGCGCCGTGCACATGCAGCTCGTGGTGGCGCATCGTGGTGACCGCGCCCGCCGAGGGGTCGACGGAGTGGACGACCGGGTCCTGGAGGTAGCGGCGGACCAGGAGGTCGACGTTGCGGTCCAGGGTGGCCGAGAACAGCATCCGCTGGCCGTTGGGCCGCACCTGGTCGAGCAGTTCGGTGACCTGGGGCATGAAGCCCATGTCGGCCATCTGGTCGGCCTCGTCGAGGACAGTGATGGACACCCGGTCGAGGCGGCAGTCCCGGCGCTCGATGAGGTCCTTCAGGCGGCCCGGCGTCGCGACGAGCACCTCGGCACCGCTCCGCAGCGCGCCGGCCTGCCTGCCGATCGACATGCCGCCGACCACGGTGGCGATGCGCAGCTTCAGCGCCCTCGCGTACGGGGTGAGCGCCTCGGTGACCTGCTGGGCGAGCTCGCGCGTCGGCACGAGGACCAGGGCCAGCGGCTGCTTCGAGTCGGCGCGCTGTCCGGCGGTGCGGGCCAGGAGCGGAAGGCCGAAGGCGAGGGTCTTGCCGGATCCGGTGCGTCCACGGCCCAGTACGTCGCGGCCCGCGAGCGCGTTCGGCAGCGTGGCGGCCTGGATCGGGAACGGCTCCGTCACGCCGAGGCCGTTCAGCGTCTTCAGGAGAACTTCCGGCATGTCGAGCTCGCCGAAGGCCTCGACGGCGGGCAGACCCGGGGTGACGGTGACAGGGAGCGCGAACTCACCCTGCGGTGCGGCGGGGCGGCGGCTCTGCCCGCCGGGACGGCCGCCCGCGCCGCGAGAACGCTGGGCTGCGAAACCGCGGGGATTGGACTTGCCGGAATAGCGATCGTTCGTACGACCTGAACGGTTCAAGGAGAACCTTCCTCGATATGGCACGCATCGAGGAATTCTCGGCGAAAACCAGCCGAACGAATTGCAAGCACGAGCCGAAAAAAGAAAAACTCTGTAAACAGCAACGAGCTGGTGCCCGCACCGTGAGGTGCGGGCACCAGCCTCGTGTCAACGCGTCAGCGTCAGGCGGGGAGGATGTTCTCCGCCTGCGGGCCCTTCTGGCCCTGCGTGACGTCGAAGGTCACCTTCTGACCTTCCTGGAGCTCACGGAAGCCCTGGGTGGCGATGTTCGAGTAGTGGGCGAAGACGTCCGGGCCGCCACCCTCCTGCTCGATGAAGCCGAAGCCCTTTTCCGAGTTGAACCACTTCACGGTGCCGTTAGCCATACTAAAATCTCCTTCGGGGCAAAGCCCGGAGTCCACACTGTGCGAACCCCGGCGTCGCCACGTTGATTGCCCCGTCCGGAAAACTGCACCGGAAATACAAAAGTGCCCGGCGGATCAGATCCACCTAAGGCACTTGAAGTCTTATGGGAACCACAACTGCAACTTCGATCAACAGTAGCACGGTATGAGCTTCAAGGCACGGTCAGGCGCTAAATATTTCTCCCGCGAGAACGAGAAATGCGGGGAGAACCGCCCTGTCGGAGCTGTCACACACGCCATGGAGGGCCCTGCGGCCCGATCGGCTCGCCCGTCGGCGCCACCCGCCGCGCCGAGCCGCCGCCCGCCCCTCGCCACCCACAGGTCCGGCATATCCAGAACAGTTCAACTCTGAAACACATGGTGCCATTGTCATCTCGTTATCACTTGAGTCCTTGACGTCAGGAGGGTCGCCGGGTTGGCTTTCAGCCACCTCGGACCGCATGGAAGCGGTCAGGTCTAGGAAGTGGACGAATGAAATCCCGTAGACGTGAAGCCACCGTCGTCGTGACCGTGGGCGTGCTCGCCCTCTCGCTCGCCGCATGTGGCGGCCTGCTCGACAGCGACGAAGGAACCAAGGACGACAGGAAGGGCGACGACGTCACCGTCGGCCTGCTGCTGCCCGAATCAGAGACGGCTCGCTACGAGAAGTTCGACCACCCCATCATCGAGAAGCAGGTCAAGAAGCTCACCAACGGCAAGGGCAAGGTCGTCTACGCCAACGCCGACCAGGACGCCGCCAAGCAGAGCCGCCAGCTCGAGAAGATGGTCGCCGACCAGGTCGACGTGGTCCTCGTCAGCGCGGTGGACGCGAAGAAGATCGCCCCGTCCGTCAAGAAGGCGAAGGACGCGGACATCCCCGTGATCGCCTACGACCGGCTCGCCGAGGGGCCCGTCTCCGGTTACGTGGCCTTCGACAACGAACTGGTGGGTCAGGTCCAGGGCCAGGGGCTCATCAAGGCGCTCGGGAGCGGCGCCAGTAAGAACAGCAAGATCGTCATGATCAACGGTTCGCCGACCGACCCGAACGCCGCCGTCTTCAAGCAGGGCGCGCTCTCCCAGCTCAACCAGCTGGACGTCGCCAAGTCGTACGACACCGAGGGCTGGAAGCCGGAGACGGCGCGCGCCCATATGACCGACGCGATCACCGCGCTCGGCAAGGACAACATCGCGGGCGTCTACTCCGCCAACGACGGCATGGCGGGCGGCATCATCAAGGCCCTGAAGGCATCGGGCCTCACCGAGCTCCCCCCGGTCACCGGCCAGGACGCGGAGCTGCCGGCCGTGCAGCGCGTCGTCGCGGGCGAGCAGTACATGAGCGTCTACAAGTCGTACCCCGAGGAGGCGGTGGGCGCCGCGCAGATGGCGGTCAGGATCGCCCAGGGCCGCATGGTCGAGTTCGACGCCCTGGCCGGCGACCAGTCCGAGAACGCCACGACGAAGGACATCCCGTCCCTGCTGGTGTCGGTCCGCCCCCTGACCCAGGACACCATCAAGTCCACGGTCATCGCGGACGGCATCTACAAGACGTCGGAGATCTGCACGCCCGCGTACAAGGCGGCCTGCGCGGCGATCGGCCTCAAGGGCTAGCGGCGGCTGCGGCCGGGAGCCTCGGCTCCCGGCCGCGTCACGCCGCCGCGTGCGCCCCGCCCGAACCGTCCTCCCCGTCGTGGTGGATCGGCGTGCCCGATCCGGTCAGGGGCATGCCCGTGCCGCCGCGGCGTGTCGCGACGATCTCGGCCGCGATGGACAGGGCCGTCTCCTCCGGCGTACGGGCGCCGATGTCCAGGCCGATCGGGGACCTCAGCCGTGCCAACTCCCCTTCCGTGACGCCGACTTCGCGCAGTCGGCGGTTGCGGTCCTCGTGGGTGCGGCGCGAGCCCATGGCGCCGACGAACGCGACCGGCATGCGCAACGCCGCCTCCAGGAGCGGGATGTCGAACTTGGCGTCGTGCGTCAGTACGCACAGGACCGTGCGGGCGTCCGTCCTGGTGCCCCGCAGATAGCGGTGCGGCCAGTCCACGACGACCTCGTCGGCCTCGGGGAAGCGGGCCCGGGTGGCGAAGACCGGACGGGCGTCGCACACCGTCACCTCGTAGCCGAGGAACTTGCCCGTGCGCACCAGGGCGGCGGCGAAGTCGACCGCGCCGAAGACGATCATGCGGGGCGGCGGCACGCTCGACTCGACGAACAGCGTCAGGGGCGCGCCGCAGCGCGAGCCGTCCTCCGAGACGCCGAACTCGCCGGTGCGGCCCGCATCCAGCATCGCGCGGGTCTCCCCCGCCACCGTGCGGTCGAGGTCCGGGTGCCCTTCCAGGCCGCTTTCGTACGATCCGTCGGCGCGCACCAGCAGGGGCCTGCCCAGGAGTTCGGCGGGGCCCTCCGCCACGCGGGCGATCGCCGCCGCCTCGCCGTTCGCGGCGGCCGAGAGGGCCGCCGCGAACACGGCCCTGACAGGCGCCTCCGCGGTCACCGGCGTGACCAGGACCTCGATGACCCCGCCGCAGGTCAGCCCCACGGCGAAGGCGTCCTCGTCGCTGTAGCCGAAGCGCTCGCGCACCGCCGTGCCGTCCGCCAGGGCCTGCACGCACAGGTCGTACACGGCTCCTTCCACACAGCCCCCGGAGACCGAACCGATGGCGGTGCCCTCGCTGTCGACGGCGAGGGCCGCGCCGGGCGGGCGCGGCGCGCTGCCGCCCACCGCCACGACGGTGGCGACGGCGAACGCCCGGCCCTCTCGCACCCATCGGTCGAGCTCGGCGGCGATGTCAAGCATCCCGGACTCCTGCCGCGTCCAGGACGCGGTCGGGCCGGATCGGCAGCGCACGATGGCGTACGCCGGTCGCGTGCCAGACCGCGTTGGCGATCGCCGCGGCGGCGCCCACGATGCCGATCTCGCCGATGCCCTTGATGCCGACGGGGTCGTCCGCGTCCGGGTCGTCCACCCAGTCCGCCTCGATGTCCGGCACATCCGCGTTGGCGGCGAAGTGGTAGCCCGCGAAGTCGGCGCCGACATGGCCGCCCGTCGCCTGGTCCCTGACCGCCTCCTCGTGCAGCGCCATGGACAGGCCCCAGATCATGCCGCCGACGAGCTGGCTGCGTGCGGTCAGCGGGTTGATGATGCGGCCCGCCGCGAAGATGCCGAGCATCCGTCGTACGCGCACCTCGCCGGTGGTCACATCCACGGCGACCTCGGCGAACTGCGCACCGTAGGAGTGCCGTTCCTTCTGCGAGAGCGCGAAGACGTACTCACTGGTGTCGGACCGCACGGTGATCCCCTGCGGCGGGATGTCGCCGCCCAGGGCCAGTTGCTCCCGCAGCTCACGCACCGCGGCCGTGACCGCCCAGCCCCAGGAGCGGGTACCCATCGAGCCGCCCGAGATGGCCGCCGGGCCGAAGTCGCTGTCGCCGATGCGCACATGGACGCGGTCCTGGGCCACTTCGAGGGCCTCGGCGGCGATCAGGGTCAGCGCGGTCCGCGCCCCCGTACCGACGTCCGACGCGGTGATCCGCACGGTGAAGGTGCCGTCGGCCTCCGCCGTCACGGCCGCCGTGGACGGCATCGCGATCACCGGGAAGGTGGCCGCGGCCGTGCCGGTGCCGATCAGCCAGCGGCCTTCGCGCCGCAGGCCGGGGCGCGGGTCCCGGTCCGCCCAGCCGAACCTGCGGGCCCCCTCCTCGAAGCAGGACACGAGATTGCGGGAGCCGAACGGCAGCCCGGAGACGGGGCCGACGTCCGGTTCGTTGCGGGCCCGCAGCGCGATCGGGTCCAGGCCGGTCCGCTCCGCGAGTTCATCGAGCGCGGACTCCAGGGCGAACGATCCGGGAGCCTCGCCGGGCGCGCGCATGAAGGTCGGCGTCGGCACGTCGAGCCGCACGACGCGGTTGACGCTGTGGTGGGCGTCGGCGGCGTACATCGGACGCCCGAACCCGGCGCTCCCCTCGACGAATTCATGCACCTTCGACGTGAGGCTGTGCGCCTGGTGCCCGACGGCGCGCAGCCGCCCGTCGGCGTCGGCGCCGAGCCGGACGCGCTGGGCGGTGGGGCTGCGGTAGCCGGTCAGCGAGAACAGCTGGCGACGGGTGAGGACGACCCTGACGGGGCGGTCGAGCACGGTCGCCGCCATCACGGCGAGGATCTGGTGGACGCGTACGCCCTTGGACCCGAAGGCTCCGCCGACGTGCTCGGACCGTACCCGTACCGAAGCCGGGTCGAGCGAGAACAGCTTCGCCAGCTCGCCGGCGACCCAGGTGCTGCCCTGGTTGGAGTCGACGACTTCGAGGCGTCCGGCATCCCATCGCGCCATCGCGGCGTGCGGCTCCATCGAGCTGTGGTGCTCTTCGGGCGTGCTGTACTCCTCGTCCACGACATGGGCGGACGCGGCGAGTTCGGCGTCCAGGTCGCCCTTCGCCATCTGGTGGTTGTCACCGTCCGGGGTGTACGTGTCGGGGTGCGCGGCGGAGAACGCGACGTCGTGCGGCTCCGCCTCGTACTTCACCACCAGCGCCTCCGCGGCCTCTCGCGCCTGCTCGGAGGTCTCGGCGACGACCAGCGCCACGGGCCAGCCGACGAACGGCACCCGGTCGTGCTGGAAGACCTCGACGATCGGGTCGGGCGGGCCGAGCATGCTGATGTAGTCACCGTCGACGCGCGGCGCGTTGCCGTGGTGCAGGACGGACAGGACGCCGGGCATCTCGCGCACGGCGTCCGACTCGACCGAGCTGATCCGGCCACGGGCGATCGTGGACAACACCAGCCAGCCGTGGGCGAGTTCGGCGAAGGGGATCTCTCCCGCGTACCGGGCGGCGCCGGTGACCTTGGCCCGGCCCTCCACGCGGGTGTACGAAGCGCCGACGGCGCCCGTCGCTCCGGTGGACGTGGTGGTCGTGGTCGGCGTCGTCGGCGTCCTCATCGGGTGGCCTCCTCGGTCAGCTCGGTCAGCATCGCGACGACGAGGTTGCGCAGCAGCGTCACCTTGTAGCCGTTGTGGGGCAGCGTCTGCGCGGCCGCCAGTTCGGCGTCCGCGGCGGCGGCGAACGCCTCGGCGGTCGCCGGGCCACCGGTCAGCACACGCTCGGCCTCCAGCGCCCGCCACGGCCGGGACGCCACCGCCCCGAAGGCGATGCGCACTTCGCGTACGACACCGTCCTGGACGTCGAGCGCGGCGGCGATCGAGCCGATCGCGAAGGCGTACGACGCGCGCTCGCGCACCTTGCGGTAGCGGGAGAGCGTGGCGACCGGAGCCGGCGGCAGGGTGATGCCGGTGATCAGCGCGCCAGACGGCAGCGCGGTCTCCAGGTGGGGTGTCTCGCCCACCGGGAGGTAGAACTCGGCGAGCGGCAACTCGCCGGCCCCCTCGGCCGTTTCGTACGACACGACGGCGTCGAAGGCGGCGAGCGCCACCCCCATGTCCGAGGGATGGATGGCCACGCAGTGCCCGGAGGCGCCGAGGATGGCGTGGTTGTGGTGCTCGCCCTCGATGGCGGGGCAACCGCTGCCGGGGGCGCGCTTGTTGCACGGCTTCGACAGATCGGTGAAGTAGCCGCAGCGGGTGCGCTGGAGCAGGTTCCCGCCGACCGTGGCCATGTTGCGCAGCTGTCCCGACGCGCCGGCGAGCACGGCCTGCGCCAACGCAGGGTAGCGGCGGCGCACTTCGGGGTGGGCGGCGAGATCGCTGTTGGTGACGGTCGCGCCGATCCGAAGCCCGCCGTCGTCGGTGACCTCGATCCGGTCGAGGGGCAGCTCGCGTACGTCGACGAGCAGGGCGGGCCGTTCAACGCCCGTCTTCATCAGGTCGACGAGGTTGGTGCCGCCGCCGAGGACGCGCGCGTCGGGGTCGGCGCCGAGCAGCGCGAGCGCGCCGGGGACGTCGATCGCGCGCCGGTAGTCGAATTCCCTCATGCCACAGCCTCCGTACTGCCCGCGGTCTCGTTCGCGGACTCGTTCGCGGCCGCCTTGGCGACCGCCTGCACGATCGACACATACGCGCCGCAGCGGCAGAGATTGCCGCTCATCCGCTCTCTGATCTCGTCCGCGGTCAGCTGCGGCACGACCGCCTCGGGCCGTACGTCGGCGGTCGCCGCGCTCGGCCAGCCCGCGGCGTGCTCCTCGATCACCGCGATGGCCGAACAGATCTGCCCCGGCGTGCAGTAACCGCACTGGAATCCGTCGAGGTCGAGGAAGGCCTGCTGCACGGGGTGCAGCCGCTCGCCGTCGGCGACGCCTTCGATGGTGGTGATCACCCGGCCTTCGGCGGCGACCGCGAGCTGCAGACAGGAGACGGCCCTGCGGCCGTCGATCAGGACCGTGCAGGCGCCGCACTGGCCCTGGTCACAGCCCTTCTTGGTGCCGGTCAGATCGAGGCGCTCGCGCAGCGCGTCGAGCAGGGTGGTGCGGTGGTCGACGGGCAGCGTGTGCTTTTCGCCGTTGATGTTCAAAGTGATGGCGCTGGACGTCGATGGAGCCACGATCGGCCTTCTTTCGCTTCTGTCAGCTTCTTCAGCAAGTGCCGCTCAAGAGCGGGAGCGTGGAACGAGGCGATCCCGACGGTGAGTTCGGGAAGAGATGGCGCTGTGCGTAGGGGTGCCGCACGCGACACCGTCGAAGTGCGGCGAGAGGCGATCGGCCGCGATCGCGACCGGCCATCCCCCGCCGGCTGATTCTGCCGGTATGGTGAGCCTAAGTGGACAGCTGTCCGCAAGCATTGAATTTACCGGACAGTTGTCCGCTTAGCAAGGCCGGCACGGGCTGCAACGAGCCGACCCACGCCGTGATTCCCGGGAGGAGGACGAGTGCGGGAGCAGAAGGACGCACGGCTGCGCTCGGACGCGCAACGGAATCGCGAGCGCATCCTGGAAGTGGCCCTCGCGGAACTGACGCGATCGGCCGACGCCCCGCTGAGCGCGATCGCGAAGAAGGCGGGCGTCGGGCAGGGCACCTTCTACCGCAACTTCCCCAACCGCGAGGCACTCGTCCTCGAGGTCTACCGCTACGAGGTCCAGCAGGTCTGCGACACGGCGTGCCAGCTGCTCGACACCCGCGCCCCCGACGAGGCTCTGCGGGAGTGGATGGACCGGCTCGCGCAGTACGCCATGGCCAAGGCCGGTCTGGCGGACGCGATGCGCAAGGCGACCCTCGCGAAGGGCACCCTGATCGGGCTGAGCAAGGGTTCGCTGTCCTCTGCCGTCGAAGCCCTCCTGAGGGCGAACGAGGAGGCGGGCACGATCCGCCCCGGCGTGACCCCCGACGACTTCATGCTCGCCATCGCGGGCCTCTGGCAGATCGACCCGCACGGCGACTGGCAGCTGCGGGCCGGACGCCTCCTCGACCTCGTCATGGACGGACTGCGGGCCGGCGCCCCCGGACGATGAGCGGTGCGGTGACGCACGCCGCGGCGACGAGGATGCCGAAGGCGACGGTCAGGGCCACCGCGTAGCCGTGCACGGACGCCGCCGTCGGCGTGGCGTCGGCCCGGGACGCCAGGTGGGCTGCGGCCGCGCTCGCCGCGACGGTGTTGAGCAGGGCGGTGCCGAGTGCGGCTCCCAGTTGCTGCGACGCGTTGTACGCGGCCGCTGCGGCCCCGATGTCCTGCGGGCGCATTCCCGCGGTGGCCAGGCTCGCGGTCGGCGGCATGACGCAGCCGAGGCCGAGCCCCGTCAGGATCAGCGCGGGCAGCAGATACGCCGGCAGGACGTGCGTGCTCTGTGCGGTGAGCCGGGTCAGGACGAACATCCCGGCGGCCGCCGCGAGCAGCCCCGGCAGGATCAGCGCCGCGGGTGCGACGCGTCCGTGCAGCCGCCCGGCGACGAGCGTCGCGCCGACCAGCGCGGCCACGGCGTTGACGATCAGCGTGAGGCCCGCCTGGACCGGCGAATAGCCGAGGACCGTCTGCGTGTAGTAGCTCATGAAGAGGTAGAAGCCGAACATCGCGACGAACAGCAGGGTGATGGCGACGAACGCGCCGGCCCGCGCGCGGTCCAGGAGCACCCGCATCGGCAGCAGCGGCTGCGGAGCCCTGACCTCCACGGCCGCGAACGCGACGAGCAGCAGGGCACCTGCCAGGAGGAGGGTGAGGACCAGCGGCGCGTCCCAGCCGCGCGGCTCGGCCTCGTTGAAGGCGTACACGATCGCGGCGAAGCCCCCGGCGCTGAGCAGGGCGCCCGCCACGTCGAGCCGGCCGCCCGCCCCGCGCACCGGCCGGTCCCTCGGCACGAAGGCCGCGCCGAGTACGGCGAACAGGGCGACGGGGACATTGACGTAGAGGCACCAGCGCCAGCTCGCGTACTCGGTGAGCAGCCCCCCGGCGACCAGGCCGACGGCCGATCCGGCGGCACCCACCGCGGCGAACACGCCGAACGCCCGGCCCCGTTCCCCCGGTTCGGAGAAGGTGATCGTCAGGAGCGAGAGCCCGGCGGGCGCGAGCACCGCGGCGAACGCCCCCTGCAGGGCCCTCGCCCCGAACAGCATCTCGGGGTTCACGGCGGCCCCGCCGAGCGCGGACGCGGCGGCGAAACCGATCAGTCCGATGAGGAACGTACGCCGGTGGCCGAGCGCCCCGCTGATCCGCCCGCCGATCAGGAGCAGCCCGCCGAAGGCGAGCGCGTACGCGGTGACGGCCCACTGGCGGCTCGCGTCGGACAGGCCGAGGGCGCTCTGCGCGGAGGGCAGCGCGATGTTCACGATCGTCCCGTCGAGGACGACGAGGAGCTGGGCGGCGCTGACGGCGAGGAGGGTCCACAAGCGGCGTGGTCCGGGTGCGGTTGCCGCGGCGCTCGCGCGGGCTTGAGGGGTGTCGGGGCTGTCGGGGCTGTCGGGGCACAGCTGCGCCCTGGGGATTTCCTTGTCTGCCGGATTCATGACTTCAAGTCTTTCGTTGAAGTCGCTCCGGAGACTTTCGCCGCTTCCACCCCTCGTCTTACGGGTCGAGACGCCCCCAACCCTCAAGCCCCGGTTACGTCTTCCCATGACAGAATCTCGGCCTGAACAGCGGCGATGAGGGTGTGAGCGCAGTGACACGGCGGACCAGGACCGGCACATGGGACCGCTTCGTGGCATCGGACCCGGGGCTGCTGCGGCTGATGGCGGGGCTCCGGACGGTCGCGGCGATCGCCCTGACGCTCGTCGTGCTCGCCCTGTTCGGCACGGACGTCACGCACATGGTCGCGGGCGCCATGACGGCCATGGTCGCCACCTTCGCCATCAAGGAGAAGGAGGTACGCGACCAGGCGGTCACGCTCGCTCTGGGCCTGCCCGTCTCGCTGGCGGCGATATCCCTCGCGGCTCTCCTGCACGACCAGGTCATCGCGGGTGACGTGTTCTTCGTGGCGCTGATCTTCGGCGCCGTCTACAGCCGCCGTTTCGGCGACCGGGGCACGGCCCTGGGCCTGATCGGCTTCCAGGTCTACTTCGTCTCGCTGTTCGTGGGCGCGACCGCGGCGGCGCTGCCCGAGCTGTATCTGGCCCTGACCGTCGCCTTCGTGTGCGGCGCCGTCGTCCGCTTCGCCGTCGTGCCGGAGTCTCCCGAACGGGACCTCGGCCGGCTCCGGGTCGCCTTCCGGGCGCGGCTCGCGCAGTTGGTGGCCACCCAGATCGAGCTCCTGGACGCCACCCCCGATCAGCTGGAGAAGGTCCTCGACGAGCTGCGCCGTGGCACCGCCCGGCTGCACGAGACGGCCCTGATGATCCAGGGCCGCCTGGAGGAGGGCACACCGGACGCGGCGACCGCGGCCCTGGTGCAACGCCGTGTCGCGGACGCGGAGATCGCCGCCGAACGTCTCGGCGTCCTCCTCCTGAACGCGCGCAGCGCCGAACGCGCGGACACCCTCACCCTGCATCTGCCGCACGCGCCCGTACCGGAGACCGGCACGCGGATCCACCCCGAGGACGACGCGACGCTCACCCTGCGCCGGGACCTGCGGGCGCTGTACCTGCTGGTGTCCCGGCCGGTCTCCGCCGACCGGGGCACGGCCCTGGCACACGTACGCAACAGGCTGCTCGGCTACCGCGACGAGGACAATCTGCCGCGGGCCTCGATCGCCGTCCAGGACGTCTTCCGCGGCATCGGTGAGTCCGCCCGCGCCGTGCTGGGACTGCGGCTCGCCCTGGACGGACCGCAGGACGAGTCCGACGACTCTCCGGCGACGACCCGTTCCCGTGAGGAGTTCGACGCCGAGGACATCGCGATCGCCGGTGTCGAGCAGGCCGCGGAGCCGGAGGACGAGCAGGCCGGCCTCCGGCGCCCCACCACCAGGGCGGCCTTCCAGGTGGCCGTGGGATCGACGCTCGCCATCATCGGCGGCGAGTTCCTCTCCACCGAGCGCTGGTACTGGGCGGTGCTCACCTGCTGGGTGGTGTTCCTCAACACCGCGTCGACGGGCGAGATCCTCGTCAAGGGCTATCGGCGGCTGCTCGGTACGGTCCTCGGAGTGGTCGCCGGTGTGGCTCTCGCGGGGCTCGTCGGCGACCACACCTGGCTCGCCTTCGGCCTCGTACTGCTCTTCATCTTCGCGATGTTCTTCACCGCTCCCCTGTCGTACGCGCTCATGTCCTTCTTCGTCACGGCGATGCTGGGCCTGCTCTACACCCTCCTGAACACCTACAGCCTCTCCGTGCTCTGGCTGCGCATCGAGGAGACGGCACTCGGCGCGGCCTGCGGCATCATCGCGGCCGTCCTCGTCCTGCCGGTGCACACCGACCGCCGCACCGACGAGCTGCTCAGCACGGTCCTCGCCCGGCTCGCCGACGTGGTGTCCGCCTCGGTGGAGCAGCTGAGCGGCGGGCCCGCGGCCGATCTCCTCGACAGGGCGCGCGACTTGGACACCGCGCTCGACGATCTGCGCGCCTCCATCCAGCCGCTGACCCACCCGATCACCCCGCTGCGCGGCCGCCGCAGGACCGCCCGCTATCTGGTGGCGCTCCTGGAGACCTGCGCGTACCACGCCCGTTCGCTGGCGGCGACCGCCGAACTCGTGCCGTACAGCAAGACCGTCGCGGCCGATCCACGCCTGGCCAAGGCCGGCCGGCGCATCGCCCACAACCTCGACGTCATCACCGCGTACGTGGACGACGACAAGGCGGACGGCGAGGTCAGAACCGGCGCCAGCATCGCCTCCATGCTGGAGGCCGACGGCCCCGGCGCGCTGCGCTCGGGCACGGTGACCTACCGCGTCCTGCGCCATCTGCAGCGCCTCGACGAAGGCGTGGCGGGCCTGGCCCGCCCGCTCGACGTACCGGTCGCGGGACGCCGGGCGAACAAGGCGAAGCGCGCCCGCGTGCTGCCCGCTCAAGGTGCGGACAGCACAGGCACCTGAGCCTCGGCGAGCACCGGGTAGTCGGTGTACCCGGCCGCACCGCCCGTGTACATCAGCCCCTTCTCGCGTACGGGATTGAGCGGCGCCCCGATGCGCATCCGCTCGACCAGGTCGGGGTTGGCGAGGAACGAGCGGCCGAGCGAGATCAGGTCGGCGCCCGCGGCGAGGAGCCGCTCGCCCGCCGCCCGTCCGCCGTCGGCGGGCAGCGGACCTCCCCAGCCGAGCACCGGGTTGGCGATGAGCGTGCCCGGCCAGTTCTTGCGGATCTCCTGGAAGACGGCCTGCTCCGGGTCGGCGAAGACGACGTGCAGATAGGCGAGGCCGCCCATATCCGTCAGGGCGTCGACGAGCGCCGGGTAGATGTCCTCGGTGTCGCCCTCGTCGATGCCGTTGACGGTCAGGCCGGGAGCGATGCGTACGCCGACACGCTCGGGGCCGATCTCGGCGGCGACGGCCTCGACGACCTCCACGACGAAGCGGATACGGCCGGCGACCGGGCCGCCGTAGGCGTCGGTGCGGTGGTTGGTGCCCGTCGCCAGGAACTGGTGGAGGAGGTAGCCGTTGGCGGCGTGCACCTCCACGCCCGCGAAGCCGGCGTCGACGGCGCGGCGGGCGGCCGCGGCGAAGTCCGCCACGGTGGAGTCGATCTCGTCGAGGGTCATCTCGCGTGGCACGGCGGCCGGCTGGTGCCCGCTCGGGGTGAAGATCGTGTCCGGCAGCGGCACCGGCGACGGTGCGACCGGCGTCAGGCCGCTGGTGTCGGGGTGGCCGACCCGGCCGCCGTGCTGCAACTGCAGGAACATCCGGCCGCCCGCGGCGTGCACGGCATCGGTGACCTGCCGCCAACCGGCGACGTGCGCATCGCTGTGGATCGCCGTGATGTTCGGGTAGGTCTGGCCGACCGCGTTGGGCGTGGCGGCCTCGGCGATGATCAGCCCGGCGGAGGCGCGCTGTGCGTAGTAGGTGGCCATGATCGCCTGCGGGGTGCCGTCGGCGTCGGCGCGGTTGCGCGTCATCGGCGCCATCACGAGCCGGTTGGGGAGGTCCAGAGTGCCGAGCTGAGTGGTTTCGAACAAGCGGGACATGGCGGTACCAACCTTTGCGGTGTCTGCGGCCGACTGTTCTCCGTCGCCGTCTGGGACGACTGTGCCGGTGCCCGCTTCGGAAGAGCTGACGGTCCGCTGATGGTCGTGCGACCGTCCGCTGATGGTCGTCCGCCCCTGCGCTGATGGTCCGCTGATCATCGTCTGACGTGCGCTGTGTACGGTGGCGCGTATGCGGTTCGGGGTGCTCGGTCCACTGACGGTGTGGGACGACGAGGGGGAACCGGTCAGGGTTCCCGAGGCGAAGGTCAGGGCGCTGCTCGCCGATCTTCTCGTCCACGAGGGGCGGCCGGTCTCGGCCGACCGGCTCATCGACGACCTCTGGGGAGAGCAGCCGCCGGGCCATCCCGCCAACGCCCTGCAGTCCAAGGTCTCCCAGCTGCGCAGAGCGCTGGGCGGCGACCGTGTCGTACGCCAGACACCCGGCTACCGGCTGCGCGTCGACGCGGCCGGGGACGAGGTCGACGCACACCGTTTCCGGGACCTGGTGGCCGAGGCCCGGACGACGGACGATCCGCGCCTGCGCTCCGGACTGCTCAGCCAGGCGCTGGAGTTGTGGCGCGGGCCCGCGTACGCGGACTTCGCGGACGAGGAGTTCGTACGCGCCGCTGCGCACCGCCTCGCGGAACAGCGCCTGGGAGTGATCGAGGAACAGGCCGAGGCGCGCCTGGCATCGGGTGACCACACCCTGCTGGTCGGGGAACTGACCGACCAGGTGGCCCGGCATCCGCTGCGGGAACGGCTGCGCGCCGTCCAGATGCGGGCCCTGTACCTGACGGGCCGCCAGAGCGAGGCACTCGCCTCGTACGCGGAACTGCGGGAGCACCTCGCTGATGAACTGGGCCTGGATCCGGGGCCGGAGGTGACGGCACTCCACGAGGCGATCCTGCGGCAGGATCCGGGGCTTTTGCGTCATACGGACAACTCGGGCGGTGCGTATGACGGCGGGGCCGCCGACGGCGCGGGCGGCGCGCTTGGCCTGGTCGGCGTGAGCAGTGTTGACCGTGCTTCCGAGGGCGTGTCCGCACGGTCCAGTCTTCCCAGTCCGCTCACCGAGCTGGTCGGTCGCGCGCCTGCGCTGGACGAGATTCGTCAACTCCTGGGCTCCGCGCGGCTGGTGACTCTTACCGGGCCGGGTGGCGTCGGGAAGACGCGGCTCGCCGTGGAGGCCGCCGCGCGGTGCGGTCGTGACGCCGGTGAGGTGTGGTTTGTCGAGCTCGCCGGTCGGCGCGGGGGCGGCGTCGACGACCTTGTGTCGGTGATCTCCGCCGCGCTCGGTATCCGGGAGGACACCCCCGCCGGACTGCCGGGCCGCGCCCCCGCCGAACGGCTCGCCGCCGCGCTGCGCGACCGGCGGCTGCTCCTCGTCCTCGACAACTGCGAGCACCTCGTCGAGCCGGTCGCCGAGCTGACGGGCCTGCTGCTCGGCGCCGCCCCCGGCCTGCGCGTCCTGGCCACGAGCCAGGAGCCGCTTGGACTGACGGGCGAGTCGGTATACGCCGTGGAACCGCTGCAACTGCCCGAGTCCATAAGGCTGTTCGTGGCCCGCGCCACGGCATCGGCGCCCGGATTCACCCTCGACGACGCCGACCCCGCGACGCGGGATGCCGTGGCGGAGATCTGTCACCGCCTCGACGGCATCCCGCTCGCCCTCGAACTGGCCGCCACCCGCGTCCGCGCCCTGGGCGTAAGGGAGTTGGCCGCACGCCTTGGTGACCGCTTCCGGGTGCTCACCGCCGGGCAGCGCGGCGCGCCCGCCCGGCAGCAGACCCTGCGGGCCGTCATCGACTGGAGCTGGGAGCTGCTCTCGCCGCCCGAGCGGACCGTGCTGTGCCGCCTGGCCGTCCACCGCGACGGCTGCACCCTGGACGCCGCCGAGACGGTCTGCGCGGGCGGCGACGTGGCGCACGTCGAGGTCCTTGATCTCCTGGCCCGGCTCGTCGACCGGTCCCTGGTGTTCCTGGTGTCCCCGGTGGAGGGAACCGCCGACACCGGTCCGCGTTACCGGCTCCTCGAATCCGTTGCGGCGTACGCGACGGAGCGCCTGCACGAGACGGTGGACGTCAGCGGCGTACGCGACCGGCATGCGAGCCATTATCTGGAGCTGGCCGAGCGCGCCGACCCGCACCTGCGCGGCGCCGCGCAACGGGAGTGGCTCGCGCGCCTCGACGCCGAGGCCGCCAACCTGCGCGAGGCCCTCGACCACGCGGTCCGGCGCGCGGCGGCCGACGGGACGACGGACACAGCGGTCCGCCTGGTCACCGCCCTCTCCTGGTGGTGGCTGCTGCGCGGCCGCCTCAACGAGGCCGGCACCGCCCTGGCCGCGGTGTGCGCCGTGGACGCGACGGCGGCCGAACCGCGCCTGCTGCACGCGGCGTTCGGATTGCTGACCGGGGAATCGCGGGAGCGCCCCGCGCCGCCGACGCCGCCGGTCGAGGCCTCGATCCAGCACGACGGCGGCCGGCCTCAATGGCTTTATGCGTACGCGCTGTTCAGCTCGGGCGACACCCTCGCCGGCGAGAAGGCCAACCGGCAGGTGCTCGACCACTTCACCGCCACAGGCGACCGCTGGGGCACCGCCGCCGCGCTCGCGCTGGCCGCGATGCACGCGCTGGCCCGGGGCGACCTCGCCGTCATCGAGCGGGACGGGGCGGGGGGCGCCGAGCTCTTCCGTGAACTCGGCGACCGCTGGGGCGAGTTGCAGACCGTGACGCCGCTCGCCGCGCTCGCCGAGATCAGGGGCGACTACGCGGACGCCGAGCGCCGTCAGCGGGAGGGTCTCGACATCGCGGAGGAGCTTGGCCTCGCGACCGAGATCTCCGCGCGGCTCTCCGGCCTCGGCAGGCTCGCGCTGCCGTCCCGGGACTGGGAGCGGGCGCGCGAACTGCACGAGCAGGCCCGCCGGTTGGCCGTCGAGCAGGGCTATCTGTACGGCGAGGTGCACGCGCTGATGGGGCTCGCCCTCGGCGCACGCCGGTCCGGCGACCTCGACGGGGCGCAGGAGTACCTGGTGCGCCTGCGTGACGGATATCCGTCATCGGAGGCCGGGGCCCACCTGCTGTGCACGGAACTCGGCCTCGTCGCCGAGCTGCGCGGCGACGGGCCGGGGGCGACGGCGCACCAGCTGCGAGGGCTGCGACTCGCGCTCTCCCTCGGCGAGCCGCGCGCCCTGGCCCTCTCCCTGGAGGGCCTTGCCGGTGCGGCGGCGCTGAGCGGCGAGGCGGGCGGCGCCCGGCACGCCGCCCTGCTCCTCGGCGCGGCGACCGCGGCGCGCCGGAGCGTGGACGCCCCGCTGCCGGAGTCCGAGCGGGCCGACGTCGACCGGGTCACCGAGGCCGCGCTCGCGGCCCTGGGCCGGGCGGCCTTCACGGAGGCGTACGAGCGCGGCATCGCCACGGACCCCGCGGAGGTCGCGCGGTCGGCCGCCGCCGGGCTCAGTCCGCAGGCGTGAGGAACGGGGCGAGCAGCGTCAGCGCGTCCAGGACCTCGTGCGCGTCCGGCGTGGCCTCCGGGTCGGCGATCCACTGCAGCATCAGGCCGTCGCACAGCGCGATGACCACCGAGGAGACGACCTCGGCACCGGGAGGCGGCGCGATCCCCAGCTCGGCGCAGGCATCGGCGGTCATCGCGAAGCCCGCCCGGCGCGCCTCCGCGTAACCGGCGGCGAGCCGCTCGCGCAGGGCGGCGGACCGCACGGCCGGCGGGAACGCCTCGATGTAGCTGACCACCATGGGCCGCAGCTCGTCGAACGAGTCGATCAGCGCGACGAGCGCCGACTCCAACTGCGCCCGAGGGCCCTGACCTGCGCTCGCGGAGACCGCGTCGCGCACGCGGGCCGTCCACACCTCGAAGCACCGGCCGAGCGCCTCGTCGAGCAGGCCCTCCATGCCGCCGAAGTGATAGCCGATCGAGCCGAGTCCGGCGCCGGACGCCTCGGCGACATCGCGCGCCGTCGTGCGCGCGTACCCCTTCTCCTGAAGGCAGAGGAGCGCCCCGTCCAGGATCTTGTCGCGGTGGCTTCTCGACTTCGGTACGGGCGGGGGTGCGGGCTGCTTAGACATGAGCTCAATCTATACAGTCGTGCGGTACATACGTACAGTACAACTGTTCAGTCTCTGTTGGCTGTTCGGACCTTCGCATCGACCTCACCGACGAGGAGCGTGCCGATGACCCCTGCCTCTCCGCCTCCGGGCCCGCGCCTGCCCGCGCCGCTCCAGACGGCGCTGTTCCTCGCCGCGCCGGGCCGCTTCACGCGCGCTGCCCAGCGGCACTACGGACCCGCGTTCCAGGTCCGCTTCCTCGGCTTCCCTCCCGAAGTGCTCGTCACGAACGCCGAGTTGGCGGCGGAGATCTACGCCGTCGACGCGGGCGGCGGGCGCGCCGGCGAGGTGCGGCGGCAGTTCCTGGAGCCGATGGTCGGCAAGCACTCGCTGCTCAGCCTGGACGGCGACCCGTGGTGGCGGCACCGGCGTCTGCTCAGCCCGCCGCTGCACGGAAAGTCCATCGCCCGCTATCGGGAGGAGATAGCCGAGATCGCCGCCGCGGAGATCGCGCGCTGGCCGCACGACCGGCCGTTCGTCCTGCGCGATTCCCTGCAGAACATCACCCTCGAAGTCATCCTGCGTCTGGTCTTCGGCATCCGCGACGCCACCCGCCTCGACCGACTGCGCGCCCTGATACCGGAGTTGATCGAGGTCGGCGGGTCGGCGGCGCTCCTCATGACCCCGCCCCGGGTGAGCGCCTGGACCCAGACCTCCCCGGTGCTGCGCCGGATGACGTTCCTGCCGACCACGCGGTTCCTGCGGGTGCGCGACGCGGTGGACGCGATCCTGTACGAGGAGATCGCGCGGCGGCGCCGCGAGCCGGTGCCCGGCGCGACCGACGTACTCTCCCGCCTCCTGGAAGCCCGAGACGAGGACGGCACTCCCCTCGGCGACCAGGAGTTGCGTGACGAGCTGATCACCTTGCTCGAGGCCGGCCACGAGACCACGGCCACGGGGCTCGCCTGGGCCTTCGAACGCCTCCTGCGCACCCCTGACGTCCTCGAGAAGCTGCGCGCCGAGCTCGAACTCGACGCGGACGAGCGGTACTTGGACGCGGTGGTCAAGGAAGCGCTGCGCTCCCGGCCTGTGGTGTACGACGCTCCGCGCCTCCTCGACGTCCCGCTGAAGCTGGGCGCGTACGAGGTTCCGGCGGGCTGGTACGCCGGACCGCTGATCTCCCTGATCCACCGGGACCCGGACGCCTTCCCGCGGCCGGACGAGTTCCGGCCCGAGCGCTTCCTGGGTGAGGAGGCCGCCCGCGCACAGCAGTCGTGGATGCCTTTCGGCGGCGGTCGGCGCTACTGCGTGGGTGCCCAACTCGCCCTGCTGGAAATGAAAGTGATCATCCGTGAGGTCTTGGAGCGGTCCGATCTGACCGTGCCGGACCCAGCGCCGGAGAAGCCGCGGATGCGGCATGTCACCCTGGTGCCGGCGCGCGGCACCCTGGTCGTGGCGCGGGGCGAGAAGAGCGAGGGAAGCGTCGTGGGCAAGCGCAGGACCGTCACCGTACGAGAAGAGATCGCGGTCCCCCCGGACGTGGCCTGGGCGGCCCTGGCCGATGTGACCAGGATGGGCGAGTGGAGCCCCGAGTGCACCGGCGGACGCTGGATCGGCGGCGCCACGCGGGCCGAGGCAGGCGCCCGGTTCGAGGGCGCCAACCACAAGGACCGCGTCCGCTGGACCACCCGCTGCACCATCACCCTGGCCGAGCCCGGTCGCTCCCTGGCCTGGGAGGTCAAGGTGGGTGTGCCGCTGTCCCGTTGGAGCTTCACGCTGACGCCCACCGAGAGCGGCACGCTCGCGGAACAGACCTGGCGCGATCTGCGCGTCGGTCCCTTCGGCGCCCTGGCAGCCCGGCTCGGCGAGGCGGGACTGCGCACGGGTCCCCGCGCCGACCACAACGAACGCGGGATGCGTGCCACGCTCGCGGCGCTCAAGCAGCATCTGGAATCGGCCCACACGCGATGGCCTCACGCGCCTCGCGGAGCGAAGTGACGCCGTCGGAGGCCAGGAAATGACCGGCTCCGGGGACGACGTCCGCGGAGACCCCCAGGAGACCGGCAAGGCGGTCGGTGTGGCCGACGGGTACGTACGGGTCCGCGTCCGACCGGATGACGGTGAGCCGACCGATGCGGCCGCTCAGCCCTGCCACGTCACAGCCGTCCCCGATGTAGGCGTCCAGGTCCGGGAGCGCGGGCAGTCGGTCGACGAACCCGGCGACGAGTACGAGGGTGCCCAACTGCCAGGGTTCTGCGAGCGAACGCAGATGGCGCAGCACGGTCAGGCAGCCGAGGCTGTGCGCGACGACGATCGAGTCCTGGTCGGGGACTCCCACTTCGGCGCGTACGGCCTCCGTCCACTGTGCGGGGTCCGGGTCCAGCGGGTTCGGAAGGGCCGGGACGCCGGCCGGGATGCCGCCCGCGTCGAGCTGCCCGGCGAGCCAGCCGAACCAGTGGTCTTCGGGGGAGGCTCCGTACCCGTGGATGATCGAGGCGCGCCGCTGCGTTGTTCGAAGGGTCATGTCGCAGGACGGTATGGCTTCACGCCTGCGTGAAGGTCAAGCCGTATCGATCCGAGCCAAGCCGATGAGGGGAATAGACGGTGCTGATCAGCGAACTCGCCGATCTGACCGGCGTGAGCGCGCGGGCGCTGCGCCACTACGAGGAGCGGGGACTGCTGGTTCCGGATCGCAACAGCAGCGGGTACCGGGACTACTCCGCGTCCGATGTCACCCGCGTCGCCCAGATCCGGACGATGATCTCCGCCGGCCTCGGGACCGCGACCATCCGGCGCTACCTCGACTGCGCCCGCACCGGCGAGCACGGCACTTCCCTGGAGATGTGCCCGGACCTGCGGGCCGACCTTGACGCCCTGGCCGGACGCCTCGCCGCCCAGCAGGCCCGACTCCGTGAGACTCAGCGCCGGTTGAGCGGGCTCGCGGCTCCGGGCTGAGGCGGGTCGGCACCGGGCTGCCGCCTCGCGCCGCCGGCACCACCCGGTAGCGACTCCAGGAGGAAGACCGCCGCGTCCCGCAGCGAGGTCGGCACGTCCGTACGCCCGCGCAGCCGGGTCGCCGTTCCGCCGAGTGTCTCGGTCGTGCGTACGGAACCGATGCGGGCGGCGTCAGGAGCGATCTCCGCGATGAGATCTTCCGCCTCGCTCCAGGCCCCCGCCCCCACGAGGGCCGCGAGGAGCTGCGCCGTGAACAACTTGCGGTAGGACGGTCCGGGCGCGGTGGCGGCGCGGTGCAACAGAGGGACGGCGCGGTCCCAGCGGCCCAGTCTGGCGTGGACCCAGCCCTGGTGGCCGAGGAGTTCGGTCTCGTCGAACCACCAGGCCCAGGGTGGATCGTGGCGCGAGACGCCGTCCAGGAACCGGCTGTGCGCGCGGGAGATCAGCTCCACGGCCTCGCTGCGGCCGCCCAGCATGGCGACCGCGTGGGCCTGCCGCACCAGGACGAGACTGCCGACCCGTGCGGGCATGGCCCGCACCCCGGCCGTACGGGCGACGGCGTCCAGGGCGGCCCGTGGTTCTCCGGTGTGGGCCTTGAGCATGCTGTGGTTCAGGAACACGAAGCGGGCCATCCAGCGGTCTCCGCAGAGTTCGGCCAGGGCCGCCGCGCGGACGTTCATCCGGTGGGCCGCACGGTAGCGGCCCGCGTCGAAGAGGATCCAGCCGACGACCTCGCACAGCTCGGCGAGCGCCGCGAGCCGGTCGCTGTCCTGGTGGCGCAGGGCTCGGGGATCGACGGACAGGTCCGGCATGCGCCGCATCGCCTCGCGCACGACGGGCAAGGCCGCCCTCGCACCGAACTCGGCGTCGAGGGCCACCAGTCGCTTCACGACGCGTACGGCCAGGGGGACCATCCGCCTACCGTACGACTCGACGCGGCACGCCTCCGGCCGGGCGGCCTCCTCGCGCCGGGTCGGCTCGACGTCGTCTGTTTCACCCGTCGGGCTTCGCTCAGGCGTAGGTTCGCCGCCCGCGCCGGTAGGCGATCTCCCCCAGGGCGATGTCCACGGCGAGGAAGGCGGCCAGGGTGATGCCGAGCAGCGGGACGAAGTAGCCGAGTGCGGCGATCGCCGCCATGATCGGGACCAGGATGTATGCGGGGACGTTCTGCCATGCCCCGCGCGGCAGTGGGCGGCCGAAGGCGGTGCCGCGGCCGCGCTGCCACCACATGCGGTAGCCCCACACGATCAGCAGGATCAGACAGAGGGCGAGCGCGGCGAGGGCGATCTGGTTGACGAGGCCGAACAGGACACCGGTGTGCGCGTCGATGCCCCAGCGGGTGAGCTTGGCGAGCACGGGATAGTCGGCGAACCGCTGTACGTCGGTGACCTCACCGGTGGCCGGGTCGATGGCGACGGAGTCCTGCTTGGTGGGCCAGCTGCGCCCGACCTGGCTGACGACGTACGCGGACGACGCGTCGGCGGGCGCGACGATCTCCACCGGGTTGCCGAGCCCCTCGGCGCGGGCCGCCTTCAGCACGGCGTCCAGGCCGACGTCGTCGCCCTTCGCGGCGCCCGCCGAGCCGGACGCGTCGTGCTCGGCGTGCTCCCCGCCGCCGCCCGCGACGCCCGCCGTCACCGTCGGTGTCGTCTGCCCGATGGCCTCGCGCAGGTCGCTGATGCTCTCTCCGGCGTACGTCGACCAGGTGAGGCCCGTCGCCGACAGCAAGATCAGTCCGACGGCGGCCCATACGCCGACCGAGCCGTGCAGTGACAGCGTGCGCCGGCGGCCGGTGGTGCCGCGCAGCTTGCGGCGGGCCCTTCGCCGTCCGAACCACAGGACGAGACCGCCGCCGGCGATCACCCACAGCCAGCTGGCGGCGAGTTCGCTGTAGAGGCGGCCGGGCTCGCCGAGGTGCAGATTGCGGTGGAGTTCGGAGATCCAGGTGCGCAACGGCAGGGCGCCGGTGGAGCCGTACTGCTCAAGGGCGCCGCGGACTTCTCCGTTGTACGGGTTCACGAAGACGGCGAGCTTGCGGTCTTCGTCCACGCCGGGCACTCCGGTCAGCAGGACACGCGTCGTGGCGCCCTCCTCCGGCGAGGGGCGCACCGCGCCGATCTCGCCTTCGGGATACGCCTTGCGGGCGGCGGCCACCTGCCGAGAGACGGGAAGTTCGGTGCCGTTCGCGCTCACAGGGACGCGCATTTCATGGTCGTACACGATCTTCTCGGCCTGGAAGGAACAGGCGTAGAGAAGTCCCGTCGTGGCGGCGACGAGAAGGAAGGGCGCGATGAGCACCCCGGCGTAGAAGTGCAGCCGCAGCACCAGCGGACGCAGCGACGCCCATCCGGACCGGCCTGCGGAGGGAGCATCCCCCGGGGTCTCCTGCCCGTCGTCCGGGGCGAGAAGTGTGGGTTCGGCGGACATGCGGGGCTCTCCTGGGTCACGGGGCGTGCGGACGCGGTCGGCCGTCATCGGGCCGGTCCATGAGTCGGCCGAAGCGACGGAAGAGTTCCCTCCGATCCGCGAATACTTTGTGACGTACGCCACATGTGGAGCGCGGACGGGAGCAGCGTCGATCGGTCCGGCCCATGCCCTTCACCCGCGCAGCGGCCAGGACTAGCGTCGGGAGACCGGGAGTTCACCCTCTCCTTGCTCCCGCCCCGACTCCGTTGGAGACGCGATGCTCCAGACACGCGAGTTGTTCGACAGCCTTGCCTCTCGGGCCGACCACCTCGACAACCAGATGCTCGCCGGCGCCGCCGACTCCCTCTCGGCGTGCGAACAGGCCGTGGCGGCGTGCGCGGCCGGCATGCTCGCCGCGAAAGAGGCCGATGAACTCCGCGACGCCATCAGCCGCGACCTGGACTGCGCCGACGTGGCGGCCACCACGCGGCGGGTGCTGACGCGCGGCTCGGACGGCGGCCACGCGCTGCTGACCGCGCAGTTGGAGGCGTGCGTGATCGCCTGCGAGCGCAGCCATGAACTGTGCGCCCGGCACGCGCCGCACCATGAGCACTGCCGCCTCTGCGCGGGGGCGACGAGCCGTGCGGGGGCCGCCTGCCGGGAGGTGCTGCAGGGCTTGCGGGCGTAGTATCGCGATCGCGTACGGGCTTGTCGCGGGCTGCGTCCGCGAGCACCCACGGGGATGCGCCAAAATGCCCGGATGGACTATGAGTTCTGGAACGACATCCACGCACGCGGCGGCATCCCCGCGGTCAAGAGCGCCCTGGAGGAGCTGGCGGAGCGCGCTTCCCCCGAAGACGTCGACGCCGCCATGGATCTGGCCTGCCAGGTCATCGCCGACGACACGGCACGCATCCAGGCCCGCGCGGACCAGGCCGAGGCCAGGCTTCAGATGCTGACCGACGAGGCCCGCGAGGTGGAGCGGCAGGTCGATCGCCACGCGGGGCGGGCGGAGCCCGAGTGAGCCCGCGCTGATCGTCCAGAGGCCGGGGGCCTGACGCGGGTCCGGCAGCTCGGCGACGGTCCCGGCGGCGCACCGGAAGGGCATGGGCGGCGGCCGGATCGGCGAGCCGATGTCCGCCGACGGCCGCGCCTTGGCGACATCGATCTTCGCCGCGCTGCCCACCGTGCCGACGACCCGGCCCGCGCCGAGCAGCCGGGCGACCTGGCCGAGCTGACTGCCCACGCCGCCGGCCGCCGCGTGCACCAGGACGCGCTCACCGCGCTGCAGCCCGGCCACCCGCTCGAGCACCAGGAACGCGGTGGTGCTGTTCGACGGAAGCACCGCCGCGACATCGAGGCCGAGGCCCGAACCGTCCAGCGGGGCGACGAGTTCCGCCGCCGTGGTCACGACCTCGCCGTAGCCGCCGCCGTCGACAATGGTCAGGGCGGCGACCGGCTGGCCCACCGTCAGCCCCTCGCCCCCTTCGCCCAGAACCCGTACGTGACCGGACACCTCGATCCCGGGTACGTACGGCAGCGGTACGTCCACCACGCCCTGCCGGAAAGGGACCTCGGCGAAGTTGGCGCCCGCGTACGCCACCTCGATCGACACCTGTCCCGGACCGGGCTCGGGCGTCTTGACCTCGGCGAGGCGCAGAACGTCCGCGGTGCCGAACTCGGGAATGGTCATGGCCTGCATGCTGTGCGTGCTGTTCGTCGTGATCACCATCGTGCACGAACCGTCCGGCGGCTGACAGTGTCGGCTCATCCTGGGTGTGACACCAGGCTTGGCCGCCGGGCTCTCCCCCGAACAGGTGGACCGGACCTCTGGCAGGGACGGGTGTCCGCCCTGTGGTCATCGCCGTGTTCCCGCTGCTCATTGGTCCATTCCACTGACGCGTCGCAGGCCGTGCGGCCTCTTCGGGCGAAACCCGCCCGGACCGGCGCTGACATGGGAAATCCTTCTCCCTGGGCATGATTGACGGATCGTCGGGGAGCCGGTACCACTGACGCACGCCCGGCCCCGCACGCCCCATCACGCTTCACCGTCCCAGGAGGCTGCATTGCGAGGATCCGCCACCGCCCGCACCCCTGCCACCCGCAGACGTTCCGTCAGGGCCGCGGGCGCCCTTGTCTCCGCCGGTCTGCTGTTCCCGCTGCTCGGTGCCGCACCGTCGTCCGGCGCCGCCGCCCCCGCCGCGTCGGCCCGGCTGCAGGACGCCTTCGCCTCCGCCGCCGCCGAGTACCAGGTGCCGCGGAGCGTACTGCTCGGCGTCTCCTATCTGCAGTCCCGCTGGGACGCGCACGGCGGCGCGCCGAGCGTCACCGGCGGCTACGGCCCGATGCACCTCACCGACGCGCGCACCGCCATCGCCGTCGCCGGCGCACCGCACCACAGCGAGGACACGGAGGACCCCCGCGGCGACGCCTCACGGGGCGTACTGAAGCCAAAGGAGTCGAAGGAGTCGAAGAATTCGACGGCCGCAGTGCCGGAGAACTCCCAACTCCCCGCCCGGCTCAAGACGTTGCCCCGCGCCGCCGAACTCAGCGGCCTCTCCGCCGAGCGCCTGCGCACCGACCCCGCGGCCAACGTGCGCGGCGGAGCCGCCCTGCTCGCCGCCGCTCAGAAGAAGCTCGGCAAGCCGCTCAGCGACGACCCGGCCGACTGGTACGGCGCGATCGCCCGCTTCTCAGGAGCGGACGACCAGGCCACGGCGGCGACGTACGCCAATGACGTGTTCGCGGTCATCCGCGACGGCCAGGCGCGCACCACGGACGCCGGTCAGCGCGTGGCGCTCGCGCCGGACAGCGGCCTGCGGCCGGACGCGGCGCAGGTGCTCGGCATGGGGCTGCGGAAGGCGGCCGCGGGCGAGACCGAGTGCCCGCAGACGGTGTCGTGCGAGTGGATCCCGGCGCCGTACGAGGAGTTCAAGGACCCGAACGGCAACGACGACTACGGCAACCACGATCTGTCGAACCGCCCCAAGAGCCAGAGCATCGACACGATCGTCATCCATGACACCGAGGGACGCTGGGAAGGCGTCCTCAACATGGTGCAGGACCCCACCTATGTGTCCTGGCAGTACACCCTGCGCTCCACCGACGGGCACATCGCCCAGCACGTGAAGGCGAAGGACGTCGCCTGGCACGCGGGCAACTGGTACGTCAACGCCAAGTCCATCGGCCTGGAGCACGAGGGATTCCTCGCGCAGCCCGACAGCTGGTACACGGAGGCGATGTACCGCTCGTCGGCCCGTCTGGTGAAGTACCTCGCCAAGAAGTACGACATCCCGCTGGACCGCCGGCACATCATCGGTCACGACAACGTCCAGGGCACGGTGCCGTCGACGATCCCGGGCATGCACACCGACCCCGGCCCGTACTGGGACTGGCAGCACTACTTCACGCTGATGGGCAAGCCGTTCGTGCGCACGGCGGGCCCGGACGGCGGCCTGGTGACGGTGGCGCCCGAGTACGCCAAGAACCGGCCGGAGTACACGGGTTGCGTCAAGCCGGGCGAGAAGTGCCAGACGCACGGCTCCGCGGCGGTGCGGGTGCACACCGAGCCGCGCGACGACGCATCGCTGATCAAGGACATCGGCCTGCGGCCCGGCGGCGGCGACTCGACGATCGGTGTGAACGACGTCGGCGCCCGGCTCTCCACCGGCCAGCAGTACGCGGTCGCCGACCGCAAGGGCGACTGGACGGCCGTCTGGTACCTGGGCCAGAAGGCCTGGTTCAAGAACCCGAAGAAGCAGCCGACCGCCCTCGACGCGGCCGGGCCCGTGATCACGCCGAAGGCGGGGGCGGAGAGCGTGCCGGTCTACGGCCGCGCCTACCCGGAGAAGGAGGCGTACCCGGCGGGCGTCCCTGCGCAGCCGGTCACCCCGCTGCCGTACAAGCTTCTGGCAGGCCAGAAGTACGCGGTCGGCGACAAGATGCCGGGCGAGTACTTCTACGCCCCGACGTTCGACACGGCGCCGCACAAGGTGGTGCGCGGCAAGGACACGTACTACGAGATCCAGTTCGGGCACCGCGTGGCGTATGTGCGGGCGGCCGACGTACGGGTGGTGTCGTCGGCCTCCTAGAGCTGCTGGAGCCGCCAAGGTCAGTCGGGGCCGGGTCTGCGTGGGGGCAGGCCCGGCCCCGGCGTATGCGCGGGCCGAACTGACGGTGGCTCAGTCGAAGACGTAACGCTCCCCCGCCCGCGCCTTGAACGTCTTCTCGCCGCCGCTCAACAGGCCGCTGCGCACGGTCAGTTCACGCGTCCGCGACGCGGTGAGCACGATGCGGGTGGCGCGCCCGCCCGACCACTCGATGTCGAGCCGCGCCCCGCCGCGCGCCCGCAGCCCGCGCACCGACCCCTCGGGCCAGCTCGCGGGCAGCGCGGGCAGCACCTCGATGACGTCGTGCTGGCTCTGCAGGAGCATCTCCACGACACCCGATGTCGCACCGAAGTTGCCGTCGATCTGGAACGGCGGGTGGGTGTCCCAGAGGTTGGGCAGCGTCGACGACTTGAGCTGCTCGCTCAGCATCTTGTGCGCGTGGTCGCCGTCGCGCAGGCGTGCCCAGAAGTTGACCTTCCACGCCTTGGACCAGCCGGTGCCGCCGTCGCCGCGGGCGGTCAGCGACACCTTCGCGGCGTCCGCCCACTTGCTGCCGGGCTTGATCTGCCGCCCGGGGTGCAGGGCGTAGAGGTGGGAGACGTGCCGGTGGTCGTCGGTCCTGTCGTCCAAGTCGGCCTTCCACTCCTGGAGTTGGCCCCAGGAGCCGATCCGCAGGCCGGGGTCGAGCTTGCCGAGGGTCTTTTCGAGTTCGGCACGGAACGCGGCCGAGTCGCCCAGGACGCGGGCGGCCTCCAGGGTGTTGGTGAGCAGGTCGTGGACGATCTGCTGGGCCATGGAGTCGCCCGCGGTGAAGTCGCCGTGCTCGGGCGAGTAGCTGGGGGTGGCGACGAGGGTGCCGTCGCGCGGGTCGGTGCGCAGGTTGTCGAGCCAGAACTCGGCGGCCTCCTTCATCGCCGGGTAGGCGGTGGAGCGCAGATAGTCCGTGGAGCCGCCGAAGCGGTAGTGCTCGTAGAGCTGCGCGGTGAGCCAGGCGGCCGCCTCGGGGAACCAGAAGGCCGTGGACCAGTCATGGACTCCGGTGAAGCCGTAGGGGTTGGTCTCGTTGTGCACGACCCAGCCCCGTGAGCCGAACATCTCCTTGGCCGTACGCCGGCCCGGCGCGCGCAGTGCCTCGACGAAGCGGTCGTACGGCGCGGTGGTCTCGGGGAGGCCCGCGGCCTCGGCGAGCCAGTAGTTCATCTGCAGGTTGATGTTCGTGTGGTAGTCGGCCGACCAGGGCGGGGTGGTGCTGTTGTTCCATACGCCCTGGAGGTTGGCGGGCAGCGATCCCGCGCGCGACGAGGCGATGAGGAGATAGCGCCCGTACTGGAAGAAGAGGGCTTCCAGGGCACGGTCGGACGCGCTCGCGCCTCCCCCGTACTCCTTGAGCAGCCGGTCGGTCGGGATGTCTGCGGGCGCGGCCTGGCGGATGTCGAGGGCGACCCGGCCGAACAGCTCGCCGTGGTCGCGGAGATGGCGGGCGCGCAGCGCGCCGTGCCCTCGGGCGACGGCCTCGTCGACGGTGCGGGTGACGGTGGCGTGCGGGTCGTCGCCGCGGTAGTCGGGGTAGGTGTCGGCGTAGTCGGTGTCCGCGGCGAGCGCGAACCAGACGTGGTCGGCGCCGCTGACGGTGATGCTGCCGTCGGCGTTCGCGGTGCGCTTGCCGCCCTGGTGCACGACCCGGAGCTGCGCCTCGAACTTCAGCCCGTTGTCGGCGAGTTCACCGCGTACGGTCATGCGGTCGCCGTCGGCCGTGACGGTGAAATCGGCGCGTGGCGAGGTGTGGCGGAGGGTGCAGGTCACGCTCGCGGGGCGGTCCGCGGTCAGGCGCCCGACGAGCACGCCGTCAGGGTGGCAGGCGAAGAACTCCCGCTCGTGGCGCACCTGTTGGTGGGTGTACGTGACGGTCGCCAGGCCCCGGCGGAGGTCGAGGGCGCGGCGGTAAGTGGCGTCGGGGGTGTCCGGCGCGCCCGACATGTCGATGTGCAGGTCGCCGAAGGTCTGGTGGGCGCCGTAGCCGCGGCGCGCCTGGCCGAGCTTCGCCGCGACGGCGTCGGGGCCGAGGCTGCCCCGCGCGTCGAGCTCTTCGCGTACGGCGTCGAGGGCTCCCGGTCTGGCCTCGCGCCAGTTGCCGAAGTCGTAGCCGTCGCGGGAGCCGGGGCCGCCGGTCCACAGGGTCTTCTCGTTGAACTGGAGCCGCTCGGATGCGAGGGTGCCGAAGACCATGGCGCCGAGCGCGCCGTTGCCGATGGGGAGGGCCTCGCGCTCCCAGTCGGCGGCGGGCGCCGCATACCAGAGCAGCGATTCATCGGACGTATCACGCCGGCGTTCGGCCGCACCCGCGGTATCGGCCAGTACGCCTCCACCCGTCGCCAGTATGGCCGCACCGCCGACGGCGGACTTCATGGTGGTTCTTCGGGAGATCCCAGGAGTCATGACCGGTCACGTTAAAAGTCCGATGACTCAGTGGCAAGACGCACAACAAACCCACCCCTTGGACGTAAGGGGTGGGTACTTGGACGGATGCGGACGGATTCGGTCGGGGCGCGGGAGTGGGGCCCCTCAGCCCTGCTGGAAAAGCTCCGCGGGCAGCGGCTTGAGCAGTGCGTACAGATCGTCGGTGATCGGCCGGTCCCAGGCGGCGATGGTGACGAGGACGCCGTCGCTGCGGTCGAACTGCACGCAGGAGATGCGGCTTTCGGAGAGCTTGAGGCGGCGCACGATCAGGAGGTTGTCGCCCTGCATCACCGGCATGTCCTCGGTGGTGACGACGGTGATCTCCTCGTTGTTCTCCAGCGCGAGCAGCAGCTGGGCCACCTCGAAGGGCACCTCGTCGTCGCCCGTCTCGCGGGCCGGGGAGCCCTCGGGCAGATTGCCGATGATCATCGCGGGGCCGCGGCCGCCGAAGAGGTCGTAGCGCAGGAAGACACCCTGGCAGCTGCCGTCGGGCGCGGGCAGCAGACCCGCGCCGAGATTGCCGGGCCAGTCACCGGGGTCCATGGCCAGGACATCGAAGTCCGGGCCCGCGGGAGTGGCGGAGCTGCGGCGGCGGAGGAAGGACATGCGCCAATGGTACGTGGCCCGCGGCGATTGTCGGCGCGGGGGCGGCGCCGGTCGGCACCGGCCAAGCGCCCCGTAAGGGGCGCGGGGCTGTGACATGTGCGGCTCCGCCGCGTGGGCGCGACAAGCCCCCACCGACCCGCAGGTCCATCACCGCCCTTCCAGCGGAGCGCCAAGCGCCGCGGCGAGACCCGAGTGATCCGTTCCCACTTTCCGGTACACCGCGGACAGCAGCCGCACCACGGCCGGCTCATCGGTGTGCAGCTCCGCAGCGATCCTGGCGACCGGCTCGCCGCGGACGGCGAGGTTGGCGGCGGTGCGCTCGCGCGCGGTGAGTGTGTCCGTCTCGGTGCTGTGCAGGAGCCGGGGACGCAGGCCCGCGGCCGCCAGCTCGTCGCGGGCCCGCTCGACCAGGCCGTCGGCACCGCACTGGACGGCCGCGTCGAGCCCTCGGTAGAGCGGTTCGGCGGCCTCCTTGGGGCGTCCGGCGCGGCGCAGTTCACCGCCGAGGCCCACCAGCGCGCAGGCCAGTTCGTACGCCGCGGGCGAGCGCTCCAGATGACCGACCGCCTCCTCCAGGAGCTTGAGGCGCGCCGAGCCCGACGAGACCTCGGCGCTGATCCGCAGCGCCTGCCCCACCGCCGAAGCGGTGGCGAATCCGCGGGCCCGCCGGGTCGCCTCGTGTGCGGTGGCGAGCGCGCGCTCGGGGGCGTCCTCGGCCTCGGCGAGCGCGAGGTGCAGCTGCCAGGGGCACCAGGCGGGGTTGCGCATGCCGCGCGGGTCGAGGCGGCGGCCTGCCGCGGCGAGTTCGGCGGCCGCGTCCTTGGTGAGCCCGCGCGCGAGGAGCAGTTCGCCGTGCACGGCCTGCGCGTCGGGGAAGACGACGGCCGCGGGGAACGGCGCGCCGAAGGAGTACTGCTCGGCGGTCCGCGTCGCCTCGGCGACCCGGCCGCGGGCCAGCAGGGTCTCGATGAGGATGCCGACCGCGTACCAGTGGGCGGGGGTGCCGGGCCCCACCCGCTCGGCGATCCGAAGCCCGGCACGCACGAAGTCCTCGGCCTCGGCGAGACGACCGCGCCGGAACCGGATGTACGCGAGCAGGGTGTACGCGAAGGACAGATGGGCGCCGCGCCAGCCCTGCCGCTCGAAGTCGGCGATCCCCGCGGCGAACAGCTCCTCGGCGCGGCCGGGGCGGTCGGCGTACAGGAAGGTGAGGGCGACCAGGACGGGAACCTCGAAGCCGCGGTCCTCCTCCGCCCAGCCGAGCCCGCCGACCAGGGCACGCTCGGCGTGCCGCACGGCGGTCCCCGCGGGTTCGGCGCGCAGCGTGGCGTCCCAGGCGCGGAGCCCGATGATGTACCGCTCGGTGAGGTCGCGGCCCGGCAGCCGGTCGGCGAGCCGGGCCAGGCGCCGGGAGCGGGCGGGCGAGTCGGGTTCATCGGCGCGGAAGGCGTCCCACATGAACTGCTCGGCCTGCATCCGGATCCGTACCCGTGGGTCGGTGGTCAGGCGGATCTCCCGGGCGAGGGTGTCGGAGGCCTCGCCGAGGCGGTCGGAGTGGGCGAGGACCTGGGAGAGGCGGTAGACGATGCCGTGGCGCAGGGCGGGGTCCGTGATGGGTTCTTCGAGGGCGGCCCGCAGATGGTTGACGGTCGTCGCCGGCTCGGTGAGCAGCGAGGCGCAGCCCAGTTCGTAGAGGACCGCGGCACGGTCCTCCCAGCGCGGTGGTTCGCGCAGCGCCCTGGCGAGATAGCGACGGGCCGCGTCGGGCGCCCCCGCCCGGACGGTCTCGCCGGCGGCGGCGCGCAGTTGCTGTACGACCCAGGTGTCGCCGTCGGGGTGGACCTCCAGGAGATGGCGCGCGGCGGCGGACGCGCCGAACCCGGCGTTGACCACGGACCAGGCGGCCTGGCCGTGCAGGGCGACGCGCACCCCGCAGGGAATGGCGCGGTAGACGGCGGTGGCGATCAGCGGGTGCACGAACTCGAGCCGGTCGGCGCCGGTCAGGACGCGGGCGCGGCGCAGCCGGTCGGCGCAGTCGGCGCCCTCCCGCTCGCCGATGCCCGCGACGGCGGCGGCGAGCGCCGGGGAGATCTCGGTGCCGAGTACGGCGCAGGCCCAGGCGAACCGGACGGTGGAGGTGCCCAGGCGTTCCAGGCGGGCGACGAGACCGCTGCCCTTGACGGCGGCCGCGAGGTCGCGCAGCAGATGCGCCGCGGCCTCGTCGGGGATGAGTCCGCGGTCGCGCACCTTGGCGGTCAGCTCCACCGCCTCGAACGGGTTGCCCGCGGTGACCGCCCAGCACTCGCGGCAGAACGCGTCGTCGGCGCGGGCGCCGAGCCCGTCGCGGACAAGGCGGGCGACGGCGCCGGCGCTGAGCGGTTCGAGACCGAGGGGCCGCTGCCCCGCCCGTCCGGGCAGCCCTCTGAACTCCTCGGCGTGCGCGGGCAGTTCCTCGGGCCGGTAGGCGACGATCAGGAGCAGCGGCAGCGCCTCGGCGCGGGGCGCGAAGGCGGCGAGCCAGCTCAGCGACTCGGTGTCGGCCCAGTGCGCGTCGTCGAGGACGACCACCAACGGGGCGCGCTGCACGGCGAGATGGGTGAGCACCCAGTCGAGCCCGTCGCGCAGGCCCTGCGGGTCGGGCGGCGCGCCGTCCGACGGCGCGCAGAGCCCGAGCGCGGGGCCGACGATGGCGTACCAACTGCCCAGCGCCGCGCGCAGTTCCGCGTCCGGGACCGGGGCGAGCAGCGGCTGCACCAGCTGGCGTGCCACGTGGAAGGCGACGCGCTGCTCCTGGTCGCTGCCGCGCGCGGACGCCACCGTGCAGCCCTTGGCCGCCGCACGTCGCCGTGCCTCCGCGAGGAGGGAGGTCTTGCCGAGGCCCGCGCGCCCCGCGAAGGAGATCAGCGCGCCGCGGCGCCGGTCCGGGGGTTCCGCGCCGTCGCGCGGCAGCCCGCTCAGCTCGCTCAACGCCTCGTCGAGGGCGGCCAGTTCACTCTCGCGCTCGAAGAGGATCCGCTTGCCGTGACTGAAGTGCTGCACCATGGGACACCCCCAGCCACGGTGGTCCGCCGGGTGCTTCCCGCAGCGCACGCCTTGGCCTTCAGGCACTTCAGATTACGCCCGTGCGGGCCACCGGGAGCCGCTTCGCCGACAGTGATGCGGTTGACTGACACCGCCTCTCCGCAGACGAAGGGAACTCATATGCCGACCGGCGCCGAGCGCGTACTCAACTACTGGCACGGCGGGCTGAGCGAGATCCCCGACGAGGTGTGGCGGCACCCGGCCCTTGAGGTCCTGCTCCTGCCCGACAACGCGCTCACGCGGCTGCCCGCTCGGATCGGCACCCTGACCGCGCTGCACACCCTGGACCTCGGCCACAACCGGCTGACCTCGGTCCCGCCCGAGCTGGGCGACCTGACGGGCCTGAGCCGCTTCCTCTACCTCCACGACAACGACCTCGCCTCGCTGCCGGAGTCACTGGGCGGGCTGACGCGGCTGAGGTATCTGAACGTGGGCGAGAACCGGCTCGCCGCGCTGCCGGACGCGCTGGGTTCACTCAAGGCCCTGGTGGAACTGCGCGCACAGCACAACCACCTGACCGCACTGCCCGCGTCCCTCGGCGGCCTCACGGCCCTGCGTGAACTGTGGCTGCGCGGCAACCGCCTCTCCGCGCTCCCCGCCACGTTCCGCCGGCTGCGCCAACTGCGCGAACTGGAGCTGCGCGAGAACGAGTTCACTCACGTACCGGACGCACTGCGCGATCTGCCCCTGCTGCGCAGAGTCGACCTGCGCGCCAACCGGCTGCGGGAGCTGCCGCACTGGATCGCGGAGCTGCCCGCCCTGGAGAAGCTGGACCTGCGCTGGAACGACGTCCATGTGCCGGACGAACTGCTGCGCAGGCTGGAGGGGCGGGGCTGTGTCGTGCTGGGATGAGCCCCCCATCACGACACAGTCCCGCCCCGCTCACTCCGCCTCGCTGACCGGCACCACGGCCACCGCACCCTCCGCATGCAGCAGCACCGCATTGGTCACCGAGCCGACAAGGCGGCCGGTCATCATCCGCCGGTGATGCCGTCCCACCACCACGAGTTCCGCGTTCAACGACGCCTCCACCAGGATCCCGGCCGCGTCCCCCGGCAGGACGAGCAGCTCGACGCTCACCTTCGGATGGCGCTCCTTGAACGGCGCGAGCCGCATGTCCGCGCGTTCCGTGTGATCGGCCGCGGCCGCCGCGTCCGCGCTCGCCGAGGTCACGAAGTCGCCGGCGGCGGTGTAGACGAGGGTGGGCGACGCGTAGGCGCAGAGGACGCGCAGCGGAACGCCCCGCATCTGCGCTTCGGCGAAGGCGAAGCCGATGACGCCGTCGTCCGGGGTCAGCGCGTCGAGGCCGAGAGCCACGTACGTCTCTTCGTCCGCCGCCGGCTCCGCACCGGGCCGCACGACCACGACGGGGCACGCCGCCTCGCGCGCGCACGCCAGACCGTTCGAGCCGAGCAGCAGGCTCCTGAACCCGCCGCGCCCCCGCGACCCGAGGACAAGCATCTGCGCCCCGTCGCCGAGCCGTGGAATGTCCTTGCCCGGAGCGCCGTCAACGACCTCCAACATCAGCGGGGGCAGGTCCGCCCGCCCCTCCAGGAGCCCGCGCGTACGGTCGATGACCGGGTCGGCGTCGTGGCGGTGGTCGATGGTCGGCATGCGCGGCCCGTCGGCAAGCGGCAGCGCGTACTGCCGCACATGCGCGATCCGCAGCGGCGCACGGCGTAGCCGCGCGGCGGTCAGCGCCCACTCCAGGGCGTGATCGCTGCCGGCTGATCCGTCCACGGCGACGACAACGGGCTGGACGGTGGCATCGCCGTTCACGGCGTCGCTCATGGCTTCCTCGTCTCCGGCGCAAGGCCAAGGTCGACCGGCTCTGCTTCCGGGCCCGACCTCGTGCGGCGGGCGAGCCCGGGGGCAGAGTCCAAAGTCACCAGGTCAGCACGGCCGGCGGCGCGGCCGGCCGCGACAGCCGGAGACGAGGGCGCACAACGCCCGTACGGCCTACGCCAGATCGACGGCCTACGTCAGATCGAACTCGCCCTCGCGCGCGCCGTGCACGAAGGCACCCCACTCCGCCGGGGTGAAGATCAGGGACGGGCTCTCGGGGCGGCCCGCGTTGCGCATCGCGATGAATCCTTCGACAAAGGCGATCTCCACGTCTCCCCGCCCCTCGCTGCTCGATCGCCAGTCCGCGGTGCTGAGGTCGAGCTCCGGCTTGTCCCAGCCTGCGAGCGGATGCTGCTGAATGGTGCCTTCGGCCACGTCCGTGCTCCTCCCGATGCGTCGTCCGCACGCCAGCCTAGCTTTCGGTTCCTGCGCCGGACAGGCCGCGGAAGGAGGACGAACGCCTGCCCGGCACGACACACCCGTCACGTCGTGGGCGGCTCCGCGCCGACCAGCCACATGGAGAAGAACTGCGCGCCGCCGCCGTAGGCGTGCCCGAGCGCCCTGCGGGCCCCGTCGATCTGGTGCTCGCCGGCCTGGCCGCGCACCTGAAGTGCCGCTTCGGCGAAGCGGATCATGCCGGACGCGCCGATGGGATTGGTGGACAGGACACCGCCCGACATGTTGACGGGAAGGTCCCCGTCGAGCTCCGTGACGCCCGCCTCGGTGAGCTTCCAGCCCTCGCCCTCATCGGCGAAGCCGAGGTTCTCCAGCCACATCGGCTCGTACCAGGAGAACGGCACGTACATCTCGACGGCGTCGATCTCGCGCCGCGGGTCGCTGATGCCGGCCTGCCGGTAGACGTCGGCCGCGCAGTCCTTGCCCGCCTGCGGGGAGACGAAGTCCTTGCCGGCGAAGAGCGTCGGCTCGCTGCGCATGGCGCCGCCGTGCATCCAGGCGGGCGGTTTGGGCGAACGGGCCGCGCCCGCACGGTCGGTGAGGATCATCGCGCAGGCGCCGTCGGACGAGGGGCAGGTCTCGGAGTAGCGGATCGGGTCCCACAGCATGGGCGATGCCTGGACCTTCTCCAGGGTGATGCCCTGCTCGTGGAGGTGGGCGTACGGGTTCTTGAGCGCGTTGCGGCGGTCCTTGTAGGCCACCAGCGAGCCGACCGTGTCGGGGGCGCCGGTGCGTCGCATGTACGCGCGTACGTGCGGGGCGAAGAAGCCGCCCGCGCCCGCGAGGAGCGGCTGCTGGAAGGGGATGGGCAGCGAGAGCCCCCACATCGCGTTGGATTCGGACTGCTTCTCGAAGGCGAGGGTCAGTACGGTGCCGTGGACGCGGCCCGCGACCAGGTTCGTGGCGACGAGCGCGGTGGAGCCGCCGACCGAGCCCGCGGTGTGGACGCGCAGCATCGGCTTGCCGACCGCGCCGAGGGCGTCGGCCAGGTACAGCTCGGGCATCATCACGCCCTCGAAGAAGTCGGGCGCCTTGCCGATGACGACGGCGTCGATGTCCGCCCAGGTCAACTCGGCGTCCGCGAGGGCACGTTGGGCAGCCTCCCGGACGAGTCCGGCGATCGACACGTCCCTCCGTGCCGCGACATGCTTGGTCTGGCCGATCCCGACGACGGCCACGGGCTCCTTGTTCATCGGGCGTCTCCTTCGAGGACGGCGACCAGGTTCTGCTGCAGGCAGGGGCCGGACGTGGCGTGGGCGAGCGCGCGGTCCGAGGCGCCCCGGTGGATGCGGGCGGCCGCCTCGCCGAGCCGGATCAGGCCCGCGGCCATCACCGGGTTGGCGGCGAGCGCGCCGCCGGACGGGTTGACCGTGACGTCGTCGCCGAGCTTCAGGGCCTTGCGCAGGACGACTTCCTGCGCGGTGAACGGTGCGTGCAACTCTGCGGTGTCCACGGGCCGTTCAAAGGCTCCGGCCCGCTCGGCGGCGAGCCTGCTGGACGGCGAGTCGGTGAGATCGCGCACGCCGAGGCTGTGCGCCTCGATCCGGTGGTCGATCCCGCGGATCCAGGCGGGCCGCTCGCACAGTTCGCGGGCTCGGTCCCCCGCGGCGAGGATCACGGCGGCGGCCCCATCACTGACGGGCGGGCAGTCGCCGGTGCGCAGCGGACGCACGACGTACTCGCCCTGTGGCACCGAACCCCTCAGCTGGGCATGGGAGTTGGCGGAGGCATCCCGGCGGCTGCGTGACGCCACCCCGGCGAGCGCGGGCTCGTCGGTGTCCCCCGCGTCGATCAGGGCCTGCGCCTGGAGGGCGGCGAGCGCGACCGAGTCGGGCCACAGCGGGGCCACGTAGTAGGGGTCGAGCTGGCGGGTCAGTACGTCGCGGACCGAGCCGGGGGACGACTTGCCGTACGCGTACACGAGCGCGGTGTCGGCCTCGCCGGTGAGCAGCTTCGTCCACGCCTCGTACAGCGCCCAGGCCCCGTCCATCTCGACATGCGATTCGGAGATGGGCGGCCAGGCACCCACCCCGTCGAGCGCCATCGTGAACGAAAAGGCGCGGCCCGCGAGATAGTCGGACGACCCCGAGCAGGTGAAGCCGATGTCGCTGGTCTTCAGGCCGGTGGCGTCGAGGACCTGGTGCAGGACCGGCATGAGCATCTCCACCTCGGAGAGCTCGTCGGAGGAGCGCCGGTGGTCGGTCTGCCCGAAGGCGACGATGGCGATGTCGCGGCCGGGCCGCATGACGGACGGCATCTACACCAGCTCCTTGTACGTGTCGTAGTCGGCGTCCGGCTCACCGGTGGGCCGGTAGTGATCGGGGAAGCGGCCGCCGTCGCTCCACACGGGTTCGACGCGCAGGCCCATCCGCACCTGGTCGTACGGAATCCCCGCGATGCGCGCGTGCAGGGCGAGATCGGCGCCGTCGAGCGCGATGTGCGCGTAGACATAGGGCACTTCGATGTCGAGGTTCTTCGCCTTGATGTTGACGATGCAGTACGTGGTGACGGTGCCGCGCGGCCCGACCTCGACCGCCTCCGTCGTGGCGACGCCACAGGTGGGGCAGGCTCCTCGGGGCGGTACGTAGACCTTGTGGCAGGAGGGGCAGCGTTCGCCGACGACCTTCCGGTCGGCGAGGGCGCCCAGGTAGTCGCTCTGGGCGCGGCCGGGCGAGTACGTGTAGTCGAGACGTGCGGGCGCGACGATCCCGGTGACGGGATCCCCGAACACCCCGTCGTGCGGGGCACTTTGGACACCGCCCGCTTCCCCTTCGTACGTCTCGAAGCAGGCGATGTCGGTGATGGCACCGCTCCGTTCGGCGGCCCACCGGATCCGCACGCGCATGCCGGTCGTCACCGCGTCCGGGCCGGGCGCATCCAGGGCGTGCAGGAGCGCGGTGTCGGCGCCGTCGAGCTTCACCAGGACCCAGGCGAAGGGCGTTTCGAGGGGCTGGCCGCGGCGGGGCTCGTGGTTCCAGGCCCAGGTGGTGACGGTGCCGGTCGGGGCGACCTCCACCAGGTCGCGTATCTCCTCGGCGGTGACGGGGTCGTACTCGACGGGCGGCACGAGCGTCCGCCCGTCACCGCACCGCACACCGAGCACGACCCGCTCACGCAGCCCGGTGAGGAAGGCACTCTGCACGGGCCCGAGGGACCGCGTGAACGGAAACTCGACGACGAGGGGGGCGCGCAGAACCTCCGGTGAGGGGACGGTAGCCATCAGCAAACTCCGTTTCTAGGCGATGAAAGCGAGGGGGAGCGCCCTGAAAGGGCGCGATCCAGCTGCGGGGGCGCCCCGAAGGGGCGCGGGGAACTGCGCGCCCAGCCACAACGGACCCGCAGCCAAAGGGCGACCTAGGCGCGCCGAAACACCGGGTCCCGCTTCTCCGCAAAGGCTCTGGAGCCCTCCTTCGCATCGGCGGTGTCAAAGATCGGCCACCCCCGCTTCAACTCCGCCGCAAGACCATCCGCCTCAGACATCTCCGCGGTCTCGTACACCGAAGCCTTGACCGCCTCCACAGCAAGCGGCCCGCACGCATTGATCTGCTCGGCGACGGCGAGGGCCTTCTCCAACGCGCTCCCGTCCGGGACGACCTGGCCGATGAGTCCGATCGACGCGGCCTCGGCCGCCGAGTACGCCCGCCCCGTGAGCAGCATCTCCAGCGCATGCGTACGCGGAATCTGCCGCGGAAGGCGGACCGTCGAGCCACCGATCGGGAAGAGCCCGCGCCTGACCTCGAAGAGCCCGAACGTGGCGGACTCGCCCGCGAGACGAATATCCGTACCCTGGAGGATCTCCGTGCCGCCGGCGACGCAGTAGCCCTCGACGGCGGCGATGACGGGTTTGCGGGGGCGGTGGTGGCGCAGCATCGCCTTCCAGTGCAGATCGGGGTCGGCCTTCAGCCGGTCCCGGTACTGCTCGCCCTCCATCCCCTTGCCCGCGAGGGCCTTGAGGTCCATGCCCGCGCAGAACGTGCCGCCCGAGCCGGTGAGCACGATCGAGCGGATCGTGTCGTCCTCGTCGGCGGCCACCCACCCGTCGTAGAGGCCCACCAGCATCGGCAGCGAGAGCGCGTTCTTCGCCTCGGGCCGGTTGAGCGTGAGTACCAGTGTGGCGCCTTCGCGCTGCACAGCGAGATGTTCCGTCCCACCCATAGCCGTGCTCCCTCTCGTGACAACCGACCTGTCGGCTTCGGACCTGGAACAGGTTGCAGTAGCCGGGGAGCCAGTTCAATAGTTTTCTGACAGTCAGTCAGATTTCTTGTACGGGGACCCTTCCCAGTTGTGGGCGCCTCTGCTCTGATGACCGCCAGAAGCCAGAAGAGATGGCGCCGGGGTCAGGAGGAGCGGTGGAGTACAACCTTGCCGACCTGTTCGAGTCGGTCGTCGACGTGGTCCCCGACCGCGAGGCGCTCGTGTACATCGATCACCCCGGCACGGGGGCGGAACGCAGGCTGACGTACGCCGAGCTCGACGCCGCCGCCAACCGCATCGCCCACCATCTGATCGACAGCGGCATCAAGTCGGGCGAACATCTGGGGCTGCACCTCTACAACGGGATCGAGTACCTGCAGACGGTGCTCGCCTGCCTCAAGGCGCGGGTCGTCCCGGTCAACGTCAACTACCGCTATGTGGAAGAGGAGTTGGTCTACCTCTACCGCGACGCGGATCTCGCGGCACTCGTCTTCGACGGGGAGTTCACCGCGCGCGTGGCGGCCGCACTGCCGAGGACGGAGAAGCTGCGGCATCTGGTGCGGGTGGGGACCCCGCCCGCCGGAGCTCCCTCGCTCGACGCGGTGTCGTACGCCGATGCGGAGGCGGCCGGCTCACCGGAGCGGGGCTTCACAGGCGACCGGTCGCCCGACGACCTGTTCATCATCTACACCGGCGGCACGACCGGCATGCCCAAGGGGGTGATGTGGCGCCAGGAGGACCTGTTCTTCTCGGGACTCGGCGGCGGCGCCCCCACCGGTGAGCCGGTCGAGCGCCCCAAAGAGGTGGCCGAGCGGGTCGCCGCGGGCGGCGACGGGATCACCTTCTTCCCCACTCCCCCGCTGATGCACGGCACGTCGACCCTGACGGCGTTCATCTGCTTCAACTTCGGCCAACGCCTGGTCATCCACCGCAAGTTCGCTCCCGAGGAAGTGCTGCGCACGATCGAACGGGAGAAGGTCACCAGCATGTCGCTGGTCGGCGACGCGATGCTGCGGCCGCTGATAGACGCGCTGAACGGCCCCTGCAAGGGCACGGATCTCTCGGCCATGTTCAGTGTGTCGTCGTCCGGCGCGATCATGTCGGAGACGGTGCGGGCACAGTTCGCCGCCCTGGCCCCGAACGTGATGCTCCTGAACAACTTCGGCTCGTCCGAGTCCGGCTTCAACGGCACGGCGACGGACGACTCGGGCCCCGACAAGGGGTTCCGGCTGCGGGTCAACGCCCGTACGCAGGTGGTGGATCCGGCGACGTACGACCCTGTGTCGGTCGGCGAGCCGGGGCGCATCGCGCAGCGCGGCCATGTGCCGCTCGGCTACTACAACGACCCCAAGAAAACCGCCGAGACCTTCTTCCAGCGGGGCGACGAGCGGTGGGTGCTGCTCGGCGACATGGCGACCGTGGACGACGAGGGCATCGTCACCGTCCTCGGCCGGGGCTCGCAGTGCATCAACACCGGTGGCGAGAAGGTGTATCCGGAGGAGGTCGAGCAGGCGCTGAAGTCCCATCCGGACGTGTACGACGCGCTGGTCGCCGGGGTGCCCGACGAGCGCTGGGGCAACCGTGTCGCCGCGGTCGTCCAACTCCGCGACGGCGCGGGCCCGTTGGACCTCGAAGCCGTCCAGACCCACTGCCGCACCCGACTCGCCGGCTACAAGATTCCCCGGGCCGTGGTCTTCGCCGACCACATCCAGCGCTCCCCCAGCGGCAAGGCGGACTACCGGTGGGCGAAGGCGGTGGCGGCGGGCGGCTGAGCCACCTGAACGCCCGCGCGGTATCGCCCGCCCAGTAGCCTTCGGCCATGCCCGATCCCTCGCCCTTCGCCGTCCCCACCCGCTTCGACGGCGCCCGTGACCGCGTCGCCGTCATCGTTCCGGGCGTCGGCTACTCGCCCGCGAGGCCGCTGCTGCACTTCGCCCGTGGCGTGCTGCTCCAGCACGGCTGGACGGTTCAGGAGCTGTGGTGGCAGATCCCCGACAGCTTCCGGCAGTTCACCCTGGACGAGCGGATCGCGTGGGTGGAGCGGCAGGTCACCGAGGCCGTCGACGCCGAGGAGGGGGCCTGTCGTCTCGTCGTCGGCAAGTCCCTCGGCTCGCTCGCCTGTGGCGTCGCGGCGGACCGGAACCTCGCGGCCGCCTGGCTCACCCCGCTCCTGACGTACGACCAGGTGGCCCGCTCGCTCCGGCGGGCCAAGGCGCCGACTCTCCTCGTCGGCGGGAGCGCCGACGCGCTGTGGGACGCCCAGGTCGCCGAGTCGCTGCACCACGACGTCCTGGATCTCCCCTCGGCGGACCACGCCCTGGAGCTCGCGGAGGACACCGTGGGCTCCGTCGACGTACTGCGGCAGGTCGTCGCACGGTTGCACCGCTTCATCGGCTCGCTCGACCACTGAGCGGTCTGCCGGGCCGGTCCCGCCGGCCGGCGGGGTCGGCGCGTGCGTCTTGCGGAGAGAACACTGCGCTTTGAGGAGCGACTTGAGCGCCCTCGGCGGAAGCCGCTGCGGCCTCCGATTGAGGCGTGCGCACTTTCAGGCGCCCCTGATCACGCCTTGGCAACCCCGGCGGAGCGGACCAGGATCTTCAGGGCAGGCCGGGCGGCGGCAGCCGTCCTTGCGTCGCATCCATCGACCCGTCCATTTCCTTGCTCGTTGAGCCCGCTGGATTCGTATCGGCCGTGTATGCACCGGTCCCAGGCGATAAGGAAGTGCCCGATGAGTACTCCCCCGCGCGACCTCCCCCATCAACGGGACGACCGCCGCAACCTCGGCCCGGGCAGGGGGCCACGTCACGTCGCCTTCATAGTGGACGGGAACCGCCGTTGGGCGCAGGCCCATGGCCACCCCGTCGAGCAGGGCCACCGGGAGGGCGCGGACAACGTATTCCGGGCCGTTCGCTGGTGTGAGGCCGTAGGCATCGAGACCACCACATGGTGGCTGCTCTCGACGGACAACCTCAATCGCGCCGCGTCCGAGCTCCACGAACTCCTGGACATCATCTCCGACCTGACCGACCGGCTGGCGGCGGCCGGGCACTGGAGAATGCGTCACCTCGGGGATCCCCGGCTGCTCCCCAGCTCTCTGGCAACCTCGCTGCGCGAGGCGGAGACCAGGACCTGTCGCAATCAGGGCCCTCAGATCAACTTCGCAGTCGGCTACAGCGGCCGGGAGGACATCCTCGCGGCAGCGCGCATGGTGGCCCACCAGGCGGTCAAGTCCGCCGGCTTCACCGTGTCCGAGAGGTCGTTCGCCCAGGCCTTGTCCACCAGCGGGCTGCCCGACCCGGACCTGGTGATCCGCACCTCCGGCGAGCAACGTCTTTCCGGGTTCATGCTCTGGCAGGCAGCCCTCTCGGAACTCTATTTCTGCCCTGTCCTGTGGCCCGACTTCACCCAGTCCGATCTGCACTGCGCGCTGGCCTTCTACGGCGCCCGTCAGCGACGTTTCGGAAAGTAGAGCAGGAAGGAACTGCAGCATGCCCCCTCAGATGCCTCTTCTGTTCCCTGACTCCAACACGAAGGATGACATCCCCGGTTTCTATCGTCCCCTGAAACCCTGGATTCTCTCCCACCTGGGAAAGGGACGTGAGACATACCCCGCCCACCCGCAGACCGAGCAACTGGAGTCCGCGATTCTCGCCTGGGCGTCGAACCTTGGATTGAGCAAGGTTCATGTCGACATAGCGGCCCAGGCAACCCCCGGGCACCTGGTGGGCCTTTTCGCCCCACAAGCCCCCTGGAATGTGCTGCTCCCGCTGGCGAAGCTGCAGATGATCCTGTTCTGGCTGAACACCGTCGACCTCGGCAGTGATCAGCCGGTCGGTCATCTCATGGAACCCGTGAGGGAAACCCTGGAGACGGGGCATGTGCCGTCCGACGGGCCTGACATCCTGAGGCCGCTGGCCAGTCTGCGCGACGACATCGTCGCGGCGGACGGAGCCGCGCTGCTCCCCGGCTTCACGGACCTGCTGCTGGGTTTCCTGCACGAGTACACGGCTCGGCAGGCGTGGGAGAACGGGGAACCCCTCCCGAGCCTGGACCGGTACTTGAGGCACCGGACGCGCACGGCGGGGATCGTCCTCGGCATGTGGGTACAGAGGCTTCAGCCGGGCCTCGTCGGGCCGGGGAAGGAGCTTCCCGAACCACTGCTTCACCTCATGAAGCAGGGAAGTCTCCTCGTCGGTCTCGACAACGACCTGCACAGTTGCCACGTGGGGGCCGAATCGGGAGAAAGGCTCAGCCTCATCGGCGTCATCTGCCAGGAATACGGAATTCCCGTGGACATGGCCTTCTCCTGCTCGCTCACCCTCAACGCGGCCATGCGCTACGAGAACGCCAACGCCGCTGCCTCGATCTGCTCGGACGCCTCCCTGCCGGAGGAAGTCAGGAAGCACGCCCAGGCGATCTTCTACTGGGTCGACCCCGTCTACACATGGTCATTGGATACGCCCCGCTACGGGCTGCAGAGCACCGAAGCCGGTCACTAGACCACGGAGTGGAAATGGCGAGCCTACGTTCGGTCCCCATCGCGCCCAAGGCGCTGCCCCTCGTCGGCCATCTGATTCCGCTGCTGCGGAACCCGCTGGAGTTCATCAACTCCCTGCCCACCCACGGAGAACTCGTCCGCATCCGCCTCGGCCCCTTCACCCTGGTGGTGATCTGCGATCCAGAACTGACCCGGCAGGCCTTGGTCGACGACCGCGTCTTCGACAAGGGCGGCCCGGTCTTCGACCGCGTACGGGAAGTTGTGGGTGATGACGGTCTTGCCAGCTGTCCGCACGGCGCGCACCGGCGGCTGCGCCGGCTGGCCCAGCCCGCCTTCCGCCCGGAACGGTTCCCCGGCTACACAAAGGCCATGAGCGCCTGCGTCGAGGAGGTGACCGGCTCCTGGCGTGCCGGACAGGTCCTGGACGTGCCCACCGAGATGATGACGATCACATCCAAGATCACGGCCGCCACCCTGTTCTCCGGTGCGCTGCCCCCCGGCGAACTCGGCCCGGTCCTCAACGACGTAAAGACCTTCTTCGACGGCTTCTACCAGCGCATGTTCATGGTCCCCCCGCTGGACCGGCTCCCCACCTCGGGCAACCGCTCCCACGTGCACGCGCGCACCCGCCTGCGTGACGCCTTCGACCAGATCATCGCCCAGCGCCGCGCCGAGGGCGTCGACCACGACGACTTGCTGTCGGCCCTGATCGCGGCCCATGACCCCGAAGACGACAGTCCCCGCATGACCGACGCGGAGATCAGCGACACGATCGTCACCTTCTTCCTCGCCGGTACGGAGACCACGGCCGCCCTCCTGGCCTGGGCCCTCGACCTGCTGGCCCGGCACCCCCAGATGGCGCAGCGGCTGCACGCCGAGGTCGATGCCGTCCTGGACGGAGCCAGGGCCACCCACGCCGATCTGCCGCGCCTGGAACTGACGCACCGCATCGTCACCGAAACCCTCCGGCTCCGACCGCCGGGCTGGATCTTCACTCGCACCGTCACCGCCGACACCCGCCTGGGCGGGCACCTGCTGCCCGCCGGGAGCTGCGTCGCCTACAGCCCCTACCTCATCCACCACCGGCCGGACCTCTACGACAACTCCGAAACCTTCGACCCCGACCGCTGGGACCCCAAGCGCCCTCAACCACCCCGCCACGCCCTCCTCCCCTTCGCCGCCGGAGCCCGCAAATGCATCGGCGACGACTTCGCGGTGACCGAGGCCGTCCTTGCCCTCGCGACCATCACCGCCCGATGGCGCCTGGCACACCTGCCAGGACAACAACAGGTCCGCCCCGCCCTGGGGTTGGCCTTGCGGCCCGGCAGGCTGCACATGCAGGCAATGCCCCGCGCTGACACTCATTCAGGTGTCGCACCGACCGCCGTCTAAGCCCCGCAGACGGACCGAAGCGCCCGCTCCAAGGCGATGGTGTGCAGCGCGTCGAGCTGTCGGTCGTGCCGTACGTGCACGGCCGCCGCGGTCAGCAGTCCGCCGCAGTAGGGGGCCGTGCGCGCGGACGGCGATGCGGCGACGGCGCGGACGAGTTCGCCGTTCACGCGGTTGATCTCCTTGCGGACCTCCGCGAGGTCCGGCCGCTCGGTCGGCGCCTGGGACGGGTCGGCGTCCCACCGGTGGTGCAGCGCGCGCTGCACCACCTTGTTCGCCTCGATCTGATCGCGGAAGATCCGCACCGTCACCTTGGGGTCGGCACCCACCTCCCGCGCCTGCCGTGCGACGTCGTCGAGGACCTGCTTCTCGCGGGCCGGGTCGTCGATGGGGCTGTCCGTGCCGTACTTCGCGGCCGCGACGAGGTCAGCGGTGGCAAGCCGCTGGGCGGAGAGGTCGGCGAGCGGACGGAGCAGGTCGTACGGCGTGCCGTGCGCGAGGGCGGTCCGCTGAGCGGGGACGGCGGTGGGAGTGGCGGCGGCCTGCCCGGCACCGGCTCCTCCAAGCAGTACGGCCGCGAGAGCGCCGGCGGTCAGGAAGCGGACTGCGGACGAGGTGCTGCGCTGCACGGGATGTCCCCCTGGAAACGGCCGTGTTGATCGTGCCGGGTGGCCGCAATCGTACGTCCCCGCGGCGCGCGCGGCAGGGCCCGCGGCCCCCGGGTGCAGCTGCCCCCGGCAAAAGCCGTCCACGCAGCTCACACCGCGGGAAGGGCGACGCGGGAAGCCGTCGTGTGCGATCTCTTGACGGCCGCCCCCGCGACTGGATTACTGACCACGACAGAAGATCCACGACCGAATGATCGGTCGCCCGTTTGGGACGGGAGAAACTCCATATGACGGCCATGCTGGACGCGGCGGAGCGCCTCGGGCGCGAGGAGCTCGAGGCGCTGCAGCTGGAGCGCCTGCAGGACACCTTGCTGCACGCGTACGAGAACGTGCCCTTCTACCGGGCGGCGTTCGACAAGGCGGGGCTCCGCCCCGACGACTGCCGTACGCTCGCCGACCTGGCCCGCTTCCCGTTCACGGCCAAGACCGACCTGCGCGACAACTACCCGTTCGGGATGTTCGCGGTGGAGCAGTCCGAGGTCCGCCGCCTGCACGCGTCGAGCGGCACCACGGGCCGGCCGACGGTCGTCGGCTACACCGAGCAGGACCTGTCGATGTGGGCGGACGTGGTGGCCCGCTCGATCCGCGCGGCGGGCGGCCGCCCCGGTCACAAGGTCCATGTGGCGTACGGCTACGGCCTGTTCACCGGCGGGCTCGGCGCGCACTACGGCGCGGAGCGGCTCGGCTGTACGGTGATTCCCGCCTCCGGCGGCATGACGGCACGTCAGGTCCAGCTGATCCAGGACTTCCGCCCCGAGATCATCATGGTGACCCCGTCGTACATGCTGACGCTCCTTGAGGAGTTCGAGCGCCAGGGCGTCGACCCGCGCACGACGTCCCTCAAGGTCGGCATCTTCGGCGCCGAGCCGTGGACAGAGGAGATGCGCCGCGAGATCGAGGAGCGGTTCGCGATCGACGCGGTCGACATATACGGCCTCTCCGAGGTCATCGGCCCCGGCGTCGCCCAGGAGTGCGTGGAGACCAAGGACGGCCTGCACATCTGGGAGGACCACTTCTATCCGGAGGTGGTGGATCCGATCACCGGCGAGGTCCTCCCGGACGGCGAGCGCGGCGAGTTGGTCTTCACGTCCCTCACCAAGGAGGCCATGCCCGTCATCCGCTACCGCACCCGCGACCTGACCCGTCTCCTGCCCGGTACGGCGCGGAACTTCCGCCGGATGGAGAAGGTCACGGGCCGCACGGACGACATGGTGATCCTGCGCGGCGTGAACCTCTTCCCCACCCAGATCGAGGAGATCGTCCTGCGCACACCGGGCGTCGCCCCGTACTTCCAGCTGCGCCTGACCCGCGAGGGCCGGATGGACGCCCTGACGGTCCGCGCCGAGTCCCGCGCGGACACGACGCCCGAGCGCCGCGACGAGGCGGCCCGGGAGATCGCGACGGCGGTGAAGGACGGCATCGGCGTCTCGGTGACGGTAGAGATCGTCGACCCGGAGACGGTGGAGCGGTCGGTGGGCAAGTTCAAGCGGATCGTGGATCTGCGGGACAACTAAGCGGTCTTGTCGAAGTCCGCTGCGGATCGGCAGCGCCCCGAAGGGGCGCGGGGCTGTGACATGTGCGGCTCCGCCGCGTGGGCGCGACCAGCCACAACACAGCCGCAGACCAGCGACGGCACCTCGTTCACTTCCCGCGGAGCGCTTAGCGCCTAGGACGCGTCGCTGAACCGGTCCCGCAGCTCCCGCTTGAGGATCTTTCCGCTCGCGTTGCGCGGCAGCTCGTCCACGAACAGGATCCGCTTGGGTGCCTTGAAGTGGGCGAGCTTCTCGCGTGCGTGGGCGATGAGTTCGGCCTCGGTGACCTCACCACTGCGTACGACGACGGCGGTGACCGCCTCGATCCAGCGCTCGTCCGGCAGGCCGATCACGGCGGTCTCGGCGACCCGTTCGTGGGTGTAGAGCGCGTCCTCGACCTGGCGGGAAGCGACGAGGACACCGCCTGAGTTGATGACGTCCTTCACCCGGTCGACGACCGTGAAGTAGCCCTCCTCGTCCCGCACGGCCAGGTCCCCGGAGTGGAACCATCCGTCGCGGAACGCCTCCTTGGTCTCCTCGGGCTTGTCCCAGTAGCCCTCGCACAACTGCGGGGAGCGGTAGACGACTTCGCCCTGTGTGCCGTCGGGCACCTCCTGGCCGCGCTCGTCCACGACGCGTGCCTCGACGAAGAGGACGGGCCGCCCGCAGGAGTCCATCCGCCCCTCGTGCTCGTCGGGCCCGAGGACCGTGGCCAGCGGGCCGATCTCGCTCTGCCCGAAGCAGTTGTAGAAGCCGAGCGACGGGAGCCGTTCGCGCAGCCGTTCGAGGACGGGTACGGGCATGATCGACGCCCCGTAGTAGGCCTTGCGCAGGCCGCCGAGGTCGCGCGTCGCGAAGCCGGGGTGGTTCGACAGGCCGATCCACACCGTGGGCGGCGCGAAGAGGCTGTCGGCGCGGCCCGCCTCGACCAGGTCGAAGATCGGCTCGGCGGCGGGTGCGTCGAGGACGGTGTTCTCGGCGCCCACCGCGAGGTAGGGCAGCAGGAAGACGTGCATCTGCGCCGAGTGGTACAGCGGCAGCGAGTGGACGGGCTTGTCCGTCTCCTTGAGGTCAAGGGCGGTGATGGCGCTGACGTATTCGTGCACCAAGGCGCGGTGGGTCATCATCGCGCCCTTGGGGAGGGCCGTTGTGCCGGACGTATAGAGCAGCTGCGCCAAGTCGTCCGTCCCGGGCTCGTCCCCGTCGTACGCCGGTGCTGACGCGAGCCGTGCGAGCAGGGAGTCGTCCGCGTCGCGCAGGGCGATGACGCGGACGTCGCCGGGAAGGCGCGGCGCGATGTCCGGGTCGGCGAGGACGAGGGAGCTGCCCGACTGGCCCACGATGTACGCCAGGTCGTCGCCGACGAGGTTCTGGTTGACCGGCACATGGACCAGGCCCGCCCGCGAGCAGGCGAGGAAGCCGATGAGATAGGCGTCGGAGTTGTGGGCGTAGGCGCCTACGCGGTCCCCGTGGCCGAGTCCCGCGTCGCGCAGCACCTGCGCCGCGCGGGATACGGCGTCGTCCAGTTCCGCGTACGTCCAGGAGCGCTCGCCGTAGCGCAGCGCCACCCGCCCCGGCACGCGCCGCGCGCTCCGCCGGAGGACCCCGTCGACCGTGTTTCCGCGTACACCCGTCATGGCGTGATCCTGTGCCCCGCCCGTCACGGCGGTCAAGGCTCCGGACGGGTCGTGAACGTCAAGGCTCCGGGCGGGTCGCGAACAAGGCCGGTTCGACTGCTCGATCAAGCGACATACCGGTTGGTACGCTCAACCGCCCCTTCCCGCCACACCAGTTGGGAGGCACCATGCGTACCCGCACCAGACGCCTGACGGCCCTCGGCATCAGCCTGTTGACCGCCACGGCCCTCCTGCCCTCGTCCGCCGGCGTGGCCGACGAGCGCGGCGCCCGCCCGTCGGGCGGCGGCCTTTCCGCCACCGTCCGCTACACCCAGTACGGCATCCCGCACATCCTCGCCAAGGACTACGAGAACCTCGGCTTCGGCACCGGCTGGGCGCAGGCCGCCGATCAGGTGTGCACCCTCGCCGAGGGATATGTGACCGTACGCGGGGAACGGTCACGTCACTTCGGCCCTGACGGCAAGCCCGACGGCTCGCTGTCCTCGGCGACCACGAACCTCTCCAGCGACCTCTACTTCGGCGGTGTCCGCGACACGCGCACGGTCGAGAAGCTCCTCAAGCAGCCCGCCCCCGCCGGGCCGAGCGCCGCGTCGAAGAAGCTGATGCGCGGCTTCGCGGCGGGCTACAACGCCTGGCTGAGGCAGAACCGCGTCACCGACCCGGCCTGCAAGGGCGCCAAGTGGCTGCGCCCGATCACCTCCCTCGACGTGGCCCGGCAGGGCTTCGCGGTCCAGGTCCTCGGCGGCCAGGGGCGCGGCATCGACGGCATCACCGCCGCGCAGCCGCCGACCGCGAAGACAGCGAAGGCCACGAAGACCGCGGACCGGGGCGCGCCCGACCCGCAGCGCACGGCGAAGGCCGCACGCGAGATGTTCTCGGCGGACGACGCCGACATGGGCTCCAACGCCGTGGCGTTCAGCGGGAAGACCACCGCGAACGGCAAGGGCCTGCTGCTCGGCAATCCGCACTACCCCTGGCAGGGCGGCCGCCGCTTCTGGCAGTCGCAGCAGACCATCCCCGGCGAGCTGAACGTCTCGGGCGGCTCGCTGCTCGGCACGAGCGTGGTCAACATCGGCTTCAACGGCGATGTGGCGTGGAGCCACACGGTGGCGACCGGCGTGACCCTCAATCTGCACCAGCTGACCCTCGATCCGGCCGACCCGACCAGCTATCTGGTGGACGGCAAGCCGGAGAAGATGACGAAGCGGACGGTCGAGGTGCCGGTCAAGGACGGCGCTCCGGTGACCCGTACCCAGTGGTGGACCCGGTACGGCCCGGTCACCACCGCGCTCGGCTCTCAGCTCCCGCTGCCCTGGACGGCGAAGACCGCGTACGCGCTGAACGACCCCAACGCGGTGAATCTGCGCGGCAACGACACCGACCTCGGCTTCGGCAAGGCCCGCTCCACCGACGGCATCCTGAAGTCCCTGCGCGAGACCCAGGGGCTCCCGTGGGTGAACACGGTGGCCGCGGACCGCGCGGGACACTCGCTGCTCACCCAGTCGCAGTTGCTGCCCCGCATCACCGACGACCTGGCCCAGCGCTGCTCAACCGATCTGGGCAAGGTGACGTATCCGGCGTCGGGTGTGGCCGTGCTCGACGGCTCGCGCGGCGACTGCGCGCTCGGCTCGGACAAGGACGCGCTCCAGCCGGGTGTCTTCGGCCCGTCGAAGATGCCGACCATCAAGGACGCCCCGTACGCCGAGAACTCCAACGACAGCGCCTGGTTGACCAACGCGGACCGGCCGATCACCGGCTACGAGCGGGTCTTCGGGACGATCGGCACGCAGCGCTCCCTGCGCACGCGCGGCGCGATCGAAGATGTCTCGGCGATGGCCGCGAAGGGCGGCCTGACGGTCAAGGATCTCCAGGAGCAGCAGTTCGCCAACCGCGCGCCCGCCGGTGACCTGGCGGCCGGCGACGCGGCACGCGCCTGCGCGGCACTGCCCGGAGGCACAGCAACGGACGGTGACGGCGCGGCAGTCGACGTACGCAAGGCCTGCGACGCCCTCAAGGCCTGGGACCGCACCATGAACACGGACAGCAGGGGCGCGCTGCTCTTCGACCGGTTCTGGCGCAAGCTGACGGCCACCGTGCCGAACGCCCAGCTGTGGAAGGTGCCGTTCTCGGCCGCCGACCCGGTGCGCACCCCGAACACCCTCAACACGGCCGCGCCGGGCTTCGCGACCGCGCTCGCCGACGCGGTGACCGAGCTGAATGAGGCGGGGATCGCGGTCGACGCGCCGCTGGGGCAGAACCAGTTCGTCGTACGCGGCGGACAGCGCATCCCGATCCACGGCGGCACGGAATCCATCGGCGTATGGAACAAGGTCGAGCCGGTCTGGGACGCGGAGTCCGGCGGCTACACCGAGGTCGCGCACGGATCGAGCCACATCCAGGCGGTGGGCTGGAACAAGGGCCGCTGCCCCGAGGCCCGCACGCTCCTGACGTACGCGCAGTCGTCGAACCCCAACTCGCCGCATTACAGCGATCAGACGCGGCTGTACGCGGATGAGCGCTGGGTCACCTCGCGCTTCTGCGAGAAGGACATCCTGAGCGACCCGAAGCTGAAGGTGGTGAAGGTGCGCGAGCGCCGCTGAGACCGCCTCGCCGACCGGAGCCGGGTCACATCGCGTCTGCGGCGTGGTGCGGCCCGGCTCTGTCGTGCTCAGCGGTAGCGGCCGGCCGTGTCTTCGCAAAGGCCGAGCGCGGGATGAGGTGACCCGTCGCCTTCGGTGACGGAACTCTCCATCTGCAGAACGCGGTTGAGGCGGGTCGCCACGAGGAGCCTCTCCAGGTCCCGAGGCACGTCCTGAAGGACCAGGCGGCGCCCGAGACGCCCCGCGCGACGATGGGCTCCCATCTCTTGCGGCGTGACCTCTCGGCAAGGATCCGGGCCGCCGCGGTGACGAGCAAGACACCGCAGGCCGGCCAGGGCAACATGTGCAGGCCGAGGCCGACCCACTCAACTGCCCATCCACGCAACGGGAATGTGAAGACGTCCATGCCCGTACATCCCCGGCCACGGCAAAAGCGTTTAGCACCGCGCGAGCGGCCTTTCCGCCCCGTGGTCTATCGGGGCTGCTGGGTGATGTTGACCATCCAGGTGATCCCGAACCGGTCGACGAGCGAGCCGGCCTCGTCACCCCATGACTGCTTCTCCAGGGGCAGCGTCACGGTACCGCCGGCGGACAGCCTCTCGAAGTAGCCGCGGAGTTTGGCGTCGTCGCCGTCGAGGAAGACCGCGACGTTGTTGCCTGGGGTGTGGGGCATCTCTTCCCTGACGTCCCACGCCATCAGCGTGTAGCCGTCCGGGGTGCGGAGCGTGGCGTGCATGATCTTGTCGGGGTGAGGCACGTCCGGCGAGCCGTATTCGGCGTAGGTGCCCATATCCAGCCGGCCGCCGAGGACGTCCTGATAGAACTCGATCGCCTGCCGTGCGTTCCCGTTGAAGGCGAGGCACGGGTTGAGTTGAGATCCCATCTGATGCTCCTTGGCGTGAGTGACCCGAAAGCCTTGAACGTAGCAACGGGCACTGACAACCGTCCGAGCCCTGGCGGCACGCCGGTGGTGAGATGGCCGTTCCTCGGCCCGACTGGCCTCCCTGGTCCGGGTGTTGAGGGCAGCGGATCCTGGCCGCCGGGCAGGTGGTCGACCTGGAGGCAGACACCCCGTTCGAGGCCAGAGGTCACCAGAAGGTCACCAGAGGTCAAGAGACAGGCTCAGCCGTCGGCGAGGCCGTCCTCGTACGCCGTGAGCGTGTCGATGAACAGCTTCCGCTCGGCCGCCGTCAGCGGTGCGAGCGCCTTGCGCCAGGCGACCGCACCCCGGCCCAGCCAGCCATCGATCGAGGGGCGGTGCGCATCGGCGATGTCGACGATCTTGCGCCTGCGGTCGGCCGGGTCCTCCTGCCGCTCCAGGACTCCCTTACGGCTCAGCTCGCCGACCATCAGGCTCACGGTCGTCGGTGCGACCTCCAGGCGGGCGGCCAGTTCATTGACGCTCATCGGGCCGTCGAAGAGCAGATAGGCGAGGAGCGAGAGATGGCGGGGCGCGAGCGCCAGCGACTGCAGCTCTTCGGGGATCTTGATCCGCTTCACGCGTCCGACCATGCGCGGCATCAGCAGGAGCAGGGTCCGGACGGCGTCGTCGACCTCCGGACCGGTCTGGTCGCCGGTTGACACTCGTCACCCTCCTCAATAGCTTTGATGTCAAAGCTACTTCGCTTTCAAAGCAAACGCACCTGCGATGCCGATGCTATCGAAGGGGTACACAGCCATGCCCGAAGAGCCTGAACAGCCCGCGCAGCTCCCCTCCCCCGCCGAGTTCAACCGACAGCTCATGGCCGAGTTCCGGGCCAACGGCGGCCAGGTCGGCGGCATGTTCGCCGGCGCCCCGCTCGTCCTCCTGACCACCACCGGCGCCCGCAGCGGGCAGCCCCGGAGCAATCCCGCCGTGTACGCGCGTGACGGCGACCGGCTCCTCGTCTTCGCCTCCAACGGCGGCGGCGACAAGAATCCCGACTGGTACCACAACCTCCTCGCCAACCCTCTGCTCACCGTGGAGATCGGCGACGGCGACGGCGGCATCGACGGCTACCCTGCCACGGCCGAAATTCTCCAAGGGGCGGAGCGCGACCGCCAGTTCGCGGCGCAGTGCGAGCGCGACCCGGCGTTCGCCGCCTACCAGGAGGGCACGGACCGCACCATCCCCGTCGTCGCGCTGCACCGCCTCAGCGCGGCCGACCCCACGCGGCACCGGGCGATCGCCGACCACCTGGTCCGCGTCCACGGCGAGCTGCGCGGCGAGCTCGCCGCGTTGCGCAAGGAAGCTGCCGAGCAGGACGCGACGGCACGCCCCGCGCTCTCCCTCGGGCAGCAGCTCGCCCGGCACTGCCTCACCCTCTGCGGCGCGCTCCACGAACACCACACCAACGAGGACGGCGCCTTCACCGACCTGGAGCGGCAGTTCCCGGAGTTGGCCCCGGGGATCGCCAGGCTCCGCGATGAGCACGAGGCGGTCGCGCGGGCGCTGACCGAACTGGAGGCGCTCATCGCCGATCCGGAAGCGGCCCCCGACTTGGTCGGCGAACTCGACCGGCTCGCGGCGGGGCTTGAGGAGCACTTCGCCTATGAGGAGGAACAGCTCCTGCCAGCGCTGTACGGCCGTCGCGGCTAGGCGCTCCGCGAGGTGCCGTCGCTCGGCTGCGGGTGTGCCGTGGCTTGTCGCGCAGTTCCCCGCGCCCCTTCGGGGCGCGCCTCAGAGCGCGCGTTCCCGCCCCTCCCAGTACGGCTCCCGCAATCGCCGCTTGTACAGCTTGCCGTTCGGGTCGCGTGGCATCGCTTCGATGAAGTCGACGCTCTTCGGGCGCTTGTAGCCCGCCAGTTGGCGTTCGCAGTGGGCGAGGATCTCGGCCGCCAGTGTGTCGCCCGCAGTGTGGCCCTCTGCGACTTCCACGACCGCCTTCACCTGCTCGCCCCACTCGTCGTGCGGGATGCCGAATGCCGCGGCGTCCGCGACGGCGGGGTGGGTGAGCAGTGCGGACTCGATCTCGGCGGGGTAGATGTTGACGCCGCCCGAGATGATCATGTCGATCTTGCGGTCGCGGAGGTAGAGATAGCCGTCCTCGTCCAGGAGGCCGAGGTCGCCCACGGTGAAGAAGTCGCCGATGCGGTTCTTCTTCGTCTTCGACTCGTCCTTGTGGTACGAGAAGCCGCCGGTGCTCATCTTCATGTAGACGGTGCCGAGTTCACCGGGCGGCAACCGGTTGCCGTCGTCGTCGAAGACCGCCAGTTCGCTGATCGGCCAGGCCTTGCCGACCGTGCCGGGCCGCTTCAGCCAGTCCTGGGCGGTGGCGAAGGCGCCGCCGCCCTCGCTGGCCGCGTAGTACTCCTCGACGCACTCGCCCCACCACTCGATCATCGCCCGTTTGACGTGGTCGGGGCAGGGCGCGGCGCCGTGGATGGCGTGCCGCATCGACGACACGTCGTACGCCGCCTTCGTGGCGTCCGGCAGCGCCAGGAGCCGGTGGAACTGGGTCGGCACCATGTGGGTGTGCGTGCACTTGTGCGTGTCGATGAGGCGGAGCATCTCCTCGGGCGTCCACTTGTCCATCAGGACCAGCGGGTGGCCGATGTGCAGGGCGGCGCCCGCGAATTGGAGGACCGCCGTGTGGTAGAGCGGCGAGCAGACCAGGTGCACATTGCCGTCGAAGGGCTTCACCCCGAAGATGCCGAGGAAGCCGCCGAGGTACGACTCCTCGGGGAGCTTCCCGGACAGCGGGCGGCGGATGCCGCGCGGGCGTCCCGTCGTACCGGACGTGTAGTTCATGACCCAGCCGAGGGTGCGGTCGTCGGGCGCCGACTCGGGCTGTCCTTCGAGGAGTTCGGCGTACGGGCGGAAGCCGGGCACCTCGCCCACCGCGTAGCGATGGGCGGCCGGGAGCTTCGCCTCGTCGGCGGCCGCGGTCGCCGCGTCAGCGAACCGCTCGTGGGCGATGAGCACCTTCGCGCCCGAGTCGGCGACGATCCAGGCGATCTCGGGGCCGACGAGATGGTGGTTGACGGGGACGAGATAGAGGCCGGCCTGGGAGGCCGCCAGGTACGCGGTGAGGAACTCGACGCCGTTGGGAAGGACGACGGCGAACGCGTCACCGCGCTCGAGTCCCGCGGCGCGCAGTCCGTGGACGAGCTGGTTGACCGCCGTGTGCAGGCGGCGGGCTGTCCACTCCGCTCCGTCGGGTGCGATCAGCATGATGCGGTCCGGGTCCGCCGCGGCCTGCGCCCAGAAGCCGTTGGGGGGCGTGCTGGTCATGGGGGCCTCTCCTCCGTCTCGTGTCCAAGCGGACTCGGTGAAGTGCGGTGCGGTACCGCGCCCCGGAAGGGGCGCGGGGCAGTGACATATGCGGCTCCGCCGCGAAGGGGGTCCCCCCTGTTCGAGCGAAGTCGAGAACTTGGGGGAGCGACCAGCCACGGACGGCCCGCAGGTTCTGCACGGTTGATCCAGCGAAGCGCCTACTCGCGTCCGGCGATGCGGTTCACGCGGTCGATGGCCTGCTCGAAGCCGCGGGTCAGATCGTCGAAGACGGCCTGGACGCTGCGTTCGCTGTTCATCCGGCCGACGATCTGCCCGACGGGCGTGCCGAGCAGCGGTTGGACCTCGTACTTCTGAATGCGCGAGACGGCCTCGGCGACAAGCAGGCCCTGCAGCGGCATGGGCAGGGTGCCGGGTCCCTCCGGGTCGTCCCAGGCGTCGGTCCAGTCAGTGCGCAGCTGGCGTGCGGGCTTGCCGGTCAGTGCACGTGAGCGGACCGTGTCGCCCGAACCGGCCGCCAGGAGTTTCTGGGTGAGCGCCGTGGAGTGCAGGTCGGCCTCGGTCGTGGTGAGCCAGAGGGAGCCGAGCCACACCCCTTGCGCGCCGAGCGCGAACGCGGCGGCGATCTGCTCCCCGCTGCCGATGCCGCCCGCCGCGAGCACCGGCAGCGGCGCCACGGCATCGACGGCCTCCGGGGTGAGCACCATCGAGGCGATCTCGCCGGTGTGGCCGCCCGCCTCGTAGCCCTGCGCGACGACGATGTCGATGCCCGCGTCCGCGTGCTTGCGCGCGTGCCGGGCGCTGCCGGCGAGCGCCGCGACGAGTACGTCGTGGTCGTGGGCGCGCCGGATCACGTCGGCGGGCGGTGAGCCGAGCGCGTTGGCGAGCAGCTTGATCGGATAGTCGAAGGCGACGTCGAGCTGGTTGCGTGCGACCTGCTCCATCCAGCCGGTGATGCGCCAGCCGGACGCCTCGCCTTCCGCGAGTTCGGGTACGCCGTACTTGCCGAGGGTGTCCTTGACGAACTGCCGGTGGCCTTCGGGGATCATCGCCTCCACGTCGGCCTCCGTCACCCCCTCGACCTTCTTCGCGGGCATCACGACATCGAGGCCGTAGGGCCGGTCGCCGACGTGCTCCTGCATCCAGTCGAGGTCGCGGGCCAGCTCGTCGGGTGCCGTGTAGCGGACCGCGCCGAGCACACCGAATCCGCCCGCCCTGCTGATGGCGGCCGCCACCGCCGGGAAGGGCGTGAAGCCGAAGATGGCGTGCTCGACTCCCAGTTTCCTGCTCAGCTCTGTCTGCATGGGCGCAGGATGCCGCAGCGGTGCGGACGACGGAAGAGATTTTCTGATGCAGTGTCAGATTCTTGCTCTGCACCCATGGTTGACAGGGCTCGACCCTGACATGAAAGTTTCAGCAGTCTCTGGCGATCTCGAAAGATAGTTTCAGTACAGGAGCTCAGCTCTAGAGCGATTCAGGAGGGGGCACGGACATGGCCGAGGTCGGCGGGTCGGCGGACAGAACGGGCGGCGGGCTGAGCCGGCGCCAACTGGGCACGAGGGCCCTGGCCTTGGGCGGGGCCCTCGCCCTGGTGCCGTTCCCGGCGGGGCCCGCGGCGGCGGCAACCAGCGGCAGCAGCGGGCATCCGACGCTGCGCCCCGGCACCCCCGAGCGGGCCGGGCTGCTCGCCGGGCATCTGCGGCAACTGGCCGTCGACGCCGAGCGGTTCCTCGACCCCTCCCCCAAGCACCCGTGGTACGCGGGCGCCGTCCTGCTCGCGGGCCGCGGCGGCACCGTCGCCCTGCACCAGCCCATCGGCAAGGCGGTGCGCTACTCGGCGTACGACGAGAAGACCGACACCGGCGTCGAGCTCCCCGCCGACCGGCAGATCGCCATGGCGAAGGACACGGTCTTCGATCTCGCCTCCGTCTCCAAGCTGTTCACCTCACTGCTGGCGGTGCAGCAGATCGAGCGGGGCCGTCTTGAACTGGAGGCGAAGGTCGCCTCGTACCTCCCCGACTTCGGGGGCGCGGGCAAGCAGGACATCACCGTCCGCCAACTGCTCACGCACACCTCGGGGTTCCGCGCCTGGATCCCCCTCTACAAGGAGCCCACCCGCGAGGGACAGCTGCGCCTCATCTGGAACGAGGCACCGCTGAACCCGCCGGGCACCAAGTACCTCTACTCGGACCTGAATCTGATCTCGCTGCAGCTGGTCCTGGAAGAGATCACGGGTCGTCAGCTGGATGCACTGCTCCACGACGAGATCACTGCTCCACTCGGGATGCACCGCACTCGCTACAACCCGCCCGCCTCCTGGCAGCCGAAGATCGCCGCCACCGAGGACGCCCGACTGCCCTGGTCGGGCCTCGACCGCGGGCTCGTCTGGGGCGAGGTGCACGACGAGAACGCCTTCGGCTTCGGCGGCGTCGCCGGACACGCGGGCGTCTTCTCCTGCGCCTGGGACCTCGCGATTCTCGGCCGTACGCTGCTCAACGGCGGGGCCTACGGCCGCTCCCGCATCCTCACCGCCGAGTCCGTGAAGCTGATGTTCACCGACTTCAACACCACCTTCCCCGGCGACGAGCACGGCCTCGGCTTCGAGCTCTACCAGCACTGGTACATGGGCGCGATGGCAACCCCGCGCACCGCGGGCCACACCGGATTCACGGGCACCTCGCTCGTCCTCGACCCGACGACCGACTCCTTCCTCGTCGTACTCGGCAACTCCGTTCACCCGGTACGCAGTTGGCGCTCGGGCTCGGCCCCCAGAGTGGCCGCCGCGAACCGCATGGCACGCGCCGTCCCGGTACGCCCCGCGCGCGGCCGCACCGCCTGGTTCTCCGGCATGGCGAACGCGACATCGGCCACGCTCTCCCTGCCGCCGCTCAGGCTCACCACCGACCGGGCGCGGCTGCGCTGCGCGCTGTGGTGGGACACCGAGCCCGGCTCCGACCTGCTGCGCCTTGAGGCGTCGCGCGACGACGGCAGCACCTGGCAGGCGGTGCCCTTCACCACCGCGCACGAAGGCGCGGACCCGCTCCCGCACCCCTACGGCACGGCCACCGGCTGGTCCGGCCGCGTCTGGCACCGCCTCACCGCGGACCTCGCCGGCTGGCAGGGCGAGCAGGTGCGGCTGCGCTGGCGGTACACGACGGACCAGCTGTACGTGGGGCGCGGCGCGTATGCCGACGGGCTGCGGGTCGAGGACGGCGACCGCACGGCCTTCGACGAGGCGCGGCCGGCCGACGCCGCGCGCATCGAGGCGGTGGGCTGGGCCGCATCGGCCGACTGAGGAAGCGAAACCGAGGAACAGCCCCAACTCCCGGACGCGACGCGACTTCTAACCGATCGGTCAAATATCTGACCGATCGGTTAGAGTGGCCGCACGCGACGAGGGAGGGCGCAAGCATGGAACGCACGACGTGCTGTGTGGTGGGCGGCGGGCCGGCCGGAATGATGCTCGGATTGCTGCTCGCAAGGGCCGGTGTCGAGGTCACCGTCCTGGAGAAGCACGGGGACTTCCTGCGTGACTTCCGGGGGGACACCGTCCACCCGTCGACGCTCCGGCTGCTCGACGAGCTCGGCCTCGGCGAACGGTTCGCCCGGCTGCCCGCCCGCAAGCTGCGGGAGATGCGGATGCGCATCGACGGGACCACCGTCGTCGCGGGCGATCTGCGGCACATCCCCGGCCGGCACAAGTACATCGCGATGGTCCCGCAGTGGGACTTCCTCGATCTGCTCGCGGGCGCCGCGGCGCAGGAGCCGTCGTTCACGCTGCGCATGCGGACCGAGGTCACCGGCCTGCGCACCGACGAGGGCGGCCGGGTGACCGGCGTCCACTACACCGACCCGGACGGCACGCTCCGGGGTGACCGCCTTCCGGTGCCGCTGCGGATGCTGCGGAGGGTTCCCGCGCTGCGCACCGTGACGGGATATCTGGGCGGTGTGGGCGTACGTCCCGAGCACGCGCCGGAGTTCGCCCGGCGGTAGGGCCCAGCGCTCAGCCGCGTCGCTCGATCGCGTACAGCGTGAACGTCTCCAGCTCGTTCGCTGCCGCGTCCAGGTCGAGTTCGGGGTGGGCGAGCCAGTGCGCGACCACGCCGTCGATCGAGCCGCCGATGGCGAGGGCCACGGTGGCGGGGTCGAACTCCCTGAACTGTCCGGCCTGCTGCCCTGCGGCGAGGAGGTCGGCCAGGGCGTTCCAGCGGCCCGCCGTGTCGTGGCCGCCCGGCGTCTTGAGCCGGGTGCCGCCCTCGTCGTCGAGGAGCATCTCGGTGATCACGCGCACGTGGCGGCGGTTCGCCTGCTGGTAGCCGATCATCGCGCGTACGTAGGCGACGACGGCCGCGCGCGGGTCGGGCTCGGCGGCCACGCGCTCATTGACGTACGCCGTGAACTCCGCGAGGACGTGCTCCAGCGCCGCCCGGGTGAGGTTGTCCTTGGACGAGAAGTGGTAGAGGACGGCGGCCTTGGACAGGCCCGCCCGCTCCGCGATCGCCGCGAGGGACGTCGCCGGATGGCCCTTGGTGGAGATCAGGTCGATCGTGCACTCGATGAGCTGGCTGCGCCGTGCCTGCTCGGTGAAGGTCGGCGCACCCTGCGCGCGGCGAGCGGCCATCGTGACGCCACCCCTCTCCTGCCTCGCACCCCTGACGACAACGACACATGACCGTACACCAGTCCACCAGCGGCTATTCGCCCATCGCGGCCATGGCTGCGTTGTGCCCGGGGACACCGCTGACCCCGCCGCCGCGCACCGCGCCCGCGCCGCACAGCAGGACGTTCGCGTGCCGCGTCTCCACGCCCCAGGGGCCGGTGCCGTCCTGGGCGTAGGGGAAGGCGAGGTCCCGGTGGAAGATGTTGCCGCCGGGCAGGCGAAGATCCCGTTCCAGGTCGAGCGGGGTCTTCGCCTCGATGCACGGGCGCCCTTCGGCGTCGGTGGCCAGACAGTCGGCGATCGGCTCGGCCAGGTGGGCGTCCAGCTGGGCCAGCGTCGACTTCAGCAGCTCGTCCCGCACCGCGTCGTTGTCCTGCCCGAACAGCCGGGCGGGGGTGTGCAGCCCGAACAGGGTGAGGGTCTGGCAGCCGCGCTCCACGAGGTCGGGGGCGAGGATGCTGGGGTCCGTCAGGGAGTGGCAGTAGATCTCCGACGGCGGCGCGGCGGGCAGCTCACCGGCCGCTGCCTGGGCGTACGCGGCCGCCAACTCCCCATAGCCCTCCGCGATGTGGAAGGTCCCGGCGAAGGCCTCGTACGGGTCGACCGAGGTGTCGCGCAGCCGCGGCAGCCTTTCGAGGAGCATGTTGACCTTGAGCTGGGCGCCTTCGGCCGGGGCGGGCGGTGTGTCACCGAGCAGGGCGGCGAGTTCCTGCGGCGAGGCGTTGACCAGGACGTGCCGGGCGGCGACGGTGGCTTCGCGGTCGGCCGCCCGGTAGGTGACCTCGGCGGTCGTGCCGTCCGTGGCGATGCGGGTGGCCTCGTGGTCGGTGGCGAGCTCGGCTCCGGCCGCACGTGCCGCCGCCGCGAGCGCGCCGGTGAGCGCGCCCATGCCGCCGACGGGCACGTTCCAGTCGCCGGTGCCGCCGCCGATGACGTGGTAGAGGAAGCAGCGGTTCTGGCGCAGGGACGGGTCGTGGGCGTCGGCGAAGGTCCCGATGAGGGCGTCGGTGAGGACGACACCGCGTACGAGGTCGTCGGCGAAGCGCTCCTCGACGGCGACACCGATCGGCTCCTCGAAGAGAACCCGCCAGGCCTCCTCGTCCCCGACCTGCTCGCGCAGCGCCTCGCGGGTGGGCAGCGGTTCGGTGAGCGTGGGGAAGACCCGCTGGGCCACCCGGCCCGTCATCCCGTAGAACTCCCGCCACGCCTCGTACTCCCGCGGCCCTCCGGTGAGCCGCGCGAAGGCCTCCTTCGTCCGCGCCTCGCCGCCGCCGACGAGCAGCCCCGTCGGTACGCCGTCGCGCTCGGTCGGGGTGTACGAGGAGACGGTGCGGGTGCGCACCCGGAAGTCCAGGTCGAGCTCCCGGACGATCTTCCGCGGCAGCAGGCTGACCAGATACGAGTAGCGGGAGAGCCGCGCGTCCACACCGGCGAAGGGCCTGCTGGACACGGCGGCACCGCCGGTCGTGGAGAGCCGCTCCAGGAGCAGGACGGTGCGTCCGGCGCGGGCGAGATAGGCGGCGGCGACGAGTCCGTTGTGACCACCGCCGACGATGACGGCGTCGTATCGATCGCGAGGAGGCATAGCCATTGGTAACACGAGAGGGAGCGCTGGAGCGCCCCATAGGGGCGCGGGGCTGTGACATTTGCGGCTCCGCCGCGTGGGCGCGCCCAGCCACAAAGCACCCGCAGCCGACCCGCGAGTCAATGCCCCCCAGAAGCCCGCTGCTGCCGCAAAGCAGCGACCCTGCGGTACAACTCCACCGCCTCCGTCCCACGCCCCAACTGCTCAAGACAGTGCGCCTCGTCATTACGACTGGCCAGCGCATCAGGATGGTCACCGCCAAGCACCTGCTCCCGCGCGGCAGCGACCCTGCGGTACTCGGTCAGCGCGTCGGCCCAGCGGCCGAGCCAGCCCAGGCCCACGGCGACCTCGCGGCGGCTGACCAGGGTGTCCGGGTGGTCGCCGCCGAGGATCCGCTCACGGATCGCGCAGACGTCGCGCGCCTCGGCCAGGGCCTCCTCCCAGCGGCCCTGCCGGCCCAGGTTCACGCCGAGGCCGTGCCGGGCGCGCAGGGTCTCCGGGTCGGAGGGGCCGTTCACCCGGGTGCGGTCGTCGATCAGGTCGCGGTACAGCTCGAGGGCCTCCCCGCTGCGACCGAGGCGGCCGAGGCTGATCCCCACCTCGTAGCGGGCGGCGAGCGTGTCGGGGTGGTCGGCGCCAAGAGCCCGCACCCGCACGTCGGCGACCTCGCGGTACGTCTGGAGGGCCTCGGGCCAGCGGCCCAACTGGCCGAGGGCGTAAGCGACTTCGTAGCGGGTGACGAGCGTGTCGGGGTGTGTCTCGCCGAGGACGCGCGCGCGGGCCGTCGCGACCTGCCGGGCAAGACGGTAGGAGTCCTCCAGGCGGCCGAGTCTGCTGAGGTTGTACGCCAGGTTGTGCCGGCAGCGCAGGGTGTCGGGATGGTCGGGGCCCGCGGTCCGCTCCCGTACGGCAAGCACGGATGTGTACAGCTGGTGCGCCTCGAAGTGCCGCCCCAACTGCCCCATCACGTACGCCATTTCCTGCCGTGCGGCGAGCGTGTCCGGATGGTCGGGGCCGAGGGTGCGCTCCCGGCCCTGCGCGACGCGGCCGTACTCGCGCAGGGCGTCGGCGGCCCGCCCGGTGCGGCTGAGCGTGAAGCCGACTTCGTAGCGGCTGGCGAGCGTGTCGGGGTGGTCGGGGCCAAGGGCGTGCTCCCGCTCGGCCGCGACCGCGCGGTGGACCTCGCCGGCCTCGGCCCAGCGGCCGAGCCGCCCCAGGCTCAGGCCCGCGTTGTGCCTGCTGGTGAGGGTGGCCACCAACTCCGGGGGCGGCGTGGGCCGTTCGGGCCGGTGCGGCGCGGCGGCCCGGCGCGCGTCGGCGCGCGGGATCCACTCGCCGGTCAGGCCGGCCGCCGCGTCGGGCGGCGTGGTGCGCAGCTCGGATGCGCCGTTCGCCTTGTGGCCCGTCGTCATGCCGCGCGTCCAGGACGGCAGCCGCGGCTCGCGCGAGGGCGGCTGCTCGGGCCGGTGCACGGGCGGGGTGACGACCGTCGGTACGTACGTGGGGACGGTGCGGCCCGCGGTGATGCGGCGGCCCAGCTCCCGTGCGTCCCGCGGGCGTCCGTCGGGCTCCTTGGCGAGCAGGTCGAGGACGATCTTGTCGAAGTACTCGGGAAGTTCGTCGCGGTGGCTGCGCGGCGGCTCGGGCTGAGTGTCCCGGTGCCCGACGAGGACCGCCCAGGCGTCCTCCAGGTCGAACGGCGGGGCGCCGGTGGCGATCTCGTACAGGACGCATCCGAAAGAGTAGAGGTCGCTGCGCTGGTCGACCTGGGCGCCGCTGATCTGCTCGGGCGACATGTAGTGCGGGGTGCCCATCGCGATGCCCGTGCCGGTCAGGCGCGAGGTGAAGCCGATGTCGGCGCCGAGCCTGGCGATCCCGAAGTCGCAGATCTTCACCGTGCCGTCGGTGAGGCGCATGATGTTGGCGGGCTTCAGGTCGCGGTGCACGATGCCCTGTTCATGGGTGTACGCGAGCGCGGCGGCGACCTGGTCGGCGATCTCCACGACGTCCGCGACGGGCAGCGGATGCTGTTTGTTGTCCTCCAGGAGCTGGCTGAGGTTGCGCCCCTCCAGGAGTTCCATGACCAGATAGAGGACGCCGTCGTGCTCCCCGAAGTCATGGACGACGGTGACGCCTCTGTGCTGCAGCGCCGCAGCGACACGGGCCTCGCGCCGGAACCGCTCGCGCAGCACCCGGGTGAAGGACTGGTCGTGCTGGGGCCCGAGGGGCTTGAGGCACTTGACGGCGACTCTGCGCCCCAACGACTCGTCGCGCGCCTGCCACACCTCGCCCATGCCGCCGCGCCCGATGAGATCGAGCAGCCGGTACCGGCCCTGGATCAGCCTGGTGTCCGCCATCTCGTGCCGTCGCCCCCGTTGCCTCGCTGCGCCCTCCCCGGCCCGTCCAGTATGGCTGCCCGGCTGTCGAGTTTGTACGGGGCAGGGCGGCTGCCGGGCCCGAGCCGGGCCATGGCGCGCAGAATGTGCTTGGGGGGAAGTTGCCAGCGTAGACGTGCGGGGACGGTGCGCAGGATGGTGCCGGTGGTGACGAGTCGCCGGGTCACCGTCGCCGGCGGCGGGGCCGTTCTGCCGTACAGCTCGTGGGCGTACGGAGGCAGCGAGGCGTACGCCAGGTTCGCCACCCGCCGCCACAGCAGGGCGCGCGCCGGGACCAACAGCGGGTGGGTCGGCGGTCGTTGGAGGAAGTCGTCGACGTCGCGCGCCTCGGGTCCTGCGGCGAGCTCGGGCCTGACGCGCTCGAAGTACGCGGCGAGTTCGGCGGTCGTCGCGGGGACGTCGGCGGGGTCGAGCCCGACGAGCCGCGCGCTCTCCCGGTGCTCGGCAACATAGCGGTCGGCCAGCTCGTCGGTCAGCCGGAACCCCGACCGGCGTGCGACGTGCAGATAGGAGTCGATCTCCGCGCAGTGCACCCAGAGCAGCAGCTCGGGCTCGTCGACGCGGTACCGCTCCCCCGTGTCCGGGTCGGTGACCTTGAGCATCGTATGGATCTTGCGGACCCGCGCGCCCGCATGCTCGGCCGCCTCGGTGGTGCCGTACGTGATGGTGCCGACGAAGTTCGCGGTACGCATGAGGCGGCCCCAGGCGTCCTTGCGGAAGTCCGAGTTCTGCATGACGCCACGGACCGCGCGCGGATGCAGGGCCTGCAGATACAGGGCGCGCACCCCGGCGACCCACATCATCGGGTCGCCGTGCATCTGCCAGGTCACCGATGTGGGCCCGAAGAGTCCCGGGTCCCCCGGGCCATCGCCTGGACCCCGTCCCGGCGATGAGGATGCCTCGCGCATACAACCACCTCCTCTCGCAGGCTACGCCGCCGAGGTCGGCATCAACCCGCCTTGAACACCTCCGGGTTGGCGCAGTGCACCAACGGCTCACCCCGCAGGTGGCGGCCGACCTCCGCGGCCACGATGTGTGCCGCCTTGTGCGCGACCTGCTGGCTGCCGCCCGCGATGTGCGGGGTGAGGACGACACCGGGGGCGGTAAGGAGACGGGAGTCGGCGGGCAGCGGCTCCTCGGGGAAGACGTCGAAGCCCGCTCCGGCGAGGTGACCCGAGTCGAGCGCGTCGCAGACGGCGTCGTAGTCGAGCAACGCGCCGCGGGCGCAGTTGACCAGGACCGACCCGCGGGGCATCGCGGCGATCTGCGCGCGGCCGATCATGCCCTTGGTCTCGTCGGTGACGCGGGCGTGCAGGGAGACCATGCGCGAGCGGCGGAGCAGCTCGTCCAGGGAGACCTGCTCCGCGACACCGGCCAGCGCATCGGGCCGTACGTAGGGGTCGTGCACCAGGACTTCGGCGCCCATGGCACGCAGGACCTTGGCGACCCGGCTGCCGATGGCGCCGTAGCCGATCAGGCCGACGGTGGCGCCGTCGATCTCGATGCCGCAGTTGTCGTAGTCGTAGTAGTCGCCGCGCCAGGTGCCCTTGCGCAGGTCGGTGTGGGTGTCGCCGACGCCGCGGGCGGCGGCGAGCAGCAGGGTGAGGGTGTGTTCCGCGGTGGCGGTGGCGTTGCGTCCTGGGGCGTAGCAGACCGCCACGCCATGCCGGGTCGCGGCGTCGAGGTTGGCGTTGACCGGGCCGCCGCGGCTGGTGCAGAACAGCTTCAGGTCAGGGCAGTTGGCGAGGATGCGCTCGGTGAGCGGGCCGTGCTCGGTGACGCAGATCTGTACGCCCTGGAGCGCCTCGATCATCTCGTCCTCGCTGCCGGATGCCTCGATGACCTCGGCGACCGGGCCGAACGGGGTGTGCGGCCAGGGGAACTGGAGCTCGCGGACGTCCAGCGGCAGCTCCCCGGCGGCGTCCCGCACGGCCTGGGTGAACAGGCTCGGGCGGATGAAGTGGTTGCCTGCGGCGAGGACGGTGGTGCTCATTGGGCGGGTGTCTCCTGAAGAGCGGTGCGGGTGGGTGGCCGGTCCGTGGATCAGTGGAAGTCGGGGGTCTGGTCCGTCGCGGGGGCGTTGAGACGCAGCAGTGCGGTCTGCCCGTCCTCGACGCGGATCTCCGTGAGCGCGCCGTTGAGCAAGTGGGGGAAGACCCTGCGGTAGTCGGCGAGCGGGATGCCGAGGAGGTGGCAGAGCATGACGCGGACGAGGGTGGAGTGGGCGACGAGGAGGACCCTGCCGTTCGGCTCTTCGCGGGCGATGTCGGCCAGGCACTCGGCGGCACGTGCGGCGGCCTTGCGCGGGTCCTCGCCGCCGGGCAGATGGTTGCCGACCGGGTCGTCGAGGAAGGCCGCCAGCCGCTCGGGGAAGCGCTGTCGCATCTCTTCCCTGGTCAGACCGTCGCCTTGGCCGAAGTCGAGTTCGTAGAGACGCTCGTCCACGCGCGGGGTGAGGCCGCAGGCCTCGGCGGCGGGGGCCGCGGTGAGCCGGGCGCGGGAGAGCGGGGAGCTCCAGACGGCCGTGAGCCCTGCGGTGACGGCCCACTCGGCGAGCGCGCCGGCCTGCTCGCGTCCGTGCGGGGTGAGGGGCACATCGGTGCGTCCCGCGTAGCGGTTCTCCGCGTGCCAGACGGTTTCGCCATGGCGTACGAGGATGAAGTCGGTCACTGCGCTGCCCTCCTGCGGGCGTGGTCGGCCACGGTCTGGTCGAGCCAGCCACGGCGGGTGAGTTCGTCGATGAAGCGGAGGTAGACGGGGAGGTAGCGGGCGGTGCGGTCCGGCGATGGGCGGATCTCCGCGCCGATCCCGACCATGGCGGCGGCCGCCTCCTGGAGGCCGGCTCCGGAGGAGGTGGCGGCGAGCACCGCCATGCCGATGGCGCCCTCGGCCTGTTCCGGCAGGCGTACGGGACGCCCGAGGACCTCGGCGCGCAGGCGGCACCAGTAGCGGTTGCGGGCGCCGCCGCCGGTGAGGGTGAGCGGTCCGTCGACGGGCGCGCCGAGGTGGTCGAGGTAGTCGAGGCAGAGCCGTTCCAGGCAGGCCACGCCGAGCAGATAGGCGTGGAACTCGGCCGCGCGGGTGGGGACTTGCCCGAGGATGAAGGGTTCGGCTTCGGGGGCGCGGAAGGGGAAGCGTTCACCGCCGGTGGAGACCAGGGGGTAGGCGACCGCGTCCGGGTCGAGCGCGGCGGCCTGCTCGGTGAGCAGGTCCAGGTTCTCGCCGTGGAAGTGCTGGGAGAGGACACCGGCGCCGCTGCTGGACGCGCCGCCCGGAAGCCAGCTCTCGCCCGGTCCGCGGTGGCAGTACACGACGCCCGCCGGGTCGCGGATCAGGTGCGGGCTGCTGCCCTTGAGGACGAGGGTGGTGCCGAGGACCGAGTTCCAGGAGCCGGGCTCCAGGGCTCCGGCGCCGATCTGGGCGGCGCAGCCGTCGGTCATTCCGGCGACGAGTGCGGTGCCCTCGGGGATGCCGGTGGCTGCCGCCGCCTCGGCGCACACGGTTCCCAGGATGCTGCCGGGGCGTACGACGTCCGGCAACAGGCCGTCGGGGACGCCCAGTTCGGCCATGACCTTGTGCGGCCAGCCCTCCTCGACCAGGTGGTAGCCGGTCTTGAGGGCATGACTGGCGTCGGAGGCGACCTGACGTCCGGCAAGCCGCCAGGTGATCAGGTCGACCTGGTGCAGCAGCCGGACGCCCGCGCCGGACGCCGCGGCCTCATGGTCCAGGAGCCAGCGCAGCTTCGGCAGCGCCCAGGACGGCTGCATGCTGCGGTAGCCGAGCTCCCGCCAGACCGCCCCGCCGGCCTCGTTGACGGTCGCCGCCTGGTCGGCGGCGCGCCCGTCGTCGTACATCAGGCCGGGGGTGAGCGGCCTGCCTGCGGTGTCGGCGAGCAGGATCGTCCCGGAGGTGCCGTCGATCGCGAGCCCGCGGATCCGTCGGGCGTCGAGTCCGCCCAGGGCTTCGCGGCAGGCGGCGGACAGTGCGGTCCACCACTGTTCGGGGTCCTGCTCGTGGCGTACGCCGTCGCGGTGGCCGGCCAGCGGACGGGAGGCGGCGGCTAGGAGCCGGCCGGTGCCGTCGACGGCCACACAGCGGGCACTTTGGGTGCCGAGGTCGAGGCCCAGCCAGATGCCGTCGAGGGGCGCGTGGCCGGCGGAAGGGACGTCAGGCACGGAGGCCTCCTGGGGTGGTGGGGATGCTGTCGCCGTCATGCGGGGTGCCGCCCGGCCCTGTGGCACCGCTCCCCCGCCATACCGCACCGCCCCGCCAGCCGGCCTCGCGAGCGATCGTCCGCCGGCCGATGAAGTCTTCGTACAGGGCGGCGTAGAACTGCGCACGTTCCGGGTCGGGTTCCCAACTGCTCTGCATCCGGACGTACTTGGCGGCGGCGGTATGCATGCTGCTCTCGGCGCCGGTGCGGACGAGGCCGGTGAGGAAGGCGCCCTTGGCGCCCAGTTCGGTGTCGCCGGAGCGGGCGGTCGGCACACCCGTCGCGTCGGCGATCAGCGCGCACCACGCGTCGCTGTTGGCGCCGCCGCCGCACAGCCGCAACTCGCTCACGTGCGTACGGGCCGCGGCCAGCGAGTCGCGCAGGACCAGTGAGAGCCCGTCGAACACGGCGCGGGCCAGGTCGGCGCGCGAGTGCTCCAGGGACAGGCCCCAGAAGGAGCCGCGGGCCCGCGGGTCGAGGAACGGCGCGCGTTCGCCGGCCGGGGAGAGGTAGGGCAGGAACAGCAGTCCGCGGGCGCCGGGTTCCGATGCGAAGGCGAGCCGCGCCAGTTCCGGCGGTCCGGCAAGACCCAGCATCTGTGCCGCCCAGCCGAGCACCTCGGCGCCGTTGAGGGTCGGGAATGCGCGCAGCACCCGCTCGCGGCCGCGGTAGGCGATGTTGATGCCGGACGGTTCGCCGCTGGTGTCCACGTCCGTGCGGACGATCTCCGTGCACAGGGTGGTGCCGAGGATGCTGCACGCCTGGCCGGGGTTGACCACGCCGACGCCGCGGGCGGTGGCGGCGATGTCGTACGGGGACATCACGACCGGAAGACCGGCGGGCAGCCCCAGTTGGCCTGCCGCCTCGCCGGTGATCTCGGCGATCCGCTCCGACTCCCCGAGGACGGTTGGCAGGAGGCGGTGGTAGGCGCCCAGGCCGAACAGGTCGAGGATCCGCGGGTCGTACTGGCCGGTTGCGTGGTCGAGGAACGGGGCGGACGCGTCGGATTCGTCGCAGGCGCTGACACCGGTGAGGCGCAGGAAGAGCCAGCCCGCGGCGGTGAGCGAGGTGCTTGAGCGCGCGAGGCGGTCCGGGTCGTGGGCGGCGAGCCAGCTGAAGAGGGCGTTGGGCATGCCGGCGCAGGTCAGCGAGCCGTTGCGGCGGAAGGCCGCTTCGAGGACACCCTCGCGCTGCCAGGCGGTGAGCTGGTCCCCGGCCCGGCCGTCGGACCACAGGATGGCGGGTCCGGTGGGGCGGCCGCGCTCGTCGACGAGCCAGGCGCCGTCGCCCTGGGCGGTGAAGGACACCAGCCAGACGGGGTCGGCGAGACCTGACAGCACACCGCGGACGGTGTGGACGACGGCGTTCCAGACGGCGTCCATGTCCTGTTCCGCCCAGCCGGGGTGGGGCCGAAGCACTTCGGTGGCGAGCCGGGAGACCGCGATCTCCTTGCCCTGGTCGTCGAAGACGACCGACTTGATCATCGTGGTGCCGACGTCAATGGTCAGTACGGACATCAGTGGGACCTTTCACGCCGGGGTCGATGCGGCGGCGGGCTCGGCGTCCGGCGAGGCACCGGCCGCCTCCGCCGCACCCGCCTCGTCCGGCAGCTTCAGGAAGTGTGCGAGCACGCTGCTCACCGCATGCATCCCCGCGAATATCCAGACCACCCCTGTGACGCCGAGCGGCCCGACGAAGACCGTGACGATCGCGGGGCCGACGAAGGTGCTGGCTCCGGCGCCCAGGTTGAGCGCGGCGAGCGCCTGCCCCTTGTGCCGCGGCTCCAGCGAGGGCACAAGCGCAGAAAGCGGTACATATCCGGCCAGCGTAGCGCCGTAGAAGGCGGCGACCAGCAGGGCGAGGGGGAAGTTGTCGCCCGCGGCGTTCGGGACGTAGAAGAGCAGCAGCGTGCTGACCGTGCAGCCGGCTCCGCCGAACCAGGCGATGGTCCGGCGCCAGCCGAACCGGTCGCCGATCACGCCGAAGAGCAAATTGGCGAAGATGTTGGTCGCGAACATCGCGCTGAGCAGATGCAGCCACTCGGTGAGGCTGAAGCCGACCGTCTTCGTGAAGTGGATCGGCATGATCACGAAGAAGCCGAACTGCGAGGCCGTGTTGATGACCCGGGCGAGCGATCCCGCGCCGACCCGCGGATTGCGCCACAGGACCGTGACGCTGCCGAGGAGCGTGGCGAGCGGCCCCTCGCCCTCGCCGCGCGGCTGCTTCCCGCCCCGGTCGTCACGGACGAGCAGCAGGGCGATGAGACCGCCCGCGGCCACCAGAGCCAGCGCGGACCACAGCGTGGCGTACGCGCCGATCGTCGGAATGAGTCCGCTGGCGACCAACGAGCCGAGGGTGGGCAGACCGCCGGTGAAGGCGAACCAGAACCAGCCCATGGCCGTGCCGAGACGGGCGCGCGGCGCCACCGAGGCGATCCAGACCAGGAATCCGTAGGCGAACAGCGGGTAGCCCAGGCCCCGCAGGCCGTACCCGAGCATCATCAGCGGATAGCTCGTCATGGGGATGGCCAGGACGAGGAAGAGGAGCTGGAAGACGCCCCAGATGCCCAGACCGGTCCACATGACGCGGCGCGGGCCCCACAGGTCCGACAGCACTCCGGAGAGCCAGGCGGCGATGGCGGCGGCGGCGCCGTAGACGGTGAACAGGAGCGCGACCCGGGGCTGCGAGATGCCCTCGTCGATCAGGTACGGCGAGAGATAGCCGGACTCGACCCCGTCTCCGATCATGAAGAGGAGCAGCCCGAGGTAGCCCCAGGCGAGGGTCGGTGGAATGCCCAGGCGTGTGATCAGCGGACGCGGAGGAGGGGGCGAAGATGTCGGCATCGACTCTTCCCCTTTCTGCGGCGGGGGCAGGAGGGAGGGACGAGCTGATGGAACAGCTGGCCTGAAAGGCGAGTCAATGGCGGCCGGAATCTTCCCATCAGGGCGGCGACCTGCCGTGTTGCGTCGTACCGGAGTCGCTCGTCGACGCCGCTCTCCTCGGCAGAGGTACGTTAAATCCGTGCGAACATAACGCGGCGAGTTCACACGCGTGCCGCGCACAGCACACGGCACGGACGCCGGAGGGAGCCCTGCGATGGACCGGGTCGAGGCCCAGGAAGACCGGCGACGGCAGATGCGGGAGGCCGTCGTCGGTCGTGGCTTCGTGCGGACGGCGGACCTCGCCGAGGAGTTCGGCGTCAGTCTGATGACCGCGCACCGCGATCTGGACGCCCTTCAGTCACAGGGCTGGCTGCGCAAGGTGCGGGGCGGTGCGACCGGGCTGCCTTCGGCGCAGTTCCACGGCAGCGTCGCGGAGCGGATGGCCACCATGGCGCAGACCAAGCAGCTGCTCGCGCGGGCCGCCGCGACACTGCTCGTGCCGGGCCAGACGGTACTGCTCGACGACAGCACGACCTGTCTGCTCCTTGCGCACCAGGCCACCGAGCACACCCCGCTGACCGTGATCACCAACTCGCTGCCCGCCGTCACCACGCTCGCGAAGGAACCCGGCATCTCGCTGATCACGCTGGGCGGCGCGTACTTCCCGGCGTACGACGCGTTCATGGGCCTGCACACCGCGGACGCGGTCCGCGCCTTTCGCGCCGACGTCCTGTTCATGTCCACGACGGCCGTCACCAACGGCCGCTGCTATCACACCTCGCCGGAAACGGTGCAGGTCAAGCGGGCGATGATGGAGTGCGCCGCGCGCCGGGTACTGGTCGCGGACCACACCAAGTTCTGCAAGGACGGGCTGTACGCCCTTGCACCACTGACCGACTTCGATCTGCTGATCGTGGACGACGGCCTGGCGGCGGAGCAGGTGCGCGCGATCCGCGCGGCCGGCACCGAGGTGATGGTGGTGCCGGGCCGCGATCAGTGAAGGGTCGGGGCCGGGCAGCGTCAGCGACGCACCCGCGGCATGCCGAGCCCGATCCAGGAGATGATCTCCCGCTGGATCTCGTTGTTGCCGCCGCCGAAGGTGAAGATGACGGCGCTGCGGTAGCCGCGCTCCAGTTCGCCGTGGAGCACCGCGCCCGCGGAGCCCTCCTTCAGGGCGCCGGCCGCGCCGACGATCTCCATGAGCCAGGCGTACGCGTCGCGGCGGGCCTCTGAGCCGTACACCTTGACGGCGGAGGCGTCCTGGGGGGTGAGGGTGCCTTCCTGGACGGCGTTCACCATCTGCCAGTTGAGGAGTTTCATCGCGTCCAGCTTGGTGTGGGTCCTGGCCAGGCGCTGGCGGACCCAGCCCAGGTCGATGACGCGGCGGCCGTCGGCGAGCTTGGTGTCGGCGGCCCAGCGCTGCACGTTGTGGAAGGCGCGGATGGCCATGGTGCCGTGGGCGGCGAGGGTGACGCGTTCGTGGTTGAGCTGGTTGGTGATGAGCCGCCAGCCCTTGTTCTCGTCGCCGACGCGGCGCGAGACGGGGACGCGGATGTTCTCGTAGTAGCTGGCCGTGGTGTCGTGCGAGGCAAGGGTGTTGATGATGGTGCAGGAGTAGCCGGGGTCGGACGTCGGTACGAGGAGCATGGTGATGCCCTTGTGCGGCGGGGCGTCCGGGTCGGTGCGGACGGCGAGCCAGACCCAGTCGGCGGTGTCGCCGTTGGTGGTCCAGATCTTCTGGCCGTTCACCGTGTAGTGGCCGGTGGCCTCGTCGCCGTCCCTGACCGCCTTGGTCTTCAGGGCTGCCAGGTCGGTGCCCGCGTCGGGCTCGCTGTAGCCGATCGCGAAGTCCAGTTCCCCGGAGAGGATCCTCGGCAGGAAGTACGTCTTCTGCTCCTCCGTGCCGAACTGCATGATCGTCGGCCCGACGGTGTTGAGGGCCATCAGCGGCAGCGGGACCCCGGCCTGGGCGGCCTCGTCGAAGAAGATGAACTGCTCCATGGGCGTGAGCCCGCGGCCGCCGTACTCCTTGGGCCAGCCGACGCCGAGCCAGCCGTCGGTGCCGAGACGGCGGACGGTCTCCCGGTAGAACCGCTTCTGCGCCGCGGGGTCGGCGTACCTGGCATAGGCGTTGTCGGGCACAAGCTCGGCGAAGTAGGCGCGCAGTTCGGTGCGCAACTGCCGCTGTTCAGGCGTGTATTCGAGGTGCACGGCCCCTCCTGCGTTCGCTTGCTCCGGTGGCCTCGGACGGCCTCGGACTGACGGCGCACACAGTAGAACTCGTTTCAGAAATAGGGAATGGCAGCGGTACAGGACGGTGGCGCGTGTGGCGCGTGGTGTTCCTCGAATGGATCCCAGTCTGGACATTGTCTCGGTTTGGTCTCGGTCGGAAATTCGATGAGTGCGGAGGAGTCAGACGCCCGTACTCACGCTACGAACGCGCCGAACAGCGCGGAGCAACCAAGGCAACGACTCGAGGAGAACTCCGATGCTCAGCAAGAACACCGCCTTCTTCGCCTCCTTCGCCGCGGCAGGAGCCCTGCTGCTCTCCGCCTGTGGCGGCGGCGATGACGGATCAGACGCCGCGAAGGCCCCGGACGCGAAGTCCTCCAACTCCGCACCCGCGGCCGACGGTTCCATGGACCTCGCGCTCAAGTCCGGTACGGCCGCGCAGAACGACGCGCCCAAGAAGACCGGCGACTGGGCGAACCCGCCCGGCAAGCCCGCGACGAAGCCGGTGCAGCGCAAGTGGGTCCAGCTGTCGGCGGCCAAGGCCGGCGCGCTCGACCCGGTCGTCGTCAACGGCTCCGGCTTCACCCTCTACCGCTTCGACAAGGACACCGCGTCGCCCTCCAAGTCCACCTGTAACGGCGCCTGCGCGACCACCTGGCCGCCGGTCCTCGTCGACCCCGGGAGCAAGATCTTCGTCGACGGCGTACGGCCGTCGGACGTCGGTGTGGTCAAGCGTGACGACGGCACCCGTCAGGTCACCGTCGGCGGCTGGCCGGTGTACCGCTTCAGCAAGGACCTCAAGCCCGGCGACACCAACGGGCAGGGCGTGGGCGGCACTTGGTTCGGCGTCCAGCCAGGCGGCCAGAAGTCCGGCGTGCCCGCCGATGCCGCGCCCGCCGAGACGCCGGACGCCGCGCAGGCGGCGCCCGCGAGCAGCGCGATCCTCTTCGACGACGCCAACTTCTCGGACAACGGGCCCGCGCAGGGCGTCGCCGGTGCGGGCTGCCAGAACGTGGCACGCCCCGAGGTGACGTCGTCCATCTCGGTGAGCGGTTCGATGAAGCTCTGGACCGGCGCCGACTGCAAGGGCACGTCCAAGGTGATCAACGGCGACGTGGCCGATCTGTCTTCCATCGGCTTCGACAACAAGATCCGCTCGGTGGCCTTCGGTTAGACCTCGCAGCAGTGACATACGACGCCGCCCCGGCCGCACAAGTGCGGCCGGGGCGGCGTCGGTTCAGGCGGAAGGCGCTCAGCCGAGGATGGCGAGGGCCTTGTTCAGCGTGGCCGACGGGCGCATCACGGACGCCGCCTTGGCCGGGTCGGGCTGGTAGTAGCCGCCGATGTCGGCCGGCGAGCCCTGGACCGCGATCAGCTCGTCGACGATCGTCTGCTCCTGCTCGGCCAGCGTCTTGGCCAGCGGGCCGAACGCCTCGGCGAGCTGCGCGTCGGCGGTCTGCTTGGCCAGCTCCTGGGCCCAGTACAGGGCCAGGTAGAAGTGGCTGCCGCGGTTGTCGATGCCACCGAGGCGACGGCTCGGCGACTTGTCGTTCTCCAGGAACGAGGCGGTCGCGCGGTCGAGCGTGTCGGCCAGGATCTGGGCACGCGCGTTGTCCGTCGTCTGCGCCAGGTGCTCGAAGCTGGACGCAAGGGCGAGGAACTCACCAAGACTGTCCCAGCGCAGGTAGTTCTCCTTGACCAGCTGCTGGACGTGCTTCGGCGCGGAGCCGCCGGCGCCCGTCTCGAAGAGGCCGCCGCCGTTCATCAGCGGGACGATCGAGAGCATCTTGGCGCTGGTGCCGAGCTCGAGGATCGGGAACAGGTCCGTCAGGTAGTCGCGCAGTACGTTGCCGGTGACCGAGATGGTGTTCTCGCCGCGGCGGATGCGCTCCAGGGAGAACTTGGTCGCCTCGACCGGCGACATGATCTCGATCTGCAGGCCCTCGGTGTCGTGCTCCGGGAGGTACGCCTTGACCTTCTCGATGAGCTGCGCGTCGTGCGCGCGGTTCTCGTCGAGCCAGAACACGGCCGGGTCACCGGTCGCGCGGGCGCGGGAGACGGCGAGCTTGACCCAGTCGCGGATCGGCGCGTCCTTGGCCTGGCACATGCGGAAGATGTCACCGGGGGCGACGGTCTGCTCCAGGACGACGTTGCCGGCCTCGTCGAGCGCGCGCACCGTACCGGCGGCGGCGATCTCGAAGGTCTTGTCGTGGCTGCCGTACTCCTCGGCCTTCTGCGCCATCAGGCCGACGTTGGGCACCGAGCCCATGGTGGCCGGGTCGAAGGCGCCGTGGGCGCGGCAGTCGTCGATGACGACCTGGTACACGCCGGAGTAGCTGCTGTCGGGCAGCACGGCCAGGGTGTCGGCCTCGCCGCCGTCCGGGCCCCACATGTGGCCGGACGTACGGATCATCGCGGGCATCGAGGCGTCGACGATGACGTCGGACGGCACGTGCAGGTTGGTGATGCCCTTGTCGGAGTCGACCATCGCGAGCTCGGGGCCCTCGGCGATCTCGGCCTCGAAGGACGCCTTGATCTTCGCGCCGTCGGGCAGGGCGTCGAGGCCGTTGAGGATGCCGCCGAGGCCGTCGTTCGGGCTCAGGCCCGCGGCCGCGAGCGTCTCGCCGTACGCGGCGAAGGTCTTCGGGAAGAAGGCGCGCACGACGTGACCGAAGATGATCGGGTCGGAGACCTTCATCATCGTGGCCTTGAGGTGCACGGAGAACAGCACGCCGTCGGCCTTGGCCTTGGCGATCTGCGCGCTGAGGAACTCGCGCAGCGCGGCCACGCGCAGCACGGACGCGTCGACGACCTCGCCCGCGAGGACCGGTACGGACTCGCGCAGGACGGTGGTCGCGCCGTCCTCACCCGTGAACTCGATGCGCAGCGAACCGGCGTCGGTGATCGTCGTGGACTTCTCGGTGGAGCGGAAGTCGTCGGCGCCCATGGTGGCGACGTTCGTCTTCGATTCGGCCGTCCAGGCGCCCATGCGGTGCGGGTGCGCCTTGGCGTAGTTCTTGACCGACGCGGGGGCGCGGCGGTCGGAGTTGCCCTCGCGCAGGACCGGGTTCACGGCGCTGCCCTTGACCTTGTCGTACCGGGCGCGGATGTCCTTCTCCGCGTCGGTCTTCGGGTCGTCCGGGTAGTTCGGCAGCGCGTAGCCCTGCGACTGCAGCTCGGCGACGGCCGCCTTCAGCTGCGGGATCGAGGCCGAGACGTTCGGCAGCTTGATGATGTTCGCGCCGGGCGTCTTGGCCAGCTCGCCGAGCTCGGCCAGGGCGTCGTCGATGCGCTGGCTCTCCTCGAGGAACTCGGGGAAGAGGGCGATGATGCGCCCCGCCAGGGAGATGTCACGGCTCTCCACATTGACCCCGGCCGTCGAGGCGTAGGCCTCGATCACCGGCAAGAACGAATACGTCGCCAGGGCCGGGGCCTCGTCAGTGTGGGTGTAGATGATGGTCGAGTCAGTCACCGGTGCTCCGCTCCACGTCTGCAACATTGCTCGACATCAAGATATCTCCTGATCGCCCTCTTCCACGAAGCGGCCCTGTTGTACTGGCTCGATCACAGTCCGTAGTGCTCGTGCAGCCAGTCGAAGAGCTCCAGACACACGCTCAGCGCCCAGTCCATGATCTCGGAGAACTGCGCGGGGGTGACCGTCAGCATGCCCGGCAGCGTCCAGCCGCCGTGCAGGTCGCTCTGCCCGCTGTCGTTCTCGTACACATACGCCTTGGGCAGCAGGTGCTCCTGGTTGTACTGGTTCACCGCCGCCACGGCCAGCGGCACCTTGTCCTTGGGGATGAAGCCGCTGTCGGTCATCGAGAAGTGCACCATCTCGCCGATGTCCGCCACGAGGAGCGTGACGCTGTCGCGGCCGGGGTTGTCCACGGAGAACTGCAGCAGGCGCGTGTCACCGCTGACCTGATAGCGGTAGTCCTTCTCGCGCGCGTAGTCGTGCAGCAGCTGACGCCAGGTGTCGCTGAAGGTGGCCATGGGGACCACTCCTTCCGGGTCGGTCGGGATGTTCGCTTCCGGGTCGGTCGGGATGTTGGTTCGCTAGCGCGCTTGCCTGCGTACGAGCGCGATGAGGTCGTGGTTCAGTCCGGCGCGCAGCTGCCGCGCCACCGGGTCGCCGGGCGCGAGCCCCGGCGGCAGCTCCCCCTCGGCGAGGACCCGCCGGGCGAGCAGCACCGCGCCGCCGGCCACCGCGAGGTCCGGGTCGGGCAGCAGCCGCACGGTCCGCCGCGACCGGTCCGACAGGGCCCCGCCCACCGCGCGCAGCCGGCTGCTGCCGCCGACGGGCACGACCGCGTCGACGTCCGCCCAGCCGAGCCCCGCGGCGGCGAGCGTGCGCTCGCACTCCGTGAGGGTGCGTTCGAGGAAGGGGCCGAGCAGCTCCGCGAGCTCACCGCTGTCCATGGTCACCGGCACGAATCCGCCGTCGGCCGCGAAGTACTCGGTGTGGTCGTTCACCACGGAGAGCTGGTGCTTGAGCGTCTGGCACTGGGAGAGCATCTGCAGCCGCTCCAGGAGGGCGTATCCGTTCTGCGCGGGGGCCTCCAGGGCGGTGCGCACCACTTCGGGGAAGCGCGTGGAGAGCCAGCGCAGGATCTCCCGGTCGAAGGCGCCGCCGCCGACGTCCGCGAGGCCGCCGGGCGCCCCGGCCAGCTCGAACTCCGCGCCGGCGCTGCGCGCGACCGCCACGTCGAAGGTGCCACCGCCCAGGTCGTACACGAGGAAGCAGTGCCGGTCCTCGGGGCGGTGTTCCGCGAAGGCGTGCGCGAGCGCCGCCACCGGTTCGGTGACCAGGCGTACGGTCGACCGCTGATATCCGGCGGCCTCGGCGACCTCCAGCATCAGCTCGCGGTTGCCCGCCTCCCAGCTCGCCGGGACGGTGATCACCACGGCCCGCGGTTCCTCGGGGACCTGTTTGAGCCCGCAGGAGCGCAGGAACGAGAGCATCTCGCCGGTCAGCTCGTGCGGCTGCCGTGCGCGGCCCGCCACGAGGAGCGGCACCGACTCGCCGAAGTGCCGCTTGAACTCGGCGTGGTACTCGACCGGGTTGGCCATGCGGATCGCGAACGCGGCCTGTCCGACGGCCAGTTCACCGCGCGGTGTGGGGCACACGGCGGTCCTGATGGACAGACCGGCGTGCGGTGCGGCGGGGTCCTTGACCCCTGTCACCGTGCCGTCAGGGCGTCCGATGAGGAGCGCGGACGTGGACGTACCGAAGTCGATCCCGTGCACGGGCCCGGGTGCCGCGCCGCTCATGGCCCACCCGCCAGGTCCGCCAACTCCTGTGCCGATTCGATGAGTCGGGTGTAGCCGTCCCTGCGCTCCGTCAGCTCCGCCCGCCGTGCGCGCTGTTCGGCCTCGCTGCGCCTGCGCTGCTCCTCCACTTCCCTGCGGGAGCGTTCCAGGGACTCCCTTGCCTCTTCGATGCCGCGCTCGATGTCGGCGACGAGGAGCCGTGAGATCTCCCGCGCCGCGTCGTCGAACGCGGCGAGCGCGCGTGCCTCGTTGGCCCTGATCTGCGCCAGCGTCCCGGAGGTGAGGGCGCGGACCGCCTCCCTGGACCACTCCTTGCGCTGCTGCTCGGCGCGCTCGCGCTCCGCGCGCCGCGAGTCGGACCAGCCGGTGATGGCGCCCACGACCTTGCCGAGGAGCCCGCCGAGCGCCGCGCCGACGGCGATGCCCGGCGGCCCGCCGACCGCGCCGATCATGCCGCCGATCACTCCGCCGAGCCCGGCACCGGCGATGGCCGACCGCCAGGTGTTGCTCAGATGGTGGGCCGGCTGCCCCGATCCCGCGTCGAGTTCCGGCGGGGACGCGCTGACGCCGTGCAGCGCCGGAGTGAACCCGCCCACGCTGAAACTGGCGGGCTGGTAGGGGACTTGGGTCTGGGCGGCGAAGGCCTGCTGCACCTGGCGTGCGGCGCTGCGCAGCTGGTCCATCGCCACCTCGACCCCGTCCACCAAGAGCCGCCCGATCTCCCGTACGGTGCCGTCGAGTTGACCCGGATCGGTCACCATCGCGGCGGCCGCGGAGAAGTCCTGGCAGGCGGCCTCGAAGATGCCCTGGAGCCCCCGTTTGATCCGCCGGGTCTCGTCGTGGAACACCCGGGGCAGCTCCGTGCGCCAGTGCGCGCTGCGCGCCTGGAGGTCCGCCGCAAGCTCGGCGCGGCGGGCCAGCTCCTGGTCGAACCGCTCGATCTCCGCGTCGGAGCGGCTCTCCAGGGCCAGGTCGATGGGCGCGCGGGCGGCGGTCAGGGCGTCGGCCAGACCCACGGCGCAGCGCGCGACCCGCTGCCGGCCCACCCGCGTCACCAGGCCGTCCCACAGCTCCTTCTCCAGGTCGGGAAAGCCGGAGTCGGCGAGCATCTCGACGTCGCCCGACTGCCAGGCGGAGGCGCGCAGCGGCGATGACACGGGCAGCACGACGAGGTCGGCTTCGGCGCGCCCGGTCACATCGGCGATCTTGCGGCGTGCGGCCCGCAGCGAGGGGTCGGGGTCGACCACCTGGTCGCTGCGGGTGAGCACCGTGATCACGGTCGGGCACTTGGCCAACGCCCGTTCCAGGAAGGCGAGTTCGTCGGTGCTGAAGGTGACCACCAGATCACCGACGAAGATCAGCGCGTCGGCCTGCCCGAGGAACGCGTGCGTTGCCGCGTCATGGGCGAGGTTCATGCTGCCGACGCCCGGCGTGTCGACCATGACGAGGCCGGTGCGCAGCGGGTCGAGCGGCAGCTGGATGCGGACGAGGTGGACGTTGCGTACGTTCTGCTCGTTCTTCTGCTCGGTGACGTAGTCGCGCAGTTCGGCCAACGGCACGTCCACCGCGGTGAGTTCCTCGCCCTCCCCTTCCGGTGCGAGATAGGCGGTGGCCCGCTCTTCGTGGCCGTACTCCAGGGTGGAGACGGTGTTGGTCGCCACGTGCACGTCGACGGGGAACAGGCCCGGCCGGCCGATCAGTGCGTTGAGCAGGCTCGACTTGCCGCGCTTGTACTCGCCGCAGACGACCACGTGGTACTGCAGGCCCTCCAGCGTGGCGCGGTGCTCTTCGAGGCGGCGCAGCGGCTCCCGCCCCACCTCCGGGTCGGCGCGCAGGGTCTGTTCGGCGTCCGTGAACAGGGTCTTGGCGCGGGCCCGCAGCGGCTGGGGGTCAGTCATCGCCGGCTCCTCGCTTCGCGGCCACGTAGACGGTGACCTGGGCAGGACGCACCGGTTCGGTGCGCCAGAGATAGCCGGGGCGCAGATTGGTCGCGACGTGGTTGATCAGTTCGGGCCTGGGTGCGGGCTCGGAGAGCACCGACTCGTGGCGCTGCGGGTCGAGTTCGCCCTCCCCTTCGTACGGCCGCACGTCGCAGTCGGCGAGCATCCGCAGGACGGACTGCTCCAGCCAGTCGAGCACGGAGGCGTCGAGCGGCACGCCTGCGGGCCGCCCGCGCAGGACCGCGACGCGGTCCAGGACGTCGATCAGGCCGGACACGACGGGCAGCGGCCCCTCCCCGTCGGCCTCGGCGACCGGAGCGGCGGTCAACACCGGGCCGGGGGGCGGCGGTTCGGGAGCCGTCTCGGCTTTCATGACGGCCTGGGCGTGAGCGGGCTCGACCTTCATGGCGGCCTGCGTCGCGTGAGCGGGCTCGGGAACCTGTTGGGGAGCCTGCGCGGGGGCCCGCACCGCCTGCGGCTCGGGGGCCCGTTCCGACTGCGGCTCGGACGCCGCCTCCCGCGCGGCGTCCGGTTCCGCACCCCGCCTCCGAGGCATGAGACCTCGCCATCGGTTCCACCACGAGCGCGGGTCCCACCAGGGGTGTCGCCGTGTCATCTCGGCCTCCTTCATGGGCCGTTCTTCATGGGCCGTTGGAACGCAGACGTTCAGTCGGTGTCGTGGAACAGCAGCCGCTCCGCCGACGCCACGCGGTCGGCGATCCGGTCGTACGTACGCAGCACGGTGCGCGCGGCGAGAACGGTGGGCGGCGCGTGGAACGGGTCGTCGACGCGCACCCGCCAGGCCGCCCGCAGCTCCGCGAGGGCGGTGCGGAACGCGGACAGGGGTGCGTCCGGGGCAAGGCCGAGCCGGGCCCGGGCCGACCGTCCCCGCTCCCCCGTGACCAGCAGCACCTCGTCGCGCTCGGCGTCCGTGAAGTCGAAGTCGCCCCGGTACAGGCCGGTGAGCAGGGCGATCTCGGCGGGGCCCGGATCGCTGAGCCGGAAGCGTTCCAGGGCGGCGCCGACGGTGTTCACCGTCTCGGCGAACGCGAAGCCGTGGGCCCGGTCGCGGGGCAGGGCACGCGACCGGTGGACGGAAGCGGTGGCCAGGCGCAGCGCGGAGTCGAGTTTGATCAGCCCGGAGCGGTTGCCGAAGTGCTCGACGATCAGGTCACGCAGCGCCGCCACGCCGCTGTCCGCGAGCAGGGTCCCGCGTACGTCGTCGAGGTCCGTGCCCCGGCGGATCAGGACGCACGCGCGGTGCACACCCCATGCGCCGAGCCGGTGCAGCAGCCGGGCACGCTCCTCCGGCGGGACGGGCAGATCCTCGTACGGCTGCCGGGCGAACCTGCGCTCGCTGCGCAACCGGTTCACCAGGACCTGGGCGTCGCTGTCGGCGAGCTTCACCAGGGACACGTACTCGTCGTCGGTCAGGGTCTGCGCGCCGAGGCCGGTCAGTCCCGCGACCGGGAGCACCGTGTGGAAGGCGGCACGCAGCGCGGGGCGCCCCAGATAGCCGGCCAGGATCTCGCGTCCGGCATCCAGCGGGTCGTACTCCAAAGGGTCGGGCTGTCCCGGCAGGTCCGCCGACGGCGGCCAGAACTGGTCGCAGCGGGTGAGCACGCCGAACGCCCGCAGGCCGTTGACCGCGCTCTGATGCGCACCGACGAACTCCTCGACGACCTGGATGTCGGCCCTGCCGAGGGCCCGGGTGAACAGGAACAACACGGCGTCCGCACGGTCGAGTTCGGCCACGCTGTCGTCGTGCACCTCCTGCGCGTCCCGCCCGATGGCGTCGAGCACCTCCTGGCTCTCCTCCTGAGCGGCGGGGTCCTGGATGCCGAGGAAGGCGGCGGCGTTGGCCGCGTCGGTGCGGTGCACGCTGGCCAGACCGGGGGTGTCCACCAGGTGGAAGGCCTTGAGCAGCTCATTGGGCCACCCGGCCGCCAGCTTGCGGATGCCCCGCAGGGTGTCGAGCGATGCGGCGTCCCGCACGGACAGACGTGCCAGTTCGTCGGGCGAGACCTCGCGGGGCGGGCGGTCCCCCTTGTAGTGCACGGTCAACCGGGGGCGCGCCGCGTGGTGGAACTCGGTGACGTTGAACGTCGTCTCCAACTGCCCCACCGCCACGACCTCTTCGCCGAGCAGCGCGTTGACCAGGGTCGACTTTCCGCGTTTGAGCTGACCCGCGACCGCGAGCCGCATCGGCTCCGCGAGGCGCCGTGCCGCGGTGTCCAGGGTCCCGCCGAGTTCCTCCGCACCGCCCGCCGTCGCCGTACGGGCGAGCATGCTCAGGGCCTCTCGCGCGCCGGTCCGCCGGTCCCCCGACGGTGCCCTTTCCGGGCTGCCACTGTGGACGCTCATGTCCCACCCCCACCCGGGAGCGGGCGTCATCACTGGGCGGCCAGCACGACCCGCCCTCCCCCGATGCCAGCAGTATGGGGAGAGCCGGGAGCCGGAGCAATACGACGGGGGCAGGTTCCACCCGCACGAGCCAGGCCGGGAGACCGGGTGCGACAGGAGGCGGTCAGTGGGACCGGCCGACGCCGCGCGGACCTGGCGGGAAGGGCCGGATCAGACTGCTCGGCGGCGCACCGCGAGGGTGTTGTTCGTCCGGACGGACGGCTGCCCGTCGGGCGCGGTGAGGTGGTGCTCGTAGGTGTCGCTGACGAGCACGTCCCACGCCCCGGCCACCAGGGCGAGGGAGGCGAGGACCTCCCACGGCGTGGGGAAGTGCACCTCGGGGTGCGGGCCCGGCTCCCAGGAGGGGAACCCCTCGTGGCCGACGACCAGCAGGACGCCGCCCGGCGCGACCGCTCCGGCGGCGTTGCGCAGGATCTGCTCGCGGGGCATCTCGACGAGGGAGTGCAGGAAGTGCGCGGAGACCAGGTCGAAGGAGCCCGCAGGGAAGGAAGCGGCGAGATCGTGGCGCTGCCAGTCGATCCGCTCGGCGACACCGGCCCGTCCCGCGTGGCCGGCCGCGCGGTCGAGGGCGACGCGGGAGACGTCGGTCGCGGTGACGCGCCAGCCCTGCCGGGCCAGCCAGATCGCGTCGCCGCCCTCGCCACAGCCCAGATCGAGGGCGCTGCCGGGCGTCAGGCCCGCGGTCTCGCGGACCAGGGACGCGTTGGGCTCGCCGCTCCACATCCGGTCGCTGTCGCGGTAGCGGTCGTCCCAGAACTCTTCGGCCGATGCGGTGGTGAGGTCGGTCATCGCTGCGCTCCTTCGGTGGGCGGTGGACGGTGCCGTTCACCGCCGGTGCCCACCGTGCGCGCGCCCGGAGCGCCTTGACAAAGTTCTTTGCCGAGGCGGCAAATGGAGAGATGAGCGACGACGATCTCTCGCAGGTCCTGACCGCCGTCGGGCCACGGCTGCGGGCGCTGCGCACCGCACGCGGGACCACGCTGGCCCGGCTCAGCGAGGAGACCGGGATCTCCCTGAGCACGCTCTCCCGGCTGGAAAGCGGGCAGCGCGAGCCGACCCTCAAGCACCTGCTGCCGCTGGCCAGGGCGCACGGCGTGCCGCTCGACGAACTGGTCGGCGCACCCGCCACCGGCGACCCGCGCATCCACCCGCGCCCGTTCACCCGCCAGGGCAAGACATGGGTGCCGCTGACCCGGCATCTGGGCGGCATGCACGCCTACAAGCAGGTCATGCCCGTCGACAAGGACGCGCGGAGCGGCACCCGCCCCGAGCAGGGCTCGCACGAGGGGTACGAGTGGCTGTACGTACTCTCCGGCCGGCTGCTGCTCGCCCTGGGCGAGCACGATCTGGTCCTCACGGCGGGCGAGGCGGCGGAGTTCGACACGCGGACCCCGCACGGCTTCGCCAACGCGGGCGACCACCCCGTCGAGTTCCTCGCCCTGTACGGCGCCCAGGGCGAGCGCGTGCATGTGCGGGTCAGGCCCACCGCACGGACCTGACCCGCTCGTTCAGTACGCGACGCCGATGCGGGCGCGCGGGTGGGCCGTCTTCTCCAGCTCGTCGACGAAGGCGATCGCGTAGTCCTCGGCAGTGATCCGGCTGTTCCCCTCGGCGTCGGCCAGGAGCCGGTCGCCGCCGATGCGGAAGGTGCCGGTGCGCTCGCCGGGCTCGATGAGGGCGGCCGGGGAGATGTAGGTCCAGTCGATGTCGTTCACGGTGCGGTAGTACCCGAGGGCATCGCGCTGGGCCAGGCTCTCCGCCTTGTACAGGTCCGGGAAGTCCGGCTCGTCGACGAGGTCCTTGCCGGGGGCGACCTCCAGGCTGCCGGCGCCGCCGACGACGACCAGGCGGTTGACCCCGCTGGTGCGTACGCCGTCGACGACCGCCGCGTTGGCGGCGAGGAAGGGCGCGGCCGGCGCGGAGCCGTCGCGCGGCGGGGCGAGCGCCGACGCCACGGCGTCGTGACCGGCGGCCAGTTCGGCGACCTTGGCCGCGTCGGATGCGTCGCCGGTGACGGAGGTGGCGTCGCCGACCGGCTTGCCGGAGCGGCTGACGGCGGTGACTTCGTGGCCGCGGGACAGGGCCTCGGCCGCGATGCGGGAGCCGACCATGCCGGTGGCGCCGAAGAGGAGGATGCGCATGAGTTCTTCTCGCTTTTCTCGGAGTTCCTGTTTCCGTCTGCACCTACGACGCTACGGGCGTTTACGCAGGTGAGCGAGGTGTACTACGGACGCCGTATGGTCAAAATCCGACAGGCCGGAGTCCGAACGCTACGGATGACGCGGCCCGCGCCCCCGCATGGCTCCGCGGAAGTCGATCGGCGTCTGGCCGGTGCGCTTGTGGAAGAACTTGCTGAAGTTGGTGGCGCTGGAGAAGCCGAGCCGGTCGGCGATCCGTGCCGCCGACTGATCGCTGTGCGCGAGCAGCCGCTTGGCCTCCAGGATCACCCGGCGGTCGATGAACTCCTTCGCCCCGATCCCGGCGCCGGCGAGGGTGGCGCGCGAGAGGGTGCGCGGGGAGTAGCCGAGGGCATGGGCGTAGTCGTCGAGCCGTCTGCTGCGGGTGAAGTCGCGCTCCACCGCGTCCCGGAAGCGCAGGAAGGTCTCCCCCGGCTCCGGGGCCGCGCTGCCGGGCACGGACACATGGGCGACGCGCAGCACGAGTACGCCGAGCAGATGCCGGAGCACCGCGACATGGATCTCGAGGGGCAGTTGGCGCAGCGCGCGGAACTCGCGCTCCAGGTGGGCGATGGCGACCCGCAGCCCCTCGGCGTCGTCACCGGCCGGCAGCCGCACGGCCGGGGCGTACGCGTCGTCGGCCCCGGCGGCGACGACGGTCGCGGGGTCGAGGAACCCCCGCTCGAAAAAGACGACGGTGCCCTCGGCCCCGTCGAGGTCGCCCCACTGGTGGACCTGCCCGGGCCGCACCCACAGCCAGGCGCCCGGTTCGAGGACGTATCCGGTGAAGTCGACCATGTGCTCAAGCGAGCCCGCGCTCACGGTGAGCAGATGGTGGAAGTCCGGTCGCTGCGGCTGCCGCATGAGCTGCAAGGGCCTGCCGCGGGCCCGCTCGCGCAGGGCGGCGAGCGAGAGCACCTCCACCGGAGCGGGGGTGCCGGCCGGGGCGGCGAAGGCGACCTCGGGGATCTCCCGCGAGGCCGCCGGCCGGTGAGGGACCGTCATGGCTCCTCAATACCACCCGCGCGACCGGGCCGACCCGTCACGGCGTCGCCTGCGCCGAGATGAACTCGTCCCAGGTGGCGACCGTTCCGGCCGCCGGTGCGGCGATCTTCGGTACGGCCCCGAACTGCGAGTACTCCTCGTTGATGACCTCGCGGCCCTTGGAACCCTCGCCGGTCTCGCGGGACTTGAGGACGAGATCGTCCTTGCCGACCCACATGTCGATGACGACGGACTTCATCCCCTGCTTCTCCGCGCCCTCGACATAGGCCTCGCGGAGGTCCTTGTCGAGGGCGGCGCCGGTGTACTCGGCGAGTTCCCTGAGCACGACCGTGCCGCGGTAGTGGTCGGCGGGGCGCCCGGCGATCTTCTCCTCGGCGATCCACTTCGTGGACTTCGTCGCGGCGAGCGCACCGGCGAACTCGGGGACGTAACCGGCCGCGCGCGGGGCGCCGCCACCGCCGCCGACGTCCATGCTGTACCAGCTCTTGCCGGGCACCTTGTCCGTCTTCACATACGTGGTGCCGCCGAGCGACAGCATGTGGCTGATGCCGTCCGGGTTGGCCGCGGACTTCGTCACCTCGGCCTTGATGACCGTGGCGGCGGGCTTGCGCTGGTAGAGCATCTCGGACCGGTCCGAGCCGCCCTGTCCCGTCTGGACCGTCTTGTACGAGGCCTGCGCACCGGTCTTCTTCGCCGCCGCGAGCAGCACGGCCCGCGCGTCGGTCCGCGCGTCGCTCTTGTTCTCCCTGCCCTTGCCGTGGGCTGCGTCGTCACCGCGGTCGGATCCGCCGTCGCCGCCGCATCCCGCGGCCATCATCGTGAGCGCCGCCCCCACGGCCGCCGTCACGATGCCCCTCCCCATTGCGCGCACTGTTCTCTTTTTCCCTGTCATTCGTGCCGATTTCCCGCGATCCTAGCCGTCCTCGCAGGTGAGGGAGTCGGTCAGCCGGGGAGCAGGGCACGCACCTTCTGGCCGCAGCAGTCGCCATGTCCTGCCGCTTCGTACGCCGTCCCTGCCTGCTCCCAGTAGTCGCGGGCCAGGTCCGGCCGGCCCGTGGCGGCGGCGAGCAGACCGAGCCGGTGCAGGGTGCGGGCCCGGCCGATCAGATGGCCGGCCTGCTGGTACGCGTCGAGCGCCTGCCGGTAGCGGTCCTCCGCCAGCTCCTGGTCGCCCTGCCCCCTGGCCGCGTGTCCGATGTTGAACAGCGTGTGGGCAGTGGCCTGTTGGTCATCTGTCGCGCGGAACAGCGGCAGGGCCGCGGAGTAGTGCCGCACCGCTTCCGCGTACCGGTGGTCGCGCCGGGCCACCGTGCCCATGCTGTGCAGGGTCCTCGCCTCGCCGGTCCGGTCGCCGAGCTGCCGGTAGCCGTCAAGCGCCTCGGCGAAGACGGTCGACGCCCGGCCATAGTCCTGCTTGTGCTTGAGGAAGTCACCCTTGTTGTAGAGGGCGAGCGCCAGTTGCGCGCGGTCCTTGCCCGCGCGGGCGAACCCCACCGCCATCTCGCACACCTCAAGGCCTGCGCGCCAGTCCTGCCGGCGGCGCAGGAGCCAGCTGACGTTGTGAGCCAGCGGCAGGACCACCGCGGACCGGCCGTGCAGCTGGGCGAGGTGCAGCGCCGAGCGCAGGTTGAGCCGCTCCGTGTCCAGCCAGTCCTCCGTGGCCTCGTCGCTCTCTCCCGCCCGCGCCGCCATGACCAGCCGCTCGACGGCGTCGCGCGCGCTGTCCCGGTAGTGGACGAGCAGCCCGTCGACGGCGCTCTCGACGCTCGCCTCGTCGTCCTCCTCCTGACGGCGCCACTCGGCGAACAGACGCAGCAGGTCGTGGAAGCGCACCCAGCCGTGCGGTTCGCCCGGCTCGATCATGTGGGCGTCGCGCAGGGCGCGCAGCTGTTTCCGCGCGCGGGGCACGGACCCGCCGGTGAGCGCGGCGGCGGCCGCCACGCTCACCTGCTGCCCGAGGTTGAGCGAGAGCAGCCGGAACGTCCTCGCCTCGTCGGGGGCGAGGCGCGCGTACGAAAGCTCGAAGGCGGCGGCGACGGAACGGCGTTGCCCGTACGTCAGCTCTTCCAGACGGGTCGCACGGTCGTGCAGTGCCGCGGTGAGTTCGCCGACCGACTGGTCCGGGTCGCCCGCCAGGATCGAGGCGACGACGGCGAGCGCAAGCGGGAGGTGCCCGCAGAGCGCGGCGAGATCGCGCACTGCGTCGGGTTCGTCCTGGGCCCGGGTGTCGCCGGGGCGGCGGGTGCGGAGCGTGCGGCTGATCAGCGCGGCGGCCTCGGCCGGTTCCAGCACGCCGACGTCCACGATGCGCGAACCCGGCAGATCGCCGAGGGTGTGGCGGCTGGTGACGAGGACCCGGTGCGTCGACGCGGCGGGCAGCAGCGGGCCGATCTGCTCGGTCGACGAGGCGTTGTCGAGGAACACCAGGACCGCGCCGTGCCGCGCTGCGATCTCCGCGAGTTTCGAGCGGTAGAGGGAGAGGCGGCCGTCGAAGGTGGGCGGGAAGAGTTCGTCGGGGACGCCGAGGGCGCTCAGGAACACGGACAGCGCGATGTCGGGCCCCACGGCGCGGTCGGTGTCGTACCCCTGAAGGTTGATGAAGAGCACGCCGCCGGGGAACCAGCCCGCCGCCACGGCGCCGTGTGCGGCGCGCACCGCGAGGGCGGTCTTTCCGATGCCCGCCGTGCCGGCCAGCGTGGACACCACGAGCGGGGAGGAGGCGGAGTCGGGGCGCAGCGCGGCGGTGACTGTCTCCAGGGCCGTGTCCCGGCCCGTGAACTCGGGCACGTCCGGGGGCAGGCCCGCGAGCGCGGTCGGCACGGCGGGCGCGGCGGGCGCGATGTGCAACTGCCCTACGTGGCCCGCCTGGACGACCGGACCGCTAACGGTTCCGCTCAGATCATTGGACGACTGGTTCACCGTCTCTTTGTAGCCCAATGGGGCCCCGTGCAGGAGGGTTCCGCCCTGCCCTTGTCGTCCGCACCTGCCGGGTTGTTGTCCGGACCCGACAGGTACGGCGCCCGGTTCCTGGCCATGGGCAGCCCCCCTGCGGCGGGCCCGGTCCGGCGAGGATGAGCGGGTGATCGTTGCAGACGGTGTAGACGGCATAGACGGTGTAGACGGCATGGACGGTGTGGACGGCACAGACGTCCTGGCCCCTTTGGACCCGGCGGATCCCGCCTTCGCGCGCGACCCGTATCCGTACTATGCGCGGCTGCGCGGCCGAGGGCCCGCAGCGCGCGTGCCGCTGGCCAACGGTACGTACGCCTGGCTCGTCACCGGGTACGAGGAGGCGCGGGCCGTCCTCGCCGACCCGCGCTTCTCGAACGTGCCGGCGCCGGACGCCGGCAGGCCGAAGGCCGAATCCCCCGCGCGGCAGGCCCGCGCGTGCCTGGCCCGCCACATGCTCAACTCCGACGCCCCTGATCACACCCGGCTGCGCAGGCTGACCGCCGCCGCGTTCACGCCGCGCCGCGTCGACGCGCTGCGGCCGCGGATCGAGGAGCTGACCTCCGGTCTGCTGGCCGACGTCGCGGAGCGGCTGCGGCGCGACGGCAGCGTGGACCTCGTGGACGCGTTCGCCTTCCCGCTGCCCGTCCTGGTGATCGGCGAGGTGCTCGGGGTGCCGGAGGCCGACCGGGCGGACCTGCGGGACTGGACCTACCGGGTCGGCTCGCCCGCCGACGCGCTGACGCCCGGCGCGGTGGACGCGGCGTGGACCTCCCTGCACGCCTACTTCACCGAGCTGATCGCCCGTAAGCGACGTGCGCCGGGGCCTGACCTGTTCAGCGCCCTGACGCACGACGCGACGGAGGGCGGGCTCGACGACGGCGAGCTGCTCGCCATGGCGTTCCTGCTCCTGTTCGCGGGTTACGAGACGACCATGAACCTGCTCGCTTCGGCGTCCCTGCTGCTGCTCACCCACCCCGAGGAACTGGCCGCCGCACGCCATGCCCCCGCGCGCTGGCCGGCCGTCGTCGAGGAGACGCTGCGGCACGCAAGCCCGCTGGAGGGCACGACCTGGCGGCGGACCACCGAGGAGGTGGACCTCGGCGGGGGCACGGTCATACCCGCGGGCGCGTCCGTCCTCGCCGTGCTCGCCGCGGCCAGCCGCGATCCCCGCCACTTCCCGGATCCGGACGCCTTCCGGCCGGAGCGGTACCTGGCGGGGGCGGGGGCAGTGACAGGTGCGGCTGCCGCTCCGGGGGCCGATGCGGGGGCGGGGGCGGGGGCCGCTCAGGCGGGGGCCGGTTCGGCGACCGCCCTGCCGGGCGCGAGGCCCGGTACGGCGACAAGCTCGACCACCCCCCTCCCCAACCCGAGGGCCGATGCGGCGACCCCCACGTGTCCCGCAAGCCCCCGTGCCGCCCCACACACCGCATTCGGCCACGGCCCCCACTTCTGCGTCGGGTCACGCCTCGCCCGCCTAGAAGCCGCCATCGCCCTGCCCCGGCTCTTCGACGCGTTCCCCGAGCTTCAGCTGACCGTCGATCCGGAGCAACTCCCTTACCGGCCCGGCCTGTTGGTGCGCGGGCCGCGCCACGTCCCCGTCCGGTAGCGCGTCAGATCGGTCAGCGCGAGAGCAGCAGCGCGTCGCCCACCGCGCGCTCGGTGCCGTCCGACGGCGAGTTGATCACCTTGCCGTTCACCGTCATGGCGACAGAGCCGCCGCCGTCCAGCGCCATGGCACGCACCGCGCCGAGCGACTTCATCAGCTCCGCGCCTTCGTTGAGCCCGAACCCGTCGCTGCTGCCGGGCTGCCGGCCGTCCACGGCGACGACGATCATGCGGCCCTGCCGGTCGACGCCCAGGAGCGCGCGCGGATTGCGCTTGAGGCCCCAGGCGTACGCGAACGAACGGTCGCCGACCCGCTCGATGCCGTCGGCGCCGTAGTTCACGGCCACCTTGCCGTCGCGCACCAGCTCGGGGCCGCCGTTGACGATGTCGTCGTGCGGGCCCAGCTCGACCGCGCGGCCGCGCTCGTCCCTGATCTGCCGCTGCACGGTCAGGACGCCGCCCGGCTTCGCGTGCGTACGCAGCCAGGAGGCACCGTCGCCGATGCCCGCGAGTACGCTGCCGCCCTCCGGTACGTCCCCGCCGCGCGGGCGCAGTTCCCGCACCCGGCCTTTCGCGTCGATGACCGCCTCCAGGCCTGCACCTGCCGGGGTCGCGGTGCCGAGCTCGTCGGTGAACTCGACGATCTCGTCGGGGTCGGTGCAGGTCACGTCGTGCTGCGGCCGCTGGGTCGGCGCGTCCCCGCCCACGCCACCGCAGTTGCGCACCAGGCCGGGCACGCGGTTGACCCCGTCCACGACCGCGGACGCCTTGCCCGACCGGACCCGGAGCACGGTGCTGAGCTTCTTGAATTCCGGGCGCAGGCCGTCGCCGCGCAGCACGGCGGCGACCCGGCCGCCGGTGGCCGCGCTCTGCAACTCACCGTCGTACGCGGCGATCCCGGCCGACGCTCCCGGCACGCCGTCCTTGCCCTCCATGACGAAGAAGCCCGCGTTGATGCCGAGCAGGGCGTCCTCGCCCGCCGCCATGTCGGACACCTTCTCCCGGCCTGCGACCGCCGTGCCGTAGGTCGCCTTCAGTGCGCCGCCGTACCGCTTCGGGTCGACGAGTGCCACCTTGACCCGGGCGGTTCCCGTGCCGGGGGTGCCGTCGGCGCCGGTCCACTCGCTGACCGCGTCGAAGCCCGCGGCGGCGAGCGCCTGCCGCTGGGCGTCGGCATCGGCGCGGGCCGCGAACTCGCCCACCCGGATCCGCACGCCGATCAGCCCGCTGCGATCAGCCCCCGCGGGCCAGTCGACCCGCTCGGTGCGCGCGCCGAAGCCGACCCCTCGCAGCCGCTCCGCCAGCGCCTGAGCGTCCTGCTCGGCGCCGAGTTGGGCGCCGTTCGCGCGCACCGTGACCGTCCAGTGGTCGGCGCCCGGACGGCCGGCGATAGTCCCCTGGTAGAGGTCGACCCCGGAGGCGAGCCGGTCGTGCTGCCAGCCCGCGAGGGGCGGCGGCACCGCGGCAGGGGATACGGCGGCCGCGGTGTCCGTGAACGGGGCGGCGACGACACCGGGGGCGATGAACCCCGCGGCGGCGAGGGCGATCACCGACGCCTTGACGGTGGTTCCGAGCGGACGGCGTGCTGGGGCCACGAGAACTCCTCGGTCGAGTACGCGATGTCCTGCGCAGCGAACGCGAGTTCGCGGGCGGCAGTTGATCCCAGGCGTGAATACCAGAAGTCCGCACGGAAAACACGCCGAAGAACACCAACTGCCCCATTACTCATACGGAACAGCCGGCTCACGGCGGCTACTGCTCAAGGCGTCTGCTGCTCAAGGCGTCTGTTGCTCAAGGCGTCCGCTTCGGAGCGATCTCCGCGATCAGCCCTTCCACCAGGTCCTTGATCTCGTCACGGATCGGGCGTACGGCCTCGACGCCCTGGCCCGCCGGATCCTCGAGCGTCCAGTCGAGGTAGCGCTTGCCGGGGAAGACCGGGCAGGTGTCGCCGCAGCCCATGGTGATGCAGACGTCCGACTCCTTGACCGCGTCCACGGTGAGGATCTTCGGGGTCTCCGCGGAGATGTCGATGCCGACCTCGCGCATGGCCTCGACCGCGGCGGGGTTCACCTCCTTGCCCGGGGCGGAGCCCGCGGACCGGACCTCGACACGGTCCCCGGCGAGGTGGGTCAGCCACGCGGCCGCCATCTGCGAGCGGCCCGCGTTGTGGACGCACACGAACAGGACGGAGGGCTTCTCGGGCATCAGGGGCTCTCTCTCACGACGGGGATGGCATCACCGGCCACTGATGTGAAAGTATCAGCCCATGATGACGTCAGTCGACACTGACCTGATCCGGGTGCTCGCCGACCCGCTCAGGCTCCAGATCGTGACCCTGCTCGCCCACGAGACGCTCTGCACGACGCACCTGGTCGAGGAGACCGGCGCCAAGCAGACCAACCTCTCCAATCACCTGAAGGTGCTGCGCGAGGCCGGGGTCGTGGAGACCGAGCCCTGCGGGCGCTTCACGTACTACAAGGTGAAGCCCGAGGTCATCGAAGCGCTCGCCGGTTCGTTCAGCGAGCTCGCGGCCACCGCCCGTACGACGGTCGAGTCCAACCGAAAGCGCGCCTGCTGATGACCGCGACCGACCCCGTCACCAGCACGCCGCCCCGCGGTGACGACGACACCTCGATCGTCGCCAAGCTCTCCACGCTCGACCGCTACCTCGCGGTGTGGATCCTGCTCGCCATGGCCGTGGGAATCGGCCTCGGCCGCCTGATCCCGGGCCTGAACGACACCCTCGCCGAGGTCGAGATCGGCGGCATCTCGCTGCCCATCGCGATCGGCTTGCTGATCATGATGTATCCGGTCCTGGCAAAGGTCCGCTACGACAAGCTCGACGCCGTGACCGGCGACCGCAGGCTCATGGCGTCCTCGCTGGTCGTCAACTGGATCGTCGGCCCAGCCGTCATGTTCGCCCTCGCGTGGATCTTCCTGCCGGACCTGCCCGAGTACCGCACCGGCCTGATCATCGTCGGGCTCGCCCGCTGCATCGCGATGGTCATCATCTGGAACGACCTGGCCTGCGGCGACCGCGAGGCCGCCGCCGTACTCGTGGCCCTCAACTCCGTGTTCCAGGTCATCGCGTTCGGCCTGCTCGGCTGGTTCTACCTCGATCTGCTGCCGGGTTGGCTCGGCCTCGGCGACGGCGAGCAGCTCGACATCTCGATGGGGAAGATCGCGCTGAACGTCGTCATCTTCCTGGGCGTGCCTCTGCTCGCAGGCTTCCTGACCCGGCGTATCGGAGAGAAGAAGCTGGGACGCGAACGCTACGAGTCCAACTTCCTTCCCCGGATCGGCCCTTGGGCGCTCTACGGGCTGCTCTTCACCATCGTCATCCTCTTCGCCCTGCAGGGAAAGACGATCACTTCACAGCCGGTGGACGTCATCCGCATCGCGCTGCCGCTGCTTGTCTACTTCGCCGTGATGTTCTTCGGAACGTTCCTGCTGGGCAAGGGACTCGGCCTCGCCTACGACCGCACGGCCACGCTCGCCTTCACGGCCGCCGGCAACAACTTCGAGCTGGCCATCGCGGTCGCCATCGCCACCTTCGGCGTCACATCCGGCCAGGCCCTGTCGGGCGTCGTAGGCCCGCTCATCGAAGTGCCGGTCCTGATCGGCCTCGTGTACGTGTCGCTGGCCTGGCGCAAGAAGTTCGCCCCTGCCGCGCGTCCCTGACCCGGCAGGCGCCGGTCCGGCCGTCAGGACAGTTCCCGGACCACCTGCCGCACCTGCACCGCGACCGACTTCGGCAGCGGCGCATAGTGGATCTCGGAAAGCAGCCGCTGCCCTTCGTCGCCCGCCGTGTAGGTCAGAAAGGACTTCAGGGCGGGCAGCGTCGCGGGCTGATTTCCCTTGTCGCAGACGAGCTCGTACGTGACGAGAGAGATCGGGTAGGCGCCGTCGGCCGACAGGTCATGGCGGAACTTCAGCGTCAAGTCCTTGCCCTTGCCGATGACTTGGGCCGCGGCGATACCGGCGGAAGCCGTCTCCGGGGTCGGGGCGACGGGCTCCGCGGCCCCCGTGTCGATGCGGACCGTCCTGATGTCCTTGCTCTCCGCGAAGGACAGCTCGACGTAACCGATCGTGCCGAAGGCGGAGTTCACCTCGGAGGCGACCCCGCTGGTGCCGCTCGCCGAACCGCCGCCCCTGCCCTGCCAGGACTTCTCCGCCTCGTACGGCCAGACCTCGGGCGCGGCACCGGCGAGATACGCCTGAAGGTTCTGGGTGGTGCCCGAGTCGTCCGACCGGTGCAGCGGCCGGACCGGAATCGACGGCAGCTCGGTGCCGGGGTTCAGCTCCTGGATCTCGGGGTCGTCCCAACTGCTGATGCGCGAGTCGAAGATCTTGGCGAGGGTCGGCGCGTCGAGCACCAGGTCGTCCACGCCCGGCAGGTTGTAGCCGATCGCGATGGGGCCGCCCACCATCGGCAGATTGATCACCCTGCCGCCCGGGCAGACACCCGGCGCCTTGTGAGCCTCCGACGGCTTCAGCGCACTGTCGGAGCCGCCGAACGCGGTCGCGCCCCGCAGGAACTGCGCGGCGCCCGCTCCCGAGCCCAGCGGGTTGTAGGCGAGCTGAACACCGGGGCACGCCTGCTGGTACTGCTTCATCCAGTACTTCATCACGTTCTGCTGGGCGCTCGATCCCGACCCCGCGACCTGCGCCTTCTTGGCACAGTCGATGTGGGGCAGCGCGGAGGGGCGTGCGGACGCGCTCGCCTTGTCGTCGCCCTCGCCGAGACCGATGACCCCGCATCCCGCCAGTGACACCACCACCGCCATGGAGGCCGAAGCGACCGCGACGATCGATGAGTTGGTACGTGTCGGGCGTGGGCGCTGCACCGTTGTCCCCCTGGAGCTACTGCACATGGAACCCAGATGCTCACTGATCATGGATGCGGGCCGGTGAAGCAGAGGCGAACATCAGGCGACACTCAGTCGTCCGGCAATCGAGCGGGCGGGACTCTCCGGCTGCGACTTCCTCCGGGACCGAGCGCAAGAGCACCTATCCGGCCACACTCGCCCCCGTACGCCCGGTGCGGCGGCCACGCGTGCTTCCCTGACCCCATGGATGTCGTAGCCACCAGTGTCGTCGCCGTACTCGGTACCCTCCTGGGCGCCGGGCTGACTCATCTCCTCCAGCACCGAACGGCGCTGCGGGCCGAGCAGTTCACGCGCGAAGAGCGCCTGCGGCAGGAACGCATCGACGCCTACTGCTCCTTCGGCGGCACGCTGGCCAACTACCGCCGGGGACAGATGGACTACTGGTTCGCCCGGCACGACGACGGCCGGATCAGGGAAGAGGTCGAGCTCCACGAACTGCGCCGCGAGGCACAGCGGTTGAGGGCGGTGGCGATGGAGGCCATGTTCCGTGCCGAACTGCTCACCGACGCGCCGGACCTTGCCGCGCTGGGCCGGGACGCGCTCAAGGCCGTGGAGGCGATACCGGGCGCGGAGACCCGCGACGAACTCCACGGCGTACGGAACACCTCACGTACGTTGATCTACGACTACATCGCGGCGTCGCGCCCCCTGATCCCGGGCCTCGCGGAGGAGGGGCAGCTCACCCGGTAGCTCCGCCGCCGGGCTTGTCGGCCGGACGGCGACGGCGCCGGGTTCGTCACCGGCGCCGTTCTGGCCGTCGACGGAGGATCCCCCGTGTTCCGGGTGTGACCCTTCGCGCCCCTATGCCTGCGGAGGTTGGTCCTGGTCCCTGCCGAGCTGGTCCTTCATCTTGTCCTGGGCGGTGTCGACCTGGCTGCTGTACTTGCCCTGGGTCTTCTCGTCGACGAAGTCGCCCGCCTTGTCGATGCCCTGCCCGGCCTTGTCCTCGTGGCCCTTGAGCATGCTCTTGAGCTTGTCCATGACTGACATGGGGAACCTTCCTGTGTGCGTCGCCCCCACATCCAGGTTCCCGGCATCCGGCGCACTTCGCATCCGGTGGCCTGCACGCCCCGTGGCGCCGGGCGGTCAGCCGGTGGGGAGGATCACCGCGCGGCCGTTGATCCGGCCCTCGTGCAGGTGCTCGTACGCCTTGGGGGCGTCGTCGATGGCGTACCGCTCCACGTGGACGTCGATCGCCCCGGAACGGGCCAGGTCGAGTACCTCGATCAGCTCGGACCTGCTGCCCCAGTAGGGGGCGCGGACCACGGTGTCGTACGGGACCGTGCCGAAGCCCACGGACGCCGCTCCGCCGCACCGGGGTCAGCGCACGCAGCAGCTTCGGCAGCGAGGTCTTGATGGCGTGGTACGGGGTCAGGCCCGCGTCGGTGAGCGGCACGGCGGTCACCGGGTCGCCGAGCTCGAACCCGGTGACGCCTTCGCCGAGCGCGGCGGCCGTCCCCGCGCCCTCGTGACCGAGAGTGAGGGGCAGCGGGAAGTTCAGCGCCTCGGCCGGCCAGCTCATCACCGCGATGTCGGAGTGGCAGACACCGGCGGCGGTGACCTTCAGGAGCACCTGCCCCGGGCCGGGCTCGGGGCGCGGCACGGTGACGACCTCGGGGTCGGCGCCGACGCTGCGGCACTGGACCGCCTTCATCTCGGCGGGCATGTCGGAGAGCTCTCGCGCTGACATCAGGGATGCGTCGTTTCTTGCTGCGTGCTGCTTGGCGCGTACTGCTGGGCGCGGTACGCGGACACTGCTCGGCAGGTGCAGTCCCGACGCCGGCACGCAGGAGCGGCCGGTGGCCGGGTCCACCCTGATGAGCTCGCCGCTGCGGAAGCCGCTCGGGCTTCGGCTGGGCGCGGTGGGGTCGAAGCGCACGACGCCCCCGCACACGGCGCCGGGGCCTTCCGCGCCGCCTCCGAGGCCTGTACGCCGCCCACCAATAGCGCCGACAGCAGGCCAGCGGCCGTCACGGTGCGTGCGGCACGACTTGGTCGAGTGCTCGGCGCGGGGTGGTCGGCCCCAGCGCGACCCAACAGGCCACTGGTGCCCCCGAGTTCACCGCTACTCTAGAAAATCTAAGTAGCCGCTATCAATTGAGAAAGGCAGCTCTCTCGTATGACACGCAGCTATGACCAGGACTGTCCCGCGGCACGGGCCCTGGATGTCGTCGGCGGCCGCTGGTCACTGCTGATCGTGCGCGAGCTGCTGCTCGGCCCCCGGCGCTACACCGACCTCGTCGCGGGACTGCCCGGCATCGGCCCCAACGTCCTGGCGGAGCGGCTGCGCGCGCTGCGCGACGCGGGCATTCTCAGCCAGACCAAACTGCCCGCCCCGGCGGCTTCCACGGTCTACGAGCTGACCGAACTCGGCGCCACCATGCGCCCGTTGATCGACGAGCTGACCCGCTGGGGCATGCGCCTTCCGGTCAGCCCCCGCCCCGGCGACGCCTTCCGGCTCAGCTGGGTGCTCGGGTGCCTGCGCGCGAGCTTCCGGCCGGATGAGGCGCGGGGCATACGGGAGACGTACCAGTTCTCGGTGAACGAGGACGTGTTCCATCTCCGTGTCGACGACGGCGTACTCGACATCCGGCACGGCGCGGCGCCGGACGCCGTCTGCGCGATCACCACCGACCTCGGGACGTTCCTCGCCATCGGCGCCCGGCTCATGGACATCGAGGAAGCGACAGCACGCGGGCTCGCCCGGCTCGACGGCGAACTCCCGGCCGCCGCACGGGTGATCGCGATCCTCGGCGCGCATCCCGAGGCCACCGGCGGCCGTCACGGCATGGTGGGCGCGGTCGGGGCGACCTTCCGCCCCGAGCACGCGCGTGGGGTGCGCGAGGCCTATGAGTTCGTGATCGACGGGCTCGTCTTCCACGCCCGCGTCGACGACGGCACCGTCGAGACGGCCGTCGGCCCCGCCGCGGACGCGGCCGCGACCCTGGTCACCGACCTGGGAACGCTGCTGCAGATGGGCATGGGCGCCTTGCCGCTTGAGGACGCGGTGAGCGCCGAGCTCATCTCCGTCGACGGCGACCTGGAGGCGGCGCTGCGGATGGCGGACGCGTTCGGCGTGGTCCGCGCGGACCGGCCGGCTCCGACTCCGACTAATCCGGCTCCGGCTCCGGCTCCGGCTTCGGCTTCGGCTTCGGCTTCCTGAGGGACCGGTCTTCCCAACTCGCCTACACCATCACTTAGTTGACTTCCTGCACTGAAGTCGGCACGACATCACGCGCACCCCCTTGACGCGCCCTGACTCAGACACAACTATCCAACGCGAGAGAGCGCTCTCAGACTTCTCTCCGTTCACGTTCCGAACGCAGAACGGCACAGCATTCCCCCACCAGTGAAGCGAGTTGCCCATGTCAGCGCACCTTCCTCTCTCCCGCCGCGGCGCCCTGGCCGCCGCCTTGGCCGTTCCGGCCACCGGATTGCTCGGCTCGCGCGTGGCCACCGCCGGTGAGACGCCCGCGACGCCTGCCGCGTCCGCCGCCGATCCGGACTTCGGGCCGAACGTCATCGTCTTCGACCCGTCCACCGCCGGCATCCAGGCGAAACTCGACGAGGTGTTCAAGCGGCAGGAGTCGGCACAGTTCGGCACCAACCGCTACGCGCTCCTTTTCAAGCCCGGCACCTACAGCGGGCTCAACGCCCAGATCGGCTTCTACACCTCGATCATGGGCCTTGGCCTCTCCCCCGACGACACCCACATCAACGGCGACGTCACCGTCGACGCGGGCTGGTTCAACGGCAACGCCACGCAGAACTTCTGGCGTTCGGCGGAGAACCTCTCCCTCTCCCCGGTCAGCGGCGCCAACCGCTGGGCGGTCTCCCAGGCCGCCCCGTTCCGCCGGATGCATGTGCGCGGCGACCTGAACCTGGCGCCCAACGGGTACGGCTGGGCCAGCGGCGGCTACATCGCCGACAGCCGCATCGACGGCACCGTCCAGCCCTACTCCCAGCAGCAGTGGTACACCCGCGACAGCTCGGTCGGCGGCTGGCTCAACGGCGTCTGGAACATGGTCTTCTCCGGCGTCGAGGGCGCGCCCGCCAACGCCTTCCCCAACCCGCCGTACACCACCCTCGGCACCACCCCGTACTCCCGGGAGAAGCCCTTCCTCCACCTCGCCGGCGGGGAGTACAAGGTCTTCCTGCCCGCCCCGCGCACCAACGCCCGGGGCACCAGCTGGGGCAACGGCACCCCGCACGGCGAATCCCTCTCGCTCTCCGCCTTCTACGTCGCCAAGGAAGGCGACACCGCGGCCACCCTCAACGCCGCGCTCGACCAGGGACTGCACCTGCTGCTCACCCCCGGCATCTACCACCTCGACCGGCCGATCGAGGTCAAGCGGGCCAACACCGTGGTCCTCGGCATCGGTTACGCCACGCTCGTCCCCGACGGCGGGGTGACCGCCGTGAAGACCGCCGACGTGGACGGGGTGCGGCTCGCGGGCTTCCTCGTCGACGCCGGAACGGCCAACTCCGAGACGCTGGTGGAGATAGGGCCGCAGGGCGCGAGCGCCGCCCACGCCGGCAACCCGACCACCGTCCAGGACGTGTTCATCCGCATCGGCGGTGCGGGCGCGGGCAAGGCCACCACCAGCATGGTGATCAACAGCCGGCACACCGTCGTCGACCACACCTGGGTCTGGCGCGCCGACCACGGCGAGGGCGTCGGCTGGGAGACCAACCGGGCCGACTACGGCATCGTCGTCAACGGCGACGACGTCCTGGCCACCGGCCTGTTCGTGGAGCACTTCAACAAGTACGACGTGCAGTGGAAGGGCGAACGCGGCCGCACGATCTTCTACCAGAACGAGAAGGCGTACGACGCCCCGAACCAGGCCGCCATCCAGAACGGCGACCTCCGCGGCTTCGCCGCCTACAAGGTCGCCGACTCCGTCACCACCCACGAGGGCTGGGGCCTCGGCAGTTACTGCTACTACAACGTCGACCCGACCATCGTCCAGGAGCACGGCTTCGCCGCCCCGAACACGCCGGGCGTGAAGTTCCACCACCTCCTGGTCGTCTCGCTCGGCGGCAAGGGCCAGTACGCCCACGTCATCAACGCCACCGGCGCGCCCACTTCGGGCAGCGACACCGTGCCGTCCACAGTGGTCTCGTTCCCCTGACCTCCGATTGACCGCCGTTTGACCGCCGTTCGGTCTCCCGGAGCCCGTGATCTTGATTCACGTAGGATCGCGCGCAGGGAAGGGGAACCGACAGCGAGGGGGCGGTGCGGTGACAGTCGTCAGGGCCGTGGAGAGAACCGGGGCGCGCGCCGAGGATCTGGCGCTCGCCCTCTACGCGGAGTTGCGCAGGCGCGGCGCCTCCGACTTCGAGGAGGCCGTCGCCGAACTCGGGCTCGGCCCGGAGGAACGGGAGCGGTGCCGCCGCGAACTGCTCGACCTGGGCCTCGTCGTGCCGACCGGCGCCCAGCACGACAACCGGCTCGCCCTCGCCGCGGGCGAACCGTCCGAGAGCGAGACGGACTCGGTCGCCGTGGTCAGCCCCGAGATGGCCCTGATCAAGCTCCTGGAGGGCGAACGGGGGCGGCTGCGCGAGGACCTGCGCCGCGCCGAGCAGGTCAACGGCCGCCTGGAGTCCCTTGCCACCCGCTTTCTGCGCTCCGAGGTCCTCGCACCGTCCGCCGAGGTCGAGGTCGAGGTGATCACCGACTACCGGCGCATCCAGCAGGCCCTCGAGGACATCACCGAGACGGTCGAGCACGAACTCTCCGCGCTGCAGCCGCTGATCGACCAGGGCCGGGAGATCCCGGAGCGCGCCCTGTCGCGTGACCGCCGGCAGATCGCCAAGGGCGTGCGGGTGCGCTATGTCTTCAGCGCATCGGGGGCCAACACCCCGCAGGGCATGGAGCATCTCGCACGCAAGGCCGCGGTCGGCGCCGAGCTGCGGATCTCCGCGGACATCCCGATGAACATGATCATCGCGGACCGGCGGTTCGCGCTGCTTCCGGTGGACCCGGAGCGGCACGCGGCCGGGGCGATTCTGGCCCGTGGCCCCGCGCTGGTGCGCTCGTACAGCGCGCTGTACGAACACCTCTGGCGCACCGCGACGCCGTACGGCGAGCAGGGCGAGTGCGCCCGGGACAGCTCCGGGCTCACCGAGCAGCAGCGCGCCGCCCTGCGCATGCTGGCCACCGGCATGAAGGACGAGAAGATCGCCCGTGGCCTCGGCGTCTCGCTGCGCACCGTGAGCCGTATCCTCTCCGAACTCATGCAGGAGCTGGGGGCGTCCAGCCGCTTCGAGGCGGGCGTGCAGGCGATGCGCCTCGGCTGGCTGGACTGACTCCGGCCGTTCAGAACCCGAAGACCGGGGCCGACGCTGGACCGACCTGCGTCCCGGGCCGCAGCACGGCGAGCGCGTCGAGGGTGACGGGTCCGCCCGCCGGGACCCCGAGGGCGGCCGCGAGCCGCCGGGCGCCTTCCGGCATGACCGGGTGGGCCCATGCCGTGAGCGCCGCCGCGACGCTCAACTGGCCTGTCAGCTGCGGGAGTTCCGCCCTGGGCAGCGCCTGCGTCATGCGGACCGTCGCGTCGAGCAGCCGTACGGCGCGGCGCGGGTCGAAGGTGTCCGCGCCCCCGTCTCCGTACGCCGCACGCAACAGCCGTACCGTGTGCGCCAGTCGGCGGCGGTGCTCGGGCCAGCCGGGGCCGCCCGGCGGTTCCAGCGGCACCCGTCCCCCACTCAACTGCCGTACGGACGCGAAGAGTTCGTCGAGCCAGCGGTTCCACGTCCCGTGGAGCACCGCGAGCGCCTGTGCGGGGCCTTCGCCGTGCACGGCATGGCGGCGTACGGCGTCCGAGCCGAACTCGTTCAGGACGTCGAGCGCCCAGGTGCGGTCCGCGCCGGGTCCGTTGGCCGCGCTCAGGCGGAAGCGCGGCCGGGGGTGGACCTCCGGCGGGACTCGGCAGGCGAGCAGGAGTGCGGGCAGCACGACCGTGTGGTCGACGGCGTCGCGCAGGCCGCCGAAGTGCAGCGTCTCGCCCGGAGCCGGGCGGCCGCTGTCCGGGCCCCTGCCGTACAGCTCAAGCGCGGCCGCCTCGAAGCGGCCGTCGACGCGCTGATCCTCGTGACCGGCCACCGGCAAGGGCACCCCCCACTCCCCCGGCTGCCCCACCGGCAGCTCGGGCAGCCGGTCCGCCAGGAGCGCCGCGAAGAGACCGGCGAGCCGCTCCGGCGCGTCGAGCGCCGCCCAGTACGCGGCGAGCGGATCCCGGAAGCCCTCCAGGGGAAGAAGCAGCCGACGGCACGGGCGCGGTGCGGCGGGCGTGGAGCACAACGCGCAGACGGGGCGGGCCAGTTCGGCAGCGTCGTACGGCCGGGCACAGGCGTGGCAGCCCGTGCCGTCCGCGGCCGCGCCGCAGTGCGGGCAGCCACCGGTCACATGCGCGCCGTGCAGCCATCGCGCGCACGGGGCGCAGTACGGCAAGGGGCCCTCCCGCGGGGTGAGCATGCCATCGGAGTGCAGCCGTGCCACGAGGGTGCCGAGCCAGCGGCCGTATCCCCGGTCGCGGCGGGCCCGCACGACCCGGTCGAAGGTGATGCCCGCCCGCTGCCAGTCCGCGTCGACGGCGGCCCGGAACCCGGCGGCCACCTCGGCGGCGCTCCGGCCGCGGCGCAGCGCCCGTGCCTCCACGGCGGTGGCGTGGTCAGCGGTGGCGCCGGTGAACAGGACGTGCCGCCCGTCGGCGCGCAGGAACCGGGCCAGCACATCGGCGGCCACGTACGGCCCTGACAACTGCCCGACCCGCAGCTCACCGGCGGGCTCCAGCGGGGCCGTGGTGATCCGGAACAGCGCGGGGCCGACGGACGCGCCGCCGTCCCCGCGGGCATTCGGTGCTCGCTGCGGGCGCGGCCGCGGGGTCGTGCGGCGGGCGGGCTCGCGGCGGACGGGTGTCCTGGTGATCCGGTCCACGGGTCTGCTCGGCGACATGCTCACGGAGGTGTCTCCTTCAGGGGATACACGCGTTCAGGGAATTCACGCACCGCCCACGGCGGCGCCACCTCAGGGTGGCCCGGCGGCCGTGCCCCGATCCACGGACGGAGCCTGCGCGTTCACGCCGTGACGTGCATGCGCCATGGCACGGGCACGCCATGACGCGAACGCGCCAGCGGCCGCGCGCGGCCGGGGCCCGCGTCTCAAGTGCGGGGCGGGACCGAGCGGCGCGCGGCGGTGGGTAATGCCGCAATGGGTGCCCGACTCAACCTGTGCGTCGATACTGGCGTTGGATCGCCAACCGCACCCCGGAGGTACCAGTGAAGATGCTGATCAACGTTGCGGAGACAGTCGTCGCGGACGCGTTGCGGGGGATGGCCGCCGCACATCCGGAGCTGACCGTCGACGTGGAGAACCGCGTCGTCGTGCGCAGGGACGCTCCCGTCGCCGGGAAGGTCGCCCTCGTCTCCGGCGGGGGATCCGGGCACGAGCCGCTGCACGGTGGGTTCGTGGGTCCTGGCATGCTGTCGGCCGCGTGTCCCGGTGAGGTGTTCACCTCGCCCGTGCCGGACCAGATGGTGCGCGCGGCGGCCGCCGTGGACAGCGGGGCGGGTGTGCTGTTCATCGTGAAGAACTACACGGGGGACGTCCTCAACTTCGACATGGCGGCCGAGCTCGCCGAGGACGAGGGCATCCAGGTCGCCAAGGTGCTCGTCAATGACGACGTGGCCGTCACCGACAGCCTGTACACGGCGGGGCGGCGCGGTACCGGCGCGACGCTGTATGTGGAGAAGATCGCCGGCGCCGCGGCCGACGAGGGCATGCCCCTGGAGCGCGTCGAGGCGATCGCCCGTCAGGTGAATGAGAACTCCCGGAGCTTCGGGGTCGCCCTGAGCGCTTGTTCCACGCCTGCCAAGGGGAGTCCCACCTTTGATCTGCCGACCGGCGAGCTGGAGTTGGGGGTCGGGATCCATGGTGAGCCGGGGCGTGAGCGGCGGCCGATGATGACGTCGCGCGAGATCGCGGATTTCTCCGTGGACGCCGTGCTGGAGGATCTCCGTCCGCGCAATCCCGTGCTGGTGCTCGTGAACGGGATGGGTGCCACACCCCTCCTTGAGTTGTACGGGTTCAACGCCGAGGTGCAGCGGGTCCTTGCCGAGCGGGATGTCGTCGTGGCGCACACCCTGGTCGGCAACTACGTGACCTCGCTGGACATGGCCGGGGCGTCCGTGACCCTGTGTCAGGTCGACGAGGAGCTGCTGCGGCTGTGGAACGCGCCGGTGCGCACCGCCGGGCTGCGCTGGGGTGTCTGACCCCGGTGATCGGCTCGTACGCCTCGCAAGTCACTCGTACGTCTTGTAGTCAATCGCCCTACCGTGCAAGGAGATTCCGTGCTCGACGCCGCATTCTTCCGCCGCTGGCTGATCTCGGCCGCCGCTCTCGTCGACCGGGAGGCGGAGCGGCTCACCGAACTTGACTCGCCGATCGGTGACGCCGACCACGGCAGCAACATGCAGCGGGGTTTCGCCTCCGTGGTGACCGCCCTGGAGAAGGAGGAGCCCGCCACGCCGGGGGCCGTCCTGATGCTGGCCGGGCGGACGCTGATCTCGACCGTGGGCGGCGCGTCGGGGCCGCTGTACGGCACGCTGCTCCGGCGTACCGGCAAGGCGCTCGGCGACGCCGCCGAGGTCAGCGAGCAGCAGTTCGCCGACGCGTTCCGTACGGGTGTCGACGCCGTCGGCGCGCTCGGCGGCGCGGCGCCCGGCGACAAGACGATGCTGGACGCCCTGGTCCCGGCGGTCGACGCGCTCGGGGAGTCCTTCTCGGCGGCGCGGGCCGCCGCGAACGAGGGCGCGCTCGCCACCACGCCGCTGCAGGCGCGCAAGGGCCGGGCGAGCTATCTGGGCGAGCGCAGCATAGGGCATCAGGATCCCGGCGCGACATCGTCGGCGCTGCTCTTCGACGCGCTCGCCGAGGCCGCGGGCGGCGAGGGGGCCGGCGATGAGTGACGACAAGCTGGTCGGCATCGTCCTCGTCTCGCACAGCGGGCCCGTCGCCGACGCGGTCGCCGAGCTGGCCGCCGGGCTCGCGGGCGGCGGGACGACCGCCCCCGTGGCGGGTGCGGGCGGCACCGAGGACGGCGGCCTCGGCACCAGCGCCGAGCTGATCTCCGCGGCCGCCGCGCGGGTCGACCGCGGCGCGGGCGTCGCGATCCTCACCGACCTGGGCAGTGCGGTCCTCACCGTGAAGGCGCTGCTCGCGGAGGGCGATGAGCTCCCGGACGGCGCCCGCCTGGTGGACGCCCCGTTCGTGGAGGGCGCGGTCGCGGCCGTGGTGACCGCGTCGGCGGGCGCCGACCTCGCCGCCGTGGAGGCGGCGGCAGCGGAGGCGTACGCGTATCGGAAGGTGTGAGCCTCTGCTCTCGCCGCCTCAGTTCTGGCGGAGGAACTGCCGGGCCAGCGCGTCGCCACGGGCGACCGCGGCCCGGTGGCTCTCGATCGGGGACGCGCCGCGCCCCTTGAAGACGATGTAGGTGACGTCGCCGCTCGCGCCGCCGGACTTGGGGTCGGCGCGGATGCCGAGCGCCCTGGCCGCCGCGTAGGACGCCTCGCCGATCAGGTCGGTGGGACCGGTGTCGCCGACCACCGCGTACAGAACCTTGCCCCGGTGGATCACGGCGGCGACGGAACCGCCGTCGACGCCGTGCGCCGCGTGGTTCCAGCGGCGGCTCGCGCCCGGCACGACGACGTACGGCAGGCGCTCGGCGTCCAGCTGGCGGCCGTCGGACTGCTGGAAGGCGGTGGCGTGGAAGAAGAGGGGGTCGCTGCGGCGGTTGCACGCCTTGCCGGGCCGTCCGTCGCAGTCGACGTCCATGTCGGCCTTCCAGAACACGGCGCCGCGTTTGCCGCAGACGGGGATGTTCGCCGGGGCGCCGTCGTCGCTGCGGTACTTGCCGCGGGAGACCTGCCGGCACGATCCGGCCCTGGCGAGCAGGGCGGCGGCGCTCGCGGAGCCTTCGCGCGCCAAGGTCTGGCGTGGCGCGTCCCCTCCCGGTGAACTCTCCCTGACATTCGCCGACTTGGGGTTCGGCTCGCCCTGCTCCTGCGCCGTCGCGGGCAGTGAAGCGGGGGTGGCCAGCAGAGCGGCTCCGGCGGCGACGGCGAGCGCCGCCGTTCTGGTACGCACGAGAAAAGACCTTCCCTGAGTGGACGCGGAAGTCCCAATCTGTCCCGACTCGTACGTCCCGGCCACCGCTCGGGGTCCGGACGGAGCACGCGGGCCTCTTGATGTACCCCCGCCAACTGTGTCCAATAGGTCCGGACCAATGCCGTCCCAGTCTCAGTGGAAGGCACACCCATGCGACGGACCCCCCACCTGACCGCGCTCCTCGCCGTCACCGCCGTCTGCGCCCTCAGCTCCTGCGCCTGGCAGGACGACCCGAGCGACTCGAAGGACGTGGCGCCCCCTGCCGCCCCGCGCGGCGTCACCGTCCAGGCGGGCAGCGCCACCACCGCCCACGTCATGTGGAACCGGGCCACGGACGACACCGGGGTCACCGGCTACGACGTGTACCGCGGCGCCACCCGGGTCGAGCGCGTGCCGGGCGGCAAGCACATGGTGGATGTCACGGGCCTGCAGCCGTCCACGACGTACGCCTTCACCGTCCGGGCGCGCGACGCCGAGGGGAACGTCGGCCCGGCGAGCAAGAAGCTGTCCGTGACCACGCCCGGCGCGGCCGCCGCGGACCACGAGCCGCCGTCCCGTCCCGGCACGCCGCGCGGCGCGGCCGAGGGCAGCAGGGCGGTGACCCTGTCGTGGGGCGCATCCTCGGACGACCAGGGTGTCGCCTCGTACGAGATCTACCAGGGCACGGCGAAGATCCACAGCGTGGAGCGCGGCGAGCGGACCACGCTGATCACCGGCTTGCGTCCGGGCACCACGTACACCTTCACCGTCAAGGCGCGCGACGCGGCGGACAACTTCTCGTCCGCGAGCCGGGCCGTGCGCCTCACCACCGCGCCCGGCCGGGACGACGGGCGGGGTACGGCACCGACCGGCTTCCGCGCGACGACGCACCGCGCGGGCGGGGCGTACTACATCGATCTGTCGTGGACGCCGCCCCGCACGGGCGGCGCCGTGTCCGAGTATCAGATCCACCTGGACGGCAAGGCCGCCACCTCGCTGGTCTTCGGCGGCACGGCTCCCCGGACCAAGGCCACGCACAGCTTCTACCTGGGAAAGGAGCCCGGCGAGCGCCATCGCGTGAAGCTCAGGGCCAGGCTTCCCGACGGGGCATGGGGCGGCTACTCCGCCGAGCGGGCGGTCACCACGGGCCGGCCGTCGTGACGTCGGGTCGGCTGTCGGCCGTACGAAGGATTCCGTCACCTGCCCGGTGGCCGTCCGCATGCGGTCCTGGCCGATGGCACGTTGGCTCATCCGCAGGTAGCACGGGCGCTTCCCTACCTCCGGCGGCGCATGGGACGTACCGCCTCCCGTGCCACCGGAGGGCAGACACATGCGTTCTACTCAGATATTGGTCCGCTCCGGACTGACCATCGCCGCCGCAGCCGCAGCTCTTCCGCTGGCACTGGCCGCTCCGGCGGCGGCGGGTCCGGGGCTCACCGTGACCGCCACCGGCACAACGGTCCGGGCCACCACGACAGAGTGCGCCAACGGCGGCATCGCCTCCCTGATGAGCCCCTCCGCGGCCAGCTTCGCCGCGGGGCGACAGACGTCGCTGATCAACGGCAGCGCTTCCTGGACGAACGTCACCACCGGCACCCATTCGGTGCTCGTGCGGTGCGACGACGGGTCGGTGGTCGGTCCCTCGACGGTCAGGGTCGGCTCCACGCCGACCATCTCGTCGACGGCGCCCGCACTCGGCGTCCGAGGCGGCATCGGCGGTGGCAGCGAGGACTACAGCACGCTGACCCTCGTCGGGGGCGGGGTCCTGGTGGCCGCGGCCGCGGTCGGCGGCGGCGCCTGGTACCTGCGCCGCCGCGGAGCACCACCCCGACCCTGAACCGGGCCGTGGAAGGAAGCGGCTGCCGCCGGACCGACTCACGTCGGGCCGGCGCCGGCCGTCTTCTGCGTCACTCGGGCAACGCCGGCGCGTCCAGCTCCTCCAGCGTCCGCTCCAGCCACTGGGTCCAGAACGTCTCCAGATCGATCCCGGCCCGGAGGACCACATGCCGCAGCCGGTCCTCCACCGCGTCCTTGCCCGGCGGGAAGTCCCGCTTCTCGATCTCCTCGTACTCGGCCAACTGCCTCTGGTGCAGGGTGAGATGGCGGCGCAGGTCGGCCTCGATGCCGTCCGTGCCGACGACCGCCGCCGCCCGCAGCCGCAGCAGGAGGGTGTCCCGCAGCGGCTTGGGGTCCTGGCTCGCCGCCGTCCAGCGGGCCAGCTCTGCGCGGCCCGCCGGCAGCACCTCGTACTCCCTCTTCTGCCCGCGCGTCGCCTGCTCCTGCGGCAGCGCGCGGATGGCGCCGTCCCGCTCCAGTTTCCCCAGCTCGCGGTAGATCTGCTGGTGCGTGGCCGACCAGAAGTAGCCGATCGACTTGTCGAACCTGCGGGTCAGCTCGAGCCCGGACGACGGCTTCTCGAGCAGGGCGGTGAGGATCGCGTGCGGGAGTGACATGGCGGCCATCCTAGGTACGGCGTTCGGAGCGGTGCGGCCGCGTCACAGAGCGGCGGCCAGCTCCGTGCCCTGCTTGATGGCGCGCTTGGCGTCCAGCTCGGCGGCCACGTCCGCGCCCCCGATGAGGTGCGCGTCGACGCCCGCGGCGACGAGCTCCTCGTACAGGTCGCGGCGCGGGTCCTGGCCGGAGCAGAGGACGACCGTGTCGACGGGGATGACCGTGGAGTGGCCGTCGACGGTGATGTGCAGGCCCGCGTCGTCGATGAGGTCGTAGGCGGCGCCCGCGACCATCGTGACGCCGCGGTGGCGCAGCTCCGTGCGGTGGATCCAGCCGGTCGTCTTGCCGAGGCCCTGGCCGACCTTGGACGTCTTGCGCTGCAGGAGGTGGACGGAGCGCGGCGGGGTGGGCCGCTCGGGCTTCGTCAGGCCCCCGCGGTCCTTGTAGTCCATGTCGACGCCCCACTGCCGGAAGTACGTCGCGGGGTCCAGGCTGGCCTTCTCGCCGCCGTCGGTGAGGAACTCGGCGACGTCGAAACCGATGCCGCCCGCGCCGATGATCGCGACCCGCTCCCCCACGTGCACGTTGTCGCGCAGCACATCGAGGTAGCCGACCACGCTGGGGTGGTCGACGCCGGGGATCTCGGGCGTGCGCGGGCTGACCCCGGTGGCGACGACCACTTCGTCGTACGCCGCGTCGGCGAGGTCCTGAGCGGTGGCGCGAGTGTTCAACTTGACGTCCACGCCGTGCAGTTCGAGCTGGGTGCGGAAGTAGCGCAGGGTCTCGTCGAACTCCTCCTTGCCGGGGACCCTGCGGGCCACGTTGAGCTGCCCGCCGATCTCGGGGGCCGCGTCGAAGAGCGTGACGTCGTGGCCGCGCTCGGCGGCCGAGACGGCGAAGGCGAGTCCGGCCGGGCCCGCGCCGACGACGGCGACGCGCTTCTTGGTGCGCGTCGGGGACAGGATCAGTTCCGTCTCGTGGCAGGCGCGCGGGTTCACCAGGCAGGAGGTGATCTGCAGATTGAAGGTGTGGTCGAGGCAGGCCTGGTTGCAGCCGATGCAGGTGTTGATGGCCTCGGCCTTCTCGGCCCGCGCCTTGGCGACGAAGTCGGGGTCGGCGAGCAGCGGGCGGGCCAGCGAGACCATGTCGGCGGCGCCGTCGGCGAGCAACTGCTCGGCGATCTCCGGGGTGTTGATGCGGTTGGTGGTGACGAGCGGCACGGAGACCTCGCCCATCACCTTCTTGGTGACGAAGGTGTACGCGCCGCGCGGCACGGACGTCGCGATGGTGGGGATGCGCGCCTCGTGCCAGCCGATGCCGGTGTTGATGATGGTGGCGCCCGCGGCCTCGATCTCCTTGGCCAGGTGGACGACCTCTTCGAGGGTCGAGCCGCCGGGGATCAGGTCCAGCATGGACAGGCGGTAGATGATGATGAAGTCCGCGCCGACGCGCTCGCGGACGCGGCGGACGATCTCGACGGGGAAGCGGATGCGGTTCTCGTAGGAGCCGCCCCAGCGGTCGGTGCGCTGATTGGTGGGGGCCGCGATGAACTCGTTGATCAAGTAGCCCTCGGAGCCCATGACTTCGACGCCGTCGTAGCCCGCCGACTTGGCCAGCTCGGCGGCGCGCACGAAGTCCTCGATGGTCTGCTCGACCTCGTCGTCCTCCAGAGCGCGCGGCACGAAGGGGCTGATCGGCGCCTTGATCGCGCTCGGCGCGACGAGGCCCTCGTGGTACGCGTACCGCCCGAAGTGCAGGATCTGCATCGCGATCTTGCCGCCCTCGGCGTGCACGGCCGCGGTGATGGCCGCGTGCTCCTCGGCCTCCGCCTCCGTGGTCAGCTTGGCACCGCCGTCCCAGGGCCTGCCGAGCTCGTTCGGGGCGATGCCGCCGGTGACGATGAGGCCGACGCCGCCGCGCGCACGGGTCGCGTAGAACTCCGCCATCCGCTCGAAACCGTTCGGGGCCTCTTCGAGGCCCACGTGCATCGAGCCCATCAGGACCCGGTTGGGCAGGGTGGTGAAGCCCAGGTCGAGCGGGTTCAGCAGGTTCGGGTAGCGGCTCATGCGGGGCCTCCGTACGCGGTGTGTCGTCAGCACAGTTCTAGAGGACGCCCGAGCGTTGTGCAACTAGTTGCATAAAGGCGTGACGGGGACCACGTCCGAATCCCGCCAGCCGCTCGCGCCCGCACCCCGCAGACTTGCCCCTGTCACCACAGAGCAGGGAGCATCCGATGACCACCGCCAAGGCCCTCTACACGACCGTCGAAAGCCCGCTGGGCGAGCTGCTGCTGGTCGGCGAGGCGTCGGCCACCGCGAAGGGCGGCACCGCACTGGCCTCGCTGTCCATGCCGGGGCAGAAGGGCGGGGCCGTCGTCCAGGACGGGTGGGTGCGCGACGACGCGGCCTTCGCCGAGATCGCCGCGCAACTGCGCTCGTACTTCGAGGGAAGCCTGACGCGCTTCGACATCGAGTACGTGAGCGGCGTCGGCACCGACTTCCAGCAGCGGGTCTGGCACGCCCTCGACACCCTTCCGTACGGCACGACCACGACGTACGGAAAGCTCGCCGAACGGATGGGCCTCTCGCGTGCCGCCGTCCGCGCGCTCGGCACGGCCATCGGGCGCAACCCGCTGCTCGTCGTCCGCCCCTGCCACCGCGTCATCGGCGCCGACGGCTCGCTCACCGGCTACGCGGGCGGTCTGGAGCGCAAGCAGCGGCTCCTGGACCTGGAGTCCGCCTGCGCTCCGCTGGAAGTGCGGTGATGGACCCGCGGGCCGGTGGGGGCTGGTCGCTCCCCCAAGTTCTCGGCTTCGCTCGAACAGGGGGGACCCCCTTCGCGGCGGAGCCGCAGATCGATACAGCCCCGCGCCCCTTACGGGGCGCCAGCCGCACCGTTACTTCACCGTCCGCCGCGATGGCCCAGGCGCACCGACAGGTCGTCCGCGCCCTTGGCGGCGAGCCCGGCGAGTTCGCGCTCGCGGTCCTCGCTCCAGCGGATCATCGGTACGGAGATGGAGAGCGCCGCGACGACCCGTCCCGCGCTGTCGCGGACCGGGGCGGCCACACAGCTCACGTCCGGGTTGGACTCGCGATGTTCGGCCGCGATGCCGCGCTCGCGGATCTCGGCGAGCGCGGCGAGCAGCGCCTGAGGCTCCGTGATGCTGTTCGGGGTCATCGCCGTCAGCTCGCGGCCCGCGACGCGCGCCTCAAGCTCGGCCGGCGGCAGCGAGGCGAGCAGCATCTTGCCGACCGACGTGCAGTGGGCGGGCAGCTTGCGGCCCGCCGCGGAGACCATCCGGACGGCGTGCGTGGAGTCCACCTTGGCGATGTAGATGACGTCGGTGTCCTCCAGGACCGCGACGTGCACCGTCTCGTCGCAGGTCTCGGCGACCTCGCGCGCCACCTGCTGGCCTTCGGCGGCCAGGTCGAGCTGCTCGGCGTACCGGCTGCCGAGCTGATAGGCGCGTACGCCGAGGCGGTAGCGGCCCGTCTGGTCCGGGATCTGGACAAGGTAGGAGCGGGCCGCAAGGGTGGTGAGCAGTTCGTGCACGGTGGTGCGGGGCAACTGGAGCCTGCGGGTCACCTCGGGGGCGGACAGGGTCCCGTCGCCCTCCAGGAACAGCTCCAGTATGTCCAGCGCCCTGGTCACCGCTGGCACCAGTCGTCCCATGGTCGGCCTCCCACCCCGTGCGTCCGAAGTCGCGTGTGACGTTGCGTCCGAAACTTCGGCCAACGATCGATATGACGAACACAGGCTAGACACAGCCACGTTCGGCGCGCAACGGCCTGGCGGTCACCAGAGGGTACGTCGGGCGGTCCAAGACCGTTTCGTACGACCCATTGACACCCCACCGACTGCGTGAATACCGTCACGCCAACATTTCGAACGTGTGACGAAATACCGAACAACCAAGGGGCAACTGCCTTGCGTATTACGGGAATCAGCACGCACGTGGTGGGGACGCCCTGGCGCAATCTCACCTACGTCCAGGTCCACACCGACGAGGGGCTCACCGGTGTCGGCGAGACCCGCATGCTCGGTCGCACCGACGCCCTGCTCGGCTATCTCCGCGAGGCGGCGGCCAACCACATCGTGGGGTCCGACCCGTTCGCGATCGAGGATCTCGTGCGGCGCATGAAGTACGGCGACTACGGCCGGGCCGGCGAGATCGTGATGTCGGGCATCGCCTGTGTGGAGATGGCCTGTTGGGACATCAAGGGCAAGGCGCTCGGCGTTCCTGTCTGGCAGCTGCTCGGCGGCAAGCTCACCGACAAGGTCAAGGCGTACGCGAACGGCTGGTACACCACCGAGCGCACCCCGGAGGCGTACCACAAGGCCGCGAGCGCGGTGATCGAGCGGGGCTACCGCGCCCTGAAGATCGACCCGTTCGGCACCGGGCACTTCGAGCTGGACCAGGCGGGCACGTCGTACGCGGTGTCGCTGATCGAGGCGGTCCGGGACGCGATCGGCCCTGACGCCGAGCTGATGCTGGAGATGCACGGGCGGTTCAGCCCGTCCACGGCGGTGCGGCTCGCCAAGGAACTCGCGCCGTTCCGGCCCGCCTGGCTGGAGGAACCGGTGCCACCGGAGAATCTCAAGGCCCTGGAGAAGGTCGCCGCCAAGGTGGACATGCCGATCGCCACCGGTGAACGGATCCACGACCGGATCGAGTTCCGCGAGCTGTTCGAGTCGCAGGCCGCCGACATCATCCAGCCGGACGTCGGCCACATCGGCGGCATCCTGGAGACGCGGAAACTGGCGGCGACCGCCGAGACGCACTACACGCTGATCGCCCCGCACAATGTCGGCGGCTCGGTGCTGACGGCCGCCTCCCTCCAAGTCGGCGCCTGCACACCGAACTTCAAGATCCTGGAGCACTTCAACGACTTCGCGGACGCGGAGATCAAGAAGGTGGTGCGCGGGGCGCCCCAGGTGGATCCCGAGACGGGCTGCTTCGAGGTGTCCCACGCCCCCGGCCTCGGCGTCGAGCTCGACACGGACGCGGCAGCCGAGTTCCCCCAGCAGCAGGCCCGGTTCGACCTGTGGGCCGAGGGCTGGGAGAAGCGGGACCCCAAGGCGGGGAAGCCCAAGGGAGCGGGGAAGTGAGCTCCGGATCCTCGCGCGCGATCGTCATCGACAGGCCGGGCTCGCACCGGCTCGTCGTGGGGGCGACGCCCGAGCCCGGCCCCGGCGAGGTCCTGGTGCGGGTGGCCGCCGCGGGGATCTGCATGAGCGACCGGGAGGTCTACGACGGGCACCGGGACGCCGCGTATGTGCGCTATCCCGTAACCCCCGGGCACGAGTGGTCCGGCACGGTCGAGGCCGCGGGCCCCGGCGTCGACCCGGCGCTCGTGGCACGGAAGGTCGTCGCCGAGGGGTTCCGGGCCTGCGGGACGTGCGAGCGGTGCCGGTGCGGCGAGACGAGCCTGTGCACTGGCGGCTACGCGGAGACGGGCTTCACGGAGCCCGGCGCCTTCGCCGACCATGTGGCCGTCCCCGCCCGGCTGTTGCACTTCCTGCGCGACGACGCCGACCTGAGCGCCGCCGCCCTCCTGGAACCCGCCGCGGTGATCGCGGGCGCGGTGCGGGCGGGGCGGCCGCGGCCCGGTGAGCGGATCGCGGTGGTCGGCGCGGGAACCCTGGGGCTGCTCGCGGTGCAGCTGCTCGCCGCATCCTCGCCCGCCGAGCTGACCGTGATCGACCCGCGGTCCGAACGCGGCGCGCAGGCGCTGGAGTTCGGGGCGAGCGAGAGCCTGACACCCGCCGATGCGCAGGGCCACCACGGCCGCTACGACCTGGTCGTGGAGACCGCGGGGGCGCCGACCACGGCGGCCTCATCCTGTCTGCTCGCGCGCCGGGGCGGCCGGGTGGTGCTCACCGGCATGTTCACGCCCGGCGCCACCGGCATCGACCCGGTGCATCTGTCGCTGAGCCAGCTGGAGGTGCGCAGCATCTTCGGCGCGCCATCCGCCGCCTGGTCGGAGGCGGTGCGGGCCTTCGGGCTCGGGCTGCTCGACCCGGCCCCGCTGATCACCCACGAGTTCCCACTGGAGCAGTTCGGCGAGGCCGTCGCGCTGGTCGGCGGCGGTGACCCGAAGACCGGGAAGGTGCTGCTCCGACCCTGATCCGCGCCTCTGACGGCCCTCGCGCCGCCGCACGCCCATCGGCCCGACCAACGTACGAAATATCGAACACTGCATATGGGAGTCCCGTGACCAGCCCGTCAGCACCTCGTCGCCCCGGCGCCGGCGCCCTCGCCCGCATCGGACACACCGTGCCCGCTCTCGACCCCGCCGACGCGTCGCCGCACAGCTTCCCCGACGGCGGCACCTGGCGCACCGAGATCCCCTCGGTGGAGGGACCCGAGGCGCTCGCCGTGGTGCTCAAGGAGAGCTCGCGGCTCGATGTGCCGATCCACCGGATCAGTCAGGGCAGCGGCGTCTGGATGCTCACCGACGACGAGATCACCGAGATGGTCGAGGCCTGCGCGGAACGGGACATCGAGCTCTGCCTGTTCACCGGGCCGCGCGGCACCTGGGACATCGGCGCCGCGAGCCGCACCGACTCCGGTGGCGCGGGACTGCGCTCGCGCGGCCATGACGCGCTCGCCGGATGTGTCGAAGACGCCGTGCGCGCAACGGAGTTGGGGGTGCGCTGCCTGCTCGTCGCCGACGAGGGCGTGCTGTGGACCCTGCACCGGCTGCGCGCCGCCGGGGTGCTGCCCGCCGACACCACGTTCAAGGTGTCGGCCCTCATCGGCCCGGTCAACCCGGCCTCGTACACGGTCTTCGAGCGGCTCGGCGCCGACTCGCTCAACATCCCGTCCGATCTCACGCTCGACCACCTCACGGAGATCCGCCGGGTCAGCAGCGCCCCGATGGACCTGTACGTCGAGGCGCCGGACGACCTCGGCGGCTACGTCCGGATGTACGAGGCGGCGGAGCTGATCCGGCGCGGCGCCCCGCTCTACCTCAAGTTCGGCCTGAGCAGGTCGCCCGGCATCTACCCCTACGGCGCCCAGCTGCGCGACCACACCCTGGCCACCGCCCGCGAGCGCGTCCGGCGCGGACGCCTCGTCCTCGATCTGCTCGCCCGGCACCGCGCGGACGGCGGAATGTCGCCGCTCGGCGCACGCCTGCCCGGCGAGCTCCAACGCTTCCCCGTCCCGGAAGGGGACTGACCCATGACCACCCGCATATCCAGAGAAGCCACAAAAACAAGGCTCACGGCCGCCCTCGCGACCGTCGTCCTGCTCGGCTCGCTCACCGCCTGCGGCCAGGAGGCCAGGGGCGGCAGCCGTTACCAGGCCGACGACGGCAAGGGCGGAACCGTCGGACTCGCAATGCCCACCAAGGCCTCCGAGCGGTGGATCGCCGACGGCAAGAACATGGCCGAGCAGTTCCAGAAGGCCGGATACGAGACCGATCTGCAGTACGGCGACGACAAGGTCGAGAACCAGGTCGCCCAGCTGGAGAACATGATCACCAAGGGGCACCGGCTCCTGGTGGTCGCGGCGATCGACGGCTCGGCGCTCACCGACGTTCTTGCCCAGGCGCACGACGCGGGCATCCCCGTGATCTCGTACGACCGCCTCATCATGGGCACGAAGAACGTCGACTACTACGCGTCGTTCGACAACGAGCGGGTCGGCGAGCTCCAAGGCCAGTACATCCTGGACCGGTTGAAGCTCGACAGGCCCGACAGCAAGTCCGACGACAAGTTCACCGTCGAGCTGTTCGCGGGCTCGCCCGACGACAACAACACCAAGTACTTCTGGAACGGCGCCATGAAGGTGCTCCAGCCGTACTTCAAGAGCGGCCAGCTCGTCGTGGGCAGCAAGCAGACGAAGATGAGCCAGGCGACCACGCTGCGCTGGGACGGCGGCACCGCGCAGAAGCGCATGGACGACCTGATCAGCAAGAACTACGGCGACCGGCAGGTCGACGCGGTCCTCTCGCCGTACGACGGGATCTCCATCGGCATCATCTCGGCGCTGAAGAGCGCCGGTTACGGCAGCAAGGACCAGCCGCTGCCCGTCGTCACCGGGCAGGACGCGGAGCTGGCGTCGGTGAAGTCGATCATCGCAGGCGATCAGACGCAGACGGTCTTCAAGGACACCCGCAAGCTGGCCAAGCAGGCCGTGCAGATGGGTGACGCGGTCCTCACCGGCAAGACGCCCGAGGTCAACAACACCAAGGACTACAACAACGGCAAGAAGACCGTGCCGTCGTATCTGCTCAAGCCCGTGTCGATCGACAAGAAGAACACCCAACTCCTGGTCGAAGAGGGCTACTTCACGGCAAGGCAGCTCTCATGAGCGGGGCGGCGGCCGGGAACGGGCCGATCCTGCGGATGGCGGGCATCACCAAGACCTTCCCCGGCGTGAAGGCGCTCTCCGAGGTGGAGCTCGCGGTGCGCCCCGGCGAGATCCACGCGATCTGCGGCGAGAACGGCGCGGGCAAGTCGACGCTGATGAAGGTCCTCAGCGGCGTCCATCCGCACGGTTCGTACGAGGGTGAGATCCACTTCGACGGCGAGCCCGTGGCCTTCAAGAACATCCGTGCCAGCGAGAAGCACGGCATCGTGATCATCCATCAGGAACTCGCGCTCGTCCCCTACTTGTCGATCGCGGAGAACATCTTCCTCGGCAACGAGCAGACCTCCGCGCGCGGCGTCATCGACTGGAACGACACCCTGCGGCGGGCCGGCCGCCTCCTGAAGCGGGTCGGCCTGCGGGAGAACCCGCAGACCGCCGTCGCCGACATCGGCGTGGGCAAGCAGCAGCTGGTGGAGATCGCCAAGGCCCTGTCGAAGGAGGTGAAGCTGCTCATCCTCGACGAGCCGACCGCCGCCCTCAACGACGAGGACAGCGCGGGGCTGCTCGATCTGATCCTGGAGCTGCGCGAGCAGGGCATCGCCAGCATCATCATCTCCCACAAGCTGGGCGAGATCCGCGCCATCGCCGACTCGGTGACCATCCTGCGCGACGGCAGGACCATCGAGACACTGACGGTCCGTGAATCCCCGGACACAGCACCGGAGCTGTCCGAGGACCGCATCATCCGGGGCATGGTCGGCCGCGATCTCGACCACCGCTTCCCCGAGCGCACCACGTACGAGGGCACGGACGCGGGAGACGTCGCGCTCGCCGTCGAGGGGTGGACAGTCCGGCACCCCATCGACCACCAGCGCAAGGTCGTCGACGACGCCACGCTGACCGTGCGGCGCGGCGAGATCGTCGGCATCGCGGGGCTGATGGGCGCGGGCCGCACCGAGCTCGCGATGTCCCTCTTCGGCCGCTCCTACGGGCTGTACGAGGGCGGCACGGTGGCGGTCAACGGGCGTGCGGTGCAGACGCGGACCGTACCGGCCGCGATCGCGGCCGGCATCGCGTACGTCACCGAGGACCGCAAGACCTACGGCCTCAACCTCATCGACAACATCAACCGCAACATCTCCCTTGCCTCGCTGCCGGGCATGCGGCGCCGCGGCGTCGTCGACGAGCACCATGAACGGTCCGTCGCCGAGCGCTACCGCACTTCGATGAACATCAAGGCGCCGACCGTGCAGGAGCAGGTGGGACGGCTCTCCGGCGGCAATCAGCAGAAGGTCGTCCTCAGCAAGTGGATCCACGCCGACCCCGAGGTGCTGATCCTCGACGAGCCGACGCGCGGCATCGACGTCGGCGCCAAGTACGAGATCTACACGGTCATCGACCGGCTCGCGGCGCAGGGCAAGGCGGTGCTCTTCATCTCCTCGGAACTGCCGGAGCTGCTCGGGATGTGCGACCGGATCTACACGATGGCCGAGGGCCGGCTGACCGGTGAGGTCGCCCGCGCCGACGCCACCCAGGAAGTACTGATGCGCCAGATGACCATGACCAGAAGCTGAGGCCCGCCATGACCACCACGACCACTCCCCCGCGGGACTCGTCCCCCGCGCCGACCGACCAGCGGTCCACGGGGGCGCTGCTCCTGCGGAGCATGCGGACCAACATGCGCCAGTACGGCATGCTGATCGCGCTCGCGTTCATCGTCGTCCTGTTCCAGATATGGACCGACGGCACGCTGCTGCTTCCGAACAACGTCTCCAACCTGATCCAGCAGAACGGCTACATCCTCATCCTGGCCATGGGCATGATGATCGTCATCATCGCGGGCCACATCGATCTGTCCGTCGGCTCGCTGGTGGCCTTCGTCGGCGCCATGTCGGCGGTGATGATGGTCAAGCACGACATGCCCTGGGTGCTCGCCCTCGTCCTCTCACTCCTGATCGGCGCGGTCGCCGGGGCGTGGCAGGGCTTCTTCATCGCGTACGTCGGGATCCCGTCGTTCATCGTGACGCTGGCCGGGATGCTGCTCTTCCGGGGGCTCACCCAGATCGTCCTCGAGGGCCAGTCCCTGTCGCCGTTCCCCGGCGGATTCCAGGATCTGGCCAAGGGTTTCATCCCGGAGATGGGCCCGTACACGCAGTACCACAACCCGACGCTCGTCATCGGCCTCGCCACCGTCCTCTTCCTGCTCCTTCGCGAATGGCGGGACCGCAGGCGGCAGTTGGCGTACGAGCTGGAGGTCCTGCCCACCGGCCTGTGGGTCACCAAGTGTGTGGCGATCGCCGCGGCCGTCGTCGCGTTCACGCTCACCCTGGCCAGCTTCCACGGCGTACCCGTCGTGATGCTCGTGATGTGCGCGCTGCTGATCGGCCTCGGCTATGTCATGCGCAACGCGGTCGTCGGGCGGCATGTGTACGCGCTCGGCGGCAACAAGGCGGCCGCGAAGCTGTCCGGCGTCAAGGACAAGCGCGTCACCTTCCTCGTCTTCGTCAACATGGGCGTCCTGGCCGCGCTGGCGGGCTGTGTGTACGCGGCACGGCTGAACGCGGGTACCCCGCAGGCCGGTCTGAACTTCGAGCTGGAGGCGATCGCGGCCTCGTTCATCGGCGGCGCGTCGATGAGCGGCGGTGTCGGCACGGTGATGGGTGCCGTGATCGGCGGTCTGGTGCTTGGCGTTCTCAACAACGGGATGTCGCTGGTCGGCATCGGGACCGACTACCAGCAGGTGATCAAGGGGCTTGTGCTGCTGGCGGCGGTCGGGTTCGACGTGTGGAACAAGCGCAAGGTGGGGCGCTGAGCGCTCTGAGAAACCTGCGGGCCGCCTTTGGCTGGTCGCGCAGTTCCCCGCGCCCCTTCGGGGCGCGCCCTTCCCCTCATAGGAGCCGCACATGGAAACGAGCAGACGCACCGTTCTCGCCGCGGCCGCCGCCGCGGGACTCTCCGTGGCAGCGACCGGCACTTCGCAGGCGGCCGCGCACGGCCGTACTCCCACCAAGGAGCTCTTCGGGAAGCTCGCCGACGGCACCAAGGTGTACCGCTGGTCGTTGGCGAACGGTGGCACCCGCATGAAGGTGCTTTCGTACGGCGGCATCGTGCAGTCCCTCGAACTCCCGGACCGGCACGGCAGATACACCAACGTCTCCCTTGGCTTCGACAACCTGGACGGCTACCTCACCGCCACCACCTTCTTCGGCGCCCTCATCGGCCGCTATGGCAACCGCATAGCCAAGGGCCGCTTCACCCTGGACGGGAAGGACCACCAGCTCTCCGTCAATGACGGGGAGAACAGCCTGCACGGCGGGGCCAAGGGCTTCGACAAGCGGGTGTGGGACGTCGAGCCGTTCGCGGACCCCTCGGGCGTCGGCCTGCGCCTGCACTACACAAGCACCGACGGCGAGATGGGCTATCCCGGAACGCTGCGGGTGACCGTGACGTACACCCTCGATGCCCGTGGCGACTGGCGGATCGACTACGCGGCGACCACGGACAAGGCCACCGTGGTGAACCTGACCAACCACACGTACTACAACCTCGCGGGCGAGGGCAGCGGCGACATCTACGGGCACGAACTGGTCCTGGCCGCCAGCCGGTTCACGCCCACCGACGCCGGTCTCATCCCGACGGGCGAGCTGGCGAGGGTGGCGGGCACGCCCTTCGACTTCCGGCGCGCGAAGACCGTCGGCCGGGACATCCGCGCCGCGCACGAGCAGCTGGTGACCGCCAAGGGCTTCGACCACAACTGGGTCCTCGACAAGGGGATCACGCAGCGCCCCGAGCACTTCGCGACGCTGCGGGACCCTGAGTCGGGCCGCACCCTGAAGATCGCCACCACCGAGCCGGGCGTGCAGTTCTACTCCGGGAACTTCCTGGACGGCACGCTCACCGGGCCTGCGGGGCGCACCTACCGGCAGGGCGACGGGATGTGCCTGGAGACCCAGCACTTCCCCGACGCCCCCAACCAGCCCTCGTTCCCCTCGACGGTCCTTCGCCCCGGCGAGACCTACCGGTCAAGGACGGTGCACAGCTTCTCGGCGCGCTGAGCCGGACCGACGAAAAACGACACCTACTTGTAGCTGATGTCCCCGGCGGTGAACCGGCAGTACTTGCCGTCGGGGCCCGAGCCCGTCTTGGGCGGCTCGGCGCCCGTGTTGTTGCCGGTGAAGCGGTCACAGGTGGCGATCTTCTTGCCGCTGTCGCCGTGGATGCGGATGTTGCGCAGCGCGGCCGTGTCACCGTAGTTGGTGTTGATGCCGACGATCGACTTGCCGGGGGCGATGATGTCGACGTCGTTCACCGGATACCTCCGATTCCTGCGGAGCAGGGCGGGGAACGGGGTTTCGCCCTCAGGGCGAAAGACCGTCTGCCGGTCGGGTAAGCTGACCGCCGTACGCTGCGAGAGCCAAGCGCGTACGCCGTGCTGATCGAGAGCCAAGACAGCACATGCACCTCCAAGCTTGTTGCACAAACCCGGGCTGGTCTCAACCCGGCTGGTGCTGATCGTGGAAGACCTGTCGGGTCGTTGACCTCCAGGCGGCGTGAGCCAGGAATCCCCTGCTTCAGGTGGGGGAGGATTCAAGATGATGTTCCGCTGGTGCTGCTTGGAGCAGTTGCCGCAGGAACGCACCAGGTTGCCGAAGTCGGAGACTTGGAACTTTGTGACCCGGTCGTCGGCCTTCTTCACGCACCCGCCGTGGACATCATGGAAGTGGTGACGAGGGCGGCGGCGGTCACGCCGAGCGCGGCGATGCCGCCGACGACGGCGCGGCGCTTGGTGAGGCGCCGGCGATGGGTGACGCGCCGGCTGGCTCGTGGAGTCATGTCCCGGTTCATTGCTTCGGTTCATTCCTTCAGTCAGTAGTGGACGGCTTGCATGTCCTTGTCGCCGCCGCCCGGCGAAGGGTTGCCGCCCGGAGACGATCAATTTGCGCCCCAACTCCGCTCTCCCTAAAGGGCTTTCCCGCGCGAGGCATTGACGCGGACCGGTCGGCGCCCTAGCTTCATCGCGTCGTACTTCGTACGTCATATATGAGACGCGATACATGACGGCTGTGGATGACGGCTGTGCATGACGGCTGTACGCGATGGCTGCACGACGACTGAGAGCATCGATGAACCTTGCGCCCCACCCCATCCCCTCGCGCACGCAGTACGTACTCGAAGCGGTCAAGCACCGCATCCTCACCGGGCAGTTGGCGCCCGGACAGGCCCTCGTCGAGACCGAGCTCGCCGCCCAGTTCGGGGTGTCCAAGACGCCCGTACGGGAAGCGCTGAAGACGCTCGCCGGTACCGGGCTCGTGGTGATGAGCCAGTACAAGGGCGCCACCGTGCGCACGGTGGACGCGGCCATGGCGCGGGAGGTCTACGACGTACGTCTGCTGCTCGAACCGGAGGCGCTGCGGCGCACCGTCCGGGGCGGCGCGGCCCGACTGGACGAGGCGCGCGACGCGCTTGAGCGGGCGGACGACGCGGCGGACGCGGCCGAACGCTCCCTCGCCAACCGGGAGTTCCACCGCGCGCTCTACGTATCGTGCGGCAATCCGCTGCTCGCCCGGATGCTCGACGAAGTACGCGACCAGGCGGCCCTGGTCTCCGCCGTCGCCTGGGCGACCCTGCACTCCTGGGAGCAGGAGGCGGCCGAGCACCGGGAGATCCTGCGGCTCGCGCTCGCGGGAGAGGCCGACGCCGCGGCGCGCGGACTCCACGACCACATCGCCTCGTTCGTGCGGCGGGCGTTCCCGGAGGGGGAGCCTTCATGACCGGACCGAGCGACAACTCCCGTTTCGAAGCGCTGCGTTCGGCGCTCGCCGATGTCGTCGCGATCCCCGTGACGCCGTTCGCCGATGACGGTTCCGTGGACCGGGACACCTATCGCGCGCTGATACGGCGGCTCACCGACGGCGGCGTGCGCACTCTTACGCCGAACGGCAACACGGGCGAGTTCTATGCCCTGGACCCCGAAGAGCGGTGCCTGGTCACCGAGTTGACCCTGGAGGAGGCGGGCGGGAGCGGCGCCACCGTCCTGGCCGGCGTCGGCCATGATCTGCCGACCGCGGTCGCCGCCGCCCGGCACGCGCGGGACGCCGGGGCGCACATGGTGATGGTCCATCAGCCGGTGCATCCGTACGTGTCCCAGGAGGGCTGGGTCGACTACCACCGTGCCGTCGCGGACGCCGTGCCCGAGCTCGGTGTCGTCCCCTACATCCGCAATTCCCGTCTTGCCGGTCAACGCCTCGCGGAGCTCGGTGAGTTGTGTCCCAATGTGATCGGCGCGAAGTACGCGACGCCGGACGCCGCGGCCTTCGCCGCGTTCGCGCGGGACGCGGGGCTCGGCCGCTTCGTGTGGGTGGCGGGGCTCGCCGAGCTGTACGCGCCCGCGTACTGGGCCGTCGGCGCCACCGGCTTCACGTCGGGTCTGGTGAATGTCGCACCCGAGGTGTCGCTGCGGATGCGCGACGCGCTGCGGTCCTGTGACTATCCGGCGGCCATGGAGGTGTGGGAGCGGATCCGGCGCTTCGAGGAGCTGCGCGCCGCCGACCAGTCCGCGGACAACGTCACCGTCGTCAAGGAGGCACTCGCCGCGCTCGGCCTGTGCCGCCGCGAGGTGCGCCCGCCGAGCCGGGTGCTGCCCGTCGAGCGGCGCGAGGAGATAGCGGCGCTGGTGAAGGCGTGGTCGTCATGAGACCGGACGAGCTGCGCAGCCATCAGTGGTACGGCACGGACGGCCTGCGGTCCTTCAGCCATCGGGCGCGCACCCGCCAGCTGGGGTATCTGCCAGAGGAACATCTGGGCAAGCCCGTCATCGCCGTCCTCAACACCTGGTCCGACATCAACCCCTGCCACGTCCATCTGCGCGACCGCGCCCAGGCGGTCAAGCGCGGGGTGTGGCAGGCGGGCGGCTTCCCGCTCGAATTCCCCGTCTCCACACTCTCGGAGACCTTCCAGAAGCCGACCCCGATGCTCTACCGGAACCTCCTGGCCATGGAGACCGAGGAGCTGCTGCGGTCCTATCCGGTGGACGGCGCCGTGCTGCTCGGCGGCTGCGACAAGACGACGCCCGCCCTGCTCATGGGGGCCGCGAGCGCCGATCTGCCGAGCGTCTTCGTGCCGGCCGGGCCGATGCTGCCGGGGCACTGGCGCAACGAGGTGCTCGGTTCGGGCACCGACATGTGGAAGTACTGGGACGACAAGCGTGCCGGGCTCATCGGCGACTGCGAACTGGCCGAGCTGGAGAGCGGGTTGGCCCGCTCCCCCGGCCATTGCATGACCATGGGTACGGCCTCCACGCTGACCGCAGCCGCCGAGGCGCTCGGCGTGACGGTGCCCGGCGCCTCCTCGATCCCGGCCGTGGACTCTGGGCACGACCGGATGGCGGCCGCGTCCGGGATCCGGATCGTCGAACTCGTCCACCAGGACGTGAAGTTGTCGAGGCTGCTCACGCGCGAGGCGTACGAGGACGCGGTCGCCACCGTGCTCGCGCTCGGCGGCTCCACCAACGCCGTGATCCACCTGATCGCGATGGCGGGCCGCAGCGGCGTACGCCTGACGCTCGACGACTTCGACCGGATCGCGCGGACCGTGCCGGTGCTCGCCAATCTGCGCCCCGGCGGTCAGTACCTCATGGAGGACTTCCACTTCGCGGGCGGACTCCCGGCGTTTCTGGCCCGGTTGACCGACGTACTCCATCTGGACCGGCCCACCGTCGCGCACGACACCCTGCGCGAGCAGCTCGCGGGCGCCACCGTGCACAACCCCGAGGTCATCCGCCCGCGCGACAGGCCGCTGGCCGACGAGGGCGGGGTGGCGGTGCTTCGCGGCAACCTCTGCCCGGACGGTGCCGTGATCAAGCACATCGCCGCCGAGCCGCAGCTGCTGCGGCACACCGGCCCGGCGGTGGTCTTCGACGACTACCGCACGATGCAGCGCACCATCAACGACGCCGCGCTCGGCATCACCGCCGACCACGTCCTGGTGCTGCGCGGCTCCGGCCCCATCGGCGGTCCCGGCATGCCCGAGTACGGGATGCTCCCGATCCCCGACCACCTGCTGAAGCAGGGGGTGCGCGACATGGTGCGGATCTCCGACGCGCGGATGAGCGGCACGTCGTACGGCGCATGTGTGCTGCACATCGCGCCCGAGTCGTACGTCGGCGGGCCGCTCGCCCTGGTCCGTACGGGAGATCTGATCACCCTGGACGTCGAGGCGCGGTCGCTCCATCTCGACGTGTCCGACGAGGAGTTGGCGCGGCGGCGCGCCGCGTGGACGCCGCCGCCCGCTCGCTACGGGCGCGGTTACGGCGCGCTCTACAGCGAGCAGATCACGCAGGCCGACACCGGCTGCGACTTCGCGTTCCTGGCCCGCGACGGCGAGGTCCCCGACCCGTACGCGGGCTGATCCGCCGCTCCTCCGTCGACTTCCTTTTACTTGTTTCCGTCGACTTCTTTTTTGTACGAGATCTCGAACGACGTCTGCGAAGCGCTTCGCCTCATGCAGACCCTGAGAACGGAGAAGCAGTCATGGCCCAAGCTGTGGCGAAAGCGCCACCGCACCCACCGCCGCCCCGGCGCCGCACGCCGGATGCGCCCCGGCGCCGGACGGGAGCGACCCCGCGCCGCCTCCCGTATCTGCTGATCGCGCCGGCCGCACTCCTGATGCTGGGCTTCATCGCCTACCCGGTCGTCAGCGTCTTCTACTACAGCCTGCGCCACCACAACCCCACCAAGCCCTGGCGCGACGGCTTCGCGGGCTTCGACAACTTCGTCACCGCGTTCACCGACGACCCGCAGTTCTGGCAGACCCTCGGCTTCAGCCTGCAGTGGGTGGCCGTCGAGGTCGTCCTGCAACTGCTGCTCGGCTTGGGGCTCGCGCTGATCGTCAACCAGACCTTCATCGGCCGTGCGATGGCCCGCGCCCTGGTCTTCTCGCCGTGGGCCGTGTCCGGGGTGCTCACCTCGACGATCTGGCTGCTGATCTTCAACTCCCAGACGGGCATCACGCGTTACCTCGCGGACCTGGGGATCGGCTCGTACGGCACGTCCTGGCTCTCGGACACCGGCACCGTCTTCCCGGCCGTCGTCGTCGCCGAACTCTGGCGCGGCGTGCCCTTCTTCGCGATCCTCATCCTCGCCGATCTGCAGTCCGTTTCGAAGGATCTGTACGAGGCGGCCGAGGTCGACGGCGCGAGCCGCTTCCGGCAGTTCTTCCACATCACGCTGCCGCACCTCAAGGACGCGATCATCCTCTCCACGCTGCTGCGCGCGGTCTGGGAGTTCAACAACGTCGACCTGCTCTACACCCTCACCGGCGGCGGTCCCGCCGGTGAGACGACGACGCTGCCGCTGCGCATCGCGTCCATCGCCGTCGACTCGCACGACTTCGGTTACGCCTCCGCGCTGACGTCCATCGCGTTCGTGATCCTCCTCTTCTGCTCGATGGTCTATCTGCGGCTGAGCAAGTTCGGGGGAGGTCAGGAGAGATGACGATCACTCAGCAACGGCGCGCCTGGGACGAGGCCCCGCGCCGGCAGATCTACCTGCCGCTCGGCCTCTATCTCCTCTTCACCCTCATCCCCTTCTACTGGATGCTCCTCTTCGCGTTCCGCCCTGCGGGCTCGACCTCGCTGCTCCCGTGGCCGATCACGTTCGAGCACTTCGACAAGGTGTGGACCGAGCGGAGCTTCGGGCTGTTCTTCCAGAACAGCCTCGTCGTCGGCGTCCTTTCGATGCTGATGACGACGGTCGTCGCGCTCGCGGGCGGTTATGCCCTGGCCCGCTTCGACTTCAAGATCAAGCGCGGCTTCCTGCTGGCGCTGCTGTGCTCGCAGTTCATCCCGGGCGCGCTGATGCTGGTGCCGCTCTTCCAGATCTTCGCCAACCTCCAGATGATCAACTCGCTCGGCAGCGTCATCATCGCCGAGGCCGTCTTCCAGCTGCCGCTCTCGATGATCCTCATCAGCGGGTTCATAAGAAACGTGCCGTACTCCCTGGAGGAGGCCGCCTGGGTCGACGGCTGCGGACGCTTCCGCTCCTTCTGCGCCGTCGTCCTGCCGCTGCTTCGGCCTGGTCTGATCGCAGTCGGCTCCTTCGCCTTCGTCCACAGCTGGAACCACTTCCTGTTCGCCCTGATGTTCCTCTCCGACCAGGACAAGCAGACGATCCCGGTCGGCCTCGCCACCCTGATGGGCGCCGACAGCGTCGACCTCGGGGCGCTCGCCGCGGGCGGCGTCATCGCCGCCCTGCCCGTCGTGATCGTCTTCGCCTTCATCCAGAAGTGGCTGATCACGGGGTTCAGCGCCGGGGCGGTGAAGGGATGAGCAGCACTCCCCTGCCTCTCGTCATCGCCGGTGCGCGCGGGCACGGCCGATGGCACCTGGAGAACATCCGCCGACTCCAACAGGCGGGTCTGGTACGGCTCGTGGGCATCTGCGAGGTCGAACCGCTGAGCCCCGCCGAGCTCGACGGCCTCGGCGATCCCGCGCAGTCCACCGACTTCGGGAGCCTGCTCGACGCCACCGGAGCCGCGGTCGCCGTCATCTGCACCCCGATCCCCACCCACGCCGGCCTGGCCGTCACCGCGGCATCGCGCGGCGTGCACCTGCTCCTGGAGAAGCCGCCCGCTCCTTCGTACGCCGATTTCCTGCGGATCGGCGACGCGGTGACCGCGGCGGGCGTGGCCTGCCAGATCGGGTTCCAGTCGCTCGGTTCGCATGCCGTGCCCGCCGTGCGCGCGCTGGTCGCCGACGGGGCGATCGGTGAGCCGATGGGGGTCGGTGCGGCGGGTGCCTGGGTACGGGACGAGGCGTACTACCGGCGCGCGCCCTGGGCCGGGCGGCGCCGCCTGGACGGCAAGGACGTCGTGGACGGGGTCCTGACCAATCCACTCGCCCATGCCGTCGCCACCGCCCTTGCGGTCGACGGGTCCACGCGGGCGGAGGACGTCGCGCGGGTGGACCCCGAGCTGTTCCGCGCCAACGCCATCGAGTCCGACGACACGTCGTTCGTGGGGATCACCACCGCGCGTGGCGGCCGCGTCGGTGTCGCCGCGACCCTCTGCGCCGAGCGTCCCGCCGAGCCGTACGTCATCGTCCACGGCACGGAGGGCCGCATCACCCTCTGGTACAAGCAGGACCGGGTGCTCGTACAGCGCGCCGGGCACGGATCCGATGAGGTCCTGCACGGGCGGACGGACCTCCTCGAGAACCTCGTCGACCATCTCGCGGGCCGCGCCGAGCTGCTGGTTCCGCCGGCGTCGACGGGCGCCTTCATGAAGGTCGTCGAGTCGATCCGCCGGGCGCCCGATCCGCGCCCGCTGCCGGTCGAGGCGTGGCGCTCCGTGCCCGGTGCGTACGAGGGCGTGCGGCGCCGGATCGTGCACGGTATCGACGGCCTCGTCGCAGCGAGCGCCGACACGCTGTGCGGCTACGCGGAGCTGGGCACGTTCTGGGCGCTGCCGAACGGCAACCCCGCAGCCCGGCTCCCGGCTGCCGGACCCTCCACCACTAAGCCCGCCGCCCCTCAGGCCCCTGCCTCCCCGGCCCCGACCCCGGCCCCTGGGACCCCTGCCGGTCAGAACGCCGCCGCCGAGACCCCTGCCCAAGCAGACCCCGCATCGGGACCACCCGCCCCACAAGCCGCCACCGCAGAGCCCACCGCCGATGAGGACCGCACCCCGCAGACCCCCACCAAAGCACCCGCCCCCGGCGGGAACCCCGCAGCTCGGCTCCCGGCTGCGGGGCCCTCTGCCGCTGAGCCCGCCGCCGCCCCTCAGGAGCCTGCCTTCCCGGCCTCGGCCCCTGCCCCTGGGATCCCTGCCGGTCAGATCTCCGCAGCTGAGTCCGCCGCCTCCGAGACCCCTGCCTTTGCAGACCCCGCATCGGGACCACCCGCCCCACAAGCCACCGCCGATGAGGACCGCACCCCACAGACCCGCACCAAAGAGCCCGCCCCCGACGGGAACCCCGCCCCACACACCCCCACCCCCGAGCCCACCCCCGCCGAGAACCCACCGAGGTGAGACCCCCATGGACCGGACCTCGATCGAGACCTCGCTCATGCTCCGCTGCTCGGGCCGTCCCGTCGCCCGTTACGTCATCCACCCCTCGGTCGGCCCGCGGCTCGCCCCGCGCCCCTGTCTCCATCCCGTCCGCACCTTCGGCGGCCTTCCCGTCACCGAGTTCGGTCCCGTCGACCACCCGCACCACCTCGGGGTGGGCGTCGCCGTGGCCGACGCGGCGGGCCGCAACTTCTGGGGCGGGCGCACCTACGTACGCGATCAGGGGCCGACCGAGCTCGACAACCACGGTGAACAGCGCCACCTGGAGTACAAGCTGCGCGACCCCGACGGCTTCGTCGAGGAGATCGGCTGGCTCGACGGGGAGCGCGAGCTGCTGCGCGAGCGGCGCACCGTCGCCGTCACGCCGCTCACCACATCCGCCTGGGCGCTGGACTTCACGTTCTCCCTCACCAACCCGTCCGCCGCGGAGATCTCGATCGGCAGCCCCGCCACCAACGGCCGCCCCGGCGCCGCCTACGGGGGATTCTTCTGGCGCGCCCCCAAGGAGGCGCGGGCCCCCGAGGTGTTCACCGCGGACGCCGAGGGCGAGGCCGCCGTGCACGGCGCCCCGGCCGACTGGCTGGCCCTCGCGGGCCACGGCTGGACCCTCGTCTTCGCCGGGGCGACTCCCGAGACGCGGGGCGACCCGTGGTTCGTACGGACCGCCGAGTATCCGGGCGTCGGCTCCTCGCTCGCGCCCGAGCGGCGCCTGCCGATCGGGCCGGGCGAGACCGTCGTACGCCGTGTCGTCACCGTCGTCGCGGACGGCCGCCCGAGCCGGGCCGAGGCCGCGGGGCTCATCCGCAAGGCGGTGACCGCGTGAACGCGGCGGGGGCAGCCGGGCTCGGTGACCTTGGCGACGGGACCTATCGCAATCCCGTCCTTGCCGCCGACTGGTCCGACCCCGACGTCGTCCGGGTCGGCGACGACTTCTACCTCACCGCGTCCAGCTTCGGGCGCGCCCCTGGGCTGCCGTTGCTTCACTCCCGCGACCTGGTGAACTGGACCCTGATCGGGCACGCCCTTGAGCGCCTTGAACCGGCGGAGGCGTTCGCCGCGCCGCGGCACGACTGCGGGGTATGGGCGCCGTCGATCCGGCACCACGACGGCCGGTTCTGGATCTTCTGGGGCGACCCCGACCACGGCGTGTTCCAGGTCAACTCCCCTGATATACGCGGCCCTTGGAGCGCCCCGCATCTCGTCAAGGCCGGCAAGGGACTCATCGACGCCTGCCCGCTGTGGGACGAGGAGCGCGGCGAGGCGTATCTCGTGCACGCCTGGGCCAAGTCGCGCTCCGGCGTCAAGAATCGCCTCACCGGTCACCGTATGAGCCCCGACGGCCGCGAACTCCTCGACGAGGGGCGGGTGTTGGTCGACGCGGACCACATCCCCGGCTGGTTCACGCTGGAGGGGCCCAAGCTGTACCGCCACGACGGCTGGTTCTGGATCCTCGCCCCGGCCGGCGGGGTGGCGACCGGCTGGCAGGGCGCCTTCCGTTCACGGACCTTCCACGGCCCGTACGAGGAGCGGGTCGTCCTGGAGCAGGGCGACACCCCCGTCAACGGCCCCCACCAGGGCGGCTGGGTGAGCACGCCGTCCGGCGACGACTGGTTTCTGCACTTCCAGCAGCGCGGCGCGTACGGCCGGGTCGTCCACCTGCAGCCGCTGCACTGGGGCGTGGACGGCTGGCCGGTGATCGGGGCCGACGGCGCCCCCGTCGACGTACACAAGAAGCCCGACCTGCCCCCGCAGCCGGTGTCCGCGCCCGCCACCGACGACGACTTCCCCGGCGGACGCCACGGCCGCCAGTGGCAGTGGTCGGCCAACCCCCTTGACGGCTGGGCGACTTCGCATGCCGCGGACGGTCTGCGGCTGGCCTGCGTACGGTCCGCGGACGCCCACGACCTGCGCCGCCTGCCCCACGTCCTGACGCAGCGCATTCCGCTCGCGCCGTGCACCGTCGAGGTCGGGCTGCGGATCGACGGCACGGCGGCCGACGCCGGGGCCGGTCTCGCCGTCCTTGGCGACGCGTTCAGCTGGATCGGCCTCGAACGCGGCGGCGACGGGACCGTCCGCCTCGTCCACCGGTTCGCCGAGTCCGTCGCCGAGCGGGAGCGCGACGCCGAGCGTCCGCGCCCTGCCCCCGACGGCACCGCGCGGCTGCGCATCTCCATCGCCGACGGCGCACGCTGCCGCTTCTCCGCCGACACCGGCGACGGCTTTCGACCGTCCGGCCAGGTCTTCGCCGCGACGCCGTGGCGGTGGGTCGGCGCACTGCTCGGCCTGTTCGCCACGGCCCCGGCCGGCCGCGGCGGGGCCGGGACCGCCTTGTTCACCCGCTTCCGGATCACCTCACCTCAATGAAGAGAGCCGACATGGACATCAGCATCCCCAGAAACAGCAACAGAAGCAGCAACAGAAACAGAAGCCGCAGAAGCAGAAGCCGTCGCGCGGTCGCCGCCGTCGCCCTCACCGCCGCGCTCGCGCTGACCGCCACCGCCTGCGGTGACGACGGCAGCGGGGCCGGCGGTGACAACGGCCAAGAAGGCTCGGGGAAGGGCGAGATCACCTTCTGGGACAACAACGGCGGCGTCCGCACCGACGTCTGGAAGGAGATCATCAAGGACTTCGAGGCGAAGAACCCCGACATCCACGTCAAGTACGTGCCGATCCCCGCCGAGAGCGTCCAGTCCAAGTACGACACCGCCATCCAGGGCGGCGGCCTGCCCGACGTCGGCGGCGTCGGTGCCGCGATGCTCGCCGGGATCTCCGCACAGGACGCACTGGAGCCGCTGGACGAGCGGCTCAGCGGCAGTTCCCTGGACGGCAGGCTGAATCCGGGCATGGTCGACAGCGTCCGCGCGGCGGGCGGCGGCAACCGGCTCTTCACGGTGCCGGCGTCGGCGAGCAACGGCGTGCTGTACTACCGCACCGACCTCTTCAAGGCGGCCGGTCTGGAAGCCCCCACCACCTGGGGCAAGTTTTACGAGGCGGCCAAGAAGCTCACCGCCAAGGGCGAGAACAAGTTCGGGTACACCATTCGCGGCGGTGAGGGTTCCATCGCGCAGGCGCTCGACGCGGCCTACGGCCAGTCCGGCATCGGCTCGTTCTGGGACGGCGACAAGACCACCGTCAACGACCCCAAGAACGTGGCGGCGTTGAAGAAGTACGTCGCCCTCTACAAGAAGAACACCCCCGCGGCCGACGTCAACAACGACTTCAAGAAGATGAACGCCCAGTGGGACACGGGCCGGATCGGCATGCTCAGCCACAACCTCGGCTCCTACACGGACCACGTGAAGGCCCTTGGTGAGGGCAAGTTCCGCGGTCTGCCCAACCCGACGACCGACGCGGGCGTACGCGTCCAGGTGTCCAACCCGGTCGACGGGCTCGGCCTGTTCAGGTCCAGCAAGAAGAAGGCGGCCGCCTGGAAGTTCATCGAGTTCGCGGCCTCGCACGAGGCCAACAGCAAGTGGAACAGGTCGGCGGGCGCCATCCCCGCCAACACCGCGGCCTCCAAGGACGCCTGGGTGAACGAGGCCGAGCCCACGAAGCTGGCCGCGGCCGCGCTCAACGACGGCTCCCTGAAGATCGTGCAACTGCCGTACTACCTGCCCGACTGGAACACCATCAGCAAGGCTGACAACGAGCCGAACTACCAGAAGGTCCTGCTCGGCAAGATGTCCGCGAAGGACTTCCTCGACACGCTCGCCGAGCAGCTCAACGAGGCTCAGGCCGAGTGGAAGGAACAGAGCAACTGACGGCGAGCACGACGCCTCATTCCATCGCCGCCGGCGCCAGGGAGATGTTCCAGAAGTCGGCGTAACGGCCGCCGCGGCCGAGCAGTTCGTCGTGGGTGCCTGCCTCCACGACGCGCCCGTCGTCCAGAAAGACGACGCGGTCGGCGCGTTGGACGGTCCGCATCCGGTGCGCGACCATCACCACCGTCCGGCCCGCCATCAGGCGTTCGATGCCGTCGTGGACGGCCGCTTCGTTGACCGGGTCCAGTGCGGAGGTCACCTCGTCGAGGAGCACGATGGGCGCGTTCTTCAACAGGGCTCGTGCGATCGAGACACGCTGGCGTTCACCGCCCGAGAGCAGTGCGCCGCCCTCGCCGACGTTCGCCGCCCAGCCGCCGGGCAGGCGCTCGATCACCTCGTCGAGGCGCGCGGCGGTGGCGGCGGCACGGACCTCGGACGCCTCGGCGTCGGGACGGCCCAGGCGTACGTTCTCCTCGATCGTGCCGTCGAAGAGATAGACGTCCTGGAAGACGACGGCGAACTGCGCCATCAGCACCGCCGTGTCGATGGTGCGCACGTCCGCGCCTCCCACGCGCACCGCGCCCGCGTCCACGTCGTAGAACCGCGCGAGCAGGTGCAGCAGGGTGCTCTTGCCCGCGCCCGAGGGTCCGACCACGGCAAGTCGCTGTCCCTGGGGCACGGACAGGGACGCCCCGTCGAAGACCGTGCGCTCACCGTGCCGGAAGCTGACGGTCACGAACTCCAGGCTGTGGTCCGCCGGTTGGACCGGTTCGGCGGGCTCCGGCAGCGGCTCGGTTCCGAAGACCGTGTCGAGTTTCACCAGTACGGAACGCGCGCCGCGGAGTTTGCCGCCGATGTCCGTCAGGGAGAGGAGCGGATCCGCGCAGCGGGCGGCGAGGACCAGGATCGTCAGGATCTCCGGCACGCCGGTCTGCCCGTCGAGCGCGAGGTAGGCGGCAAGGACCAGCAGGCCGGTGAACATCGCCTGCACCGTGAGGGTCAGGCCCACCGCGCCGGGCAGCGCCGCCAGTGTGGAGCGGCGGGAGGCACGCTCGACGTCCTGGAGGGAGTCGTCGAGGAGACGGAAGCGTTCGGCCGTGCGGCCCCCGGCCCGCAGCACCGGCTGGACCTGGAGATACTCGATGACCCGCCCGGTGGCCTCCTCATCGCGTTGGGCGCGCTCGGCGTCCCCCGCGGCCGTCGAGCGTCCCGTCCAGAGCTGGATCGCCGCCACGACCGGCACGGCGGCCAACGCGGCAAGGCCCATCTGCCAGTTGAAGGCCAGCATCACGACGACGATCGTCAGAGGGGTCACGCTTGCGGAGATGAACGGTGCGAGCAGATGCGCGATCACAGCCATCGCCTGCAGCACGCCGCGACTGGCCAGGACCGACACCTCCCCGAGGCGGCCCGCGCCGTACCAACCGATGGGCAGTCGGGCCAGATGGTCGCCGAGCCGGTGGTACATGCCGCGCAGCAGCGTGGTCCCGACATGGAAGCCGGACAGATCGCTGAGGTAGCGCAGCGCGCCGTAGAGGGCGATCGCGACCCCGAACGCGGTCAGCCAGGGCCAGGCGTCGTCGGGCGTGCTGCCGAACAGGGCCCGCAGCACGGGGACCAGCAGTGCGTACGACAGGCCCTCGGCGACGGCGGTCGCGGTCATCAGGGCCACGGTGCGCCGGACCGGCCGGGCGTACTCGCGTCCCAGGACGCGCAGGAGCATGCGGATCATCGGGGTTCGTCTCCTTGCGGTACGAGTACGCCACCGTGGGCTTCGGTCCCGTCGGCGAGGGTTTCGGTCCCGTCGGCGACGGCCGATCGGTGGGTCTGCCAGAAGTCGGCGAACTGCCCGCCGCGTGCAAGGAGTTCGGCCGGCATGCCGCGCTCGACGATCTGCCCGTCGGCCAGCATCACGACGGTGTCGGCGTCCCTGATGGTCTCCAGGCGGTGGGCGATGACCAGGATGGTCCGCTCGCCCTCAAGGGCCGCCAGGGCCTGGCGCACCGCGCGTTCGGTCTGCGGGTCGGCGAAGGCGGTCGCCTCGTCGAGCACGAGGACGGGCGTGTCGGCGAGCAGGGCACGTGCGAGCGAGATCCGCTGTGCCTCGCCGCCCGAAAGGCCGGCGTCCTCGCCGATCACCGACTCGTATCCGCGGGGCAGTTCGAGAATCCGGTCGTGGATGTTGGCGAGGCGGGCGGCGCGCACCACGTCGTCGCGGTCGGCGTGCGGTACGGCGAGGGCGATGTTGTCGGCGACCGACGCGCGCAGCAGGCGTACGTCCTGGAAGACGAAGGAGACCGTCCGGTAGAGCTCCCGGCTGCCGAGCTCGCGCAGATCGACGCCGCCGACGGCGACCGAGCCGTGGGTCGGGTCGAAGAACCGCGGCAACAGCTGGACCAGCGTGGACTTCCCGCTGCCCGACGGGCCGACGACCGCGGTGACCGTCCCGGGTTCAAGGACCAGGTCGATCCCGTGCAGCACCTCGCGGTCGGGTTCATAGCCGAACCGGACGTCACGCAGCTCCACGCGGTGCCCCTGCGGTGCGACCGGCCGCGCGGGCTCCGGCAGTGAAGGCACCGCGAGGACGTCCTTGATCCGGCCCACGGCGCGCCGGGCGGCCTGGATCTCGTCGAAGCCGTGGCCGAGGGCCGCCACCGGGGCGGTCAGGCCGAGGCCGAGCAGCAGGAAGGGCAGCAGGTCGGCCGGGGGCAGGTCCCCGTCGGTGATCAGCGTCGCGCCGCCGATCAGGACGACGAGCAGGACGAACGGCGGCGAGAGCACCAGCTGCATCCCCGCGGCGATCCGCGAGATGCCGTGCACCCAGCGGTTGAACGTACCGACGAAATCGTCCGTGGCCGTGCGGAACGTGCGGTGGGCACGCCCCGATCCGCCGAACGCCTTGACCACCGAGATGCCCCGCACGAACTCGACGACGGAGCTGGAGATCCGCCCCATGGCCGCGTCGAACTCCTCCTGCTCGCGCAGCCGCCTCGGCGTCATCATCAGGGGAACCAGCGCCACGGCGAGCACCACCGGTATCAGCGTGATCAGGGTGAGCCGCCAGTCGACGGTGAACAGATAGACCAACGACACCAGCGGCACCACGAACGCGGAGACGAGCTCGCCGGGGGTGTGGGCGATGAACGGGTGCACGGCGCTGACGTCCTCCCCCACCACCTTGGCGAGCTCGCCGGTGCGGCGCCGCGAGAACCAGCCGATCGGTACGCGTCCCAGGCGCTCGGCCAGTTGGCGACGGAACGTCAGTTGCACCTGGCCGTCGACGACATGCCCGATCCCGGACGAAGCGGCCGTGAAGACCAGCCGGACGAACAGTCCGGCCGCACCCGCGACGACGACGGTCCAGACATGACCGCGGTCGACCGGTCCCGGCGACAGCAGGGTGCGCCCCAGTTCGACGACCGCGAGGAGCGGCGCCAGGCCCGCGACGGCGCCGATGACCTGGAGGATCACCACGGCGGCGAAACTCCGGGCGTGCGGGCGAAGGAGCCCCGACAGGTTCTGTCCCTCTCCGATGGTGCTCATCGTCCTCCCGTCTTGGTCAGGCGGTCGTCGGTCTCGGCGACCCGTGCCGGTGCCGGTGCGACGGTGCGGGGCAGGACGGCCAGGGCCACGAGCACGGCTCCGGCCAGGAGCGCGGCACCGAGGGTCAGGCCGAGCGCGTATCCGTCGTTGAGCGTTTCGGGTGTGATGGTCGAGCCGGTGCGGTCGTGCGCCGCGGCGCCGAGGGCGGCGAGTCCGAGCGAAGCGCCGATCTGGCGTGAGCTGTTGAGCAGCCCCGACGCGGTTCCGGCCTCGTGGGGCGCGACACCGGCGGTGGCGAGGGAGACGGCCGGTCCGAGGCAGAGCCCGAAGCCCACGCCGGAGACGATCGAGGGCCCCAGGACATCGGTGAGGAAGGCACCGTCAGGGCTGATCAGGCCGAACCAGGCGAGCCCGCTCGCGGTCAGCAGGCCGCCGCCGACGAGCAGGGTGCGGGGAGCGAGACGGTAGCCGAGTTTCACGGCGAGCACGGATCCGGCGATCACTCCGAGGGCCAGCGGCAGGAACATGACGCCGGTCGTCGCCGGGCCCTTGCCGAGGACTTGCTGGACGTAGAGGGACAAGAAGTAGAAGGACGAGGCCATGGTCGCGCCGATCAGCAGGGTGCAGGCGTTCGCGCCGGCGACCGAGCGGTTGGCGAACAGGCCGAGGCGGACGAGCGGTTCGCGGGTGGTGGTCCGCTCGACGTGGAGGAACGCGGCGAGCAGTGCGGCGGCGGCCGCCAGTGTGGTCAGGGTGACCGACGAGGTCCACGCGTATCGATCGGTGCGGACGACGCCGAACACCAGCAGCGTCATGCCCGCCGTGACCAGGACGCCGCCGAGCACGTCCGGACGCCCTCCGCGCGCTGCCGGCTCTCCCGCGGCGACGCCCCGCCAGGCCACGGCCAGCGCGCCCGCGGCCATCGGTACGTTCACGAACATCACCCAGCGCCAGTCGGCGTACTCGGTGAGCAGGCCGCCGATCAGGACACCGAGGGCGGCTCCGGCGGCGTTCATCGCACTCCATACCCCGAAGGCCCGGACGCGGGCCCGGCCCGCGGGGAACGTCGAGGTCAGCAGGGACAGCGCGGCCGGAGCCAGCGCGGCGGCCCCGATGCCCTGCGCGGCCCGGGCGGCGACGAGCTGGCCGGGCTCCTGCGCGAAGCCCCCGGCGAGCGAGGCGAGGCCGAAGAGGCCTAGCCCGAGCAGCAGGACCCGCTTGTTGCCGTACCGGTCGGCGGCCTTGCCGCCCAGCAGGAGCAGCCCGCCGAAGGTGAGGGCGTAGGCGTGGATCACCCAGGTCAGGCCCGTCGCGCTGAAGCCGAGGCCTGCGGCGATCTGCGGGAGTCCCAGGTTCACGACCGACAGGTCGAGGGACACCATGAACTGCACGACGGCCACGGCGGTGAGCGTCAGCCCTGGTCCGGCACCTGAACTCCCTGTTGTTCTCGCTCTGTTCGTCATCACGGACCCCGTTTCTCGGCACTGCTGTCGACACTGTTCCAAGACTTTCCGAACGCGTTCCGAAAGTAGCATCGAGGGTTCCCTCTGTCGACCTCGGAAGGGCTCGAAGGGCTCGAAGGGCTCTCGCAAGGGGTGGGACCCGCACCGGCCGCGCGACGGAAGGCGGCGGGACGGCATGATGGGGCCATGCCCGCATCGCCCGTATCGCCGCGCTCTCCCGCACCACAGGGCCGCACCGGCCGCCCGCCCGTGACGTCCCGTGCGCAGATCCTGACGGCGGCCCGGGAGCTGATCGACCGGGACGGCTGGGAGAAGCTGACCATCCGCCGGCTCGCCGCCGAGCTGGGCATCGGGGCGACGACCCTGTACCACCACATCCAGAGCAAGGACGATCTACTGATCCTGCTGCTCAATCACCACGTCGCCCGGATCGAGCGCCCCCAACTGCCCGGCGCCCCACGGGAGCGCATCGTCGTGGCCGCCACCGCGCTGCACGACGCGCTCGCCGCCTGGCCATGGGCCGCGGAAGTCCTGTCGGCCGACGGTTTCGTCGGTCTGCTCGACGAATCGGCGATGTGGATGGTCGAAGCCATCGTGGCCGGAGCCGAGGACCACGGATGCACACCCGAGCAGAGCGTCGACGTCTTCCGCAGCCTCTGGTACTACACCGTCGGCGAGGTGCTCGTCCGCGCCCACTCCGCCCGCCGGCATGCCGCCGGCCATCCGTTCGCCTACCGCGACGACCTGGACCCGTCCCAGGTGCCCCACCTGGCCGCCATCGGCGTGCGATGGGCCGCGCTTGCCGCACGGGACATCTACCCCCAGGGGCTCCGCGCGTTCGTCGACGGGCTGCTCGCGGAGGTCACGCCGACGGCGTGACAGCCGCCGTGCGCGGAATGTCCGCCATGGCCCACGTGGCCTACGAGGTGCGGGCGAAGTCGCCCCGCACCGCGGCCTTCAGACCCGACGCGGTCGCCTCCGCGGCGTAGGCGTCGTCGCCCGCGTCCCTGCCGCCCTCGGCGTGGTTGTACTGCCCCGCGAAGACATGCTTCCCCGCCGGGACCGTCCGGCCCGCCTTCAGCGTCCAGCGGTAGACCAGGTCGCCGCCCGCCTCACCGCCCGCCTCGCGTACGGAGACGGTGAAGTCGTCGGCGGGCAGGGAACGCCAGTTGCCCGTGTCGGCGACGCCGCCGGTCTGCGCGACCCGCAGTTCGACGGTGAGCGCGGTGAGCGGTTTCCCAGTCTTGAAGGTGAGGGTGCTCTGCGCCCAGAAGTCGTTGCTCTGCGGGTCGATGGAGCCGTCGCTCCACAGGTAGCCGTCCTCGACACCCTTGGCGTCGGGGGCCAACGGCTTTGTGGCGGCCGGGAGTTCGGGGGTGGCAGGTGTGCCGACGGTGCGGGACGGCTCATCGCCGTGGACCACGGAGGCGACGGCGTAACCGCCGAGCGCGAGGACTCCGGCCACGGCGGCCGTCGCGCCGGCGATGCGCAGCCAGGGAGCGGGGCGCGGCAGGCCGCCGCGGGACGGGGCACCCGGGGCGGCGTCGCGTTCCATGCCGCGCTCGACCCGGGCGAGCATCCGCTCCCGGTCGGGGCGGTGCTCGGCCGCGGCATCGCGCAGCTGTTTGCGTACGTCGTCCATCACTGCCTCCCTCCCACGAGTTGCGCCGCGGCACGGTCGCCCAGTAGCCGTTGCAGCTCCGCCATTCCCTTGGACGTCTGGCTCTTCACCGTACCGACCGATATGCCGAGGGTGAGGGCGGTGTCCTTCTCCGAAAGGTCGAAGGCGTGCCGCAGGACCACACAGGCCCGCTTGCGGAACGGCAGCGTACGCAGCGCCTCCTGGACGTCGACGACCGCCGGTACGTCGGGGTCGTCCACGCCCTCCGAGCGCTGCCCCCAGAAGAGGGCCACTCTGCGGCGCTCCCGGACGGCGCTGCGGATGCGGCTGCGCGCCATGCTGGCGACGACACCGCGGGCGTACGCGGCCGGGTGGTCGGCGGCCCGCACCCGGCCCCAGCGGTTCCAGAGCGCGACCAGGGCGTCCGCCGCCAGATCGTCCGCGGCGTCCTTCTCGCCGGTCAACAGGTGGGCGAGGCGGGCGAGTTCGGCGTAGTGCCGCTCGAAGAAGTCATGGAACTCCGCGGCGGCTGCGTCGTCGACGGCTGTCCCCACGGGTGACCTCTCTCTGTCCTTGCGCGCGGTGCGCGAGCATAGCAACGCTTGTACGAGAGGTCGAACAACGTCCGTAATCCCAGTCAGCCACTTCAGCCCCTTCAGCCCTTTGCGGGGCCCGAGCTCGCGCGGACCGTCAACTCCGGGGTGAGCAGGGAGACTTCGTCGACGCCCTGGCCCCGCAGTTTGGCGACGACACGCTCCACCGCCTCTCGCCCCATCTCCTGCGCGGGGATACCGACGGAGGTGAGGCGCACCGAGGCCTGGGTGGCGACCTGGTCGGGGCAGATGGCGATGACGGAGACGTCTTCGGGGATGGCGCGACCCTGCCGGCGCAGGAGGCTCAGGAGGGGTTCCACCGCCGACTCGTTCTGCACGACGAAGCCCGTGGTGCCGGGGCGTTCGTCGAAGATCCTGGCCAGGGTCGCGGCCAGTGCGCCGTACGTCCCCTCGCAGGGCCGGTGCAGCACCCGCACGCCGAGCTCCCGGGCCCGCGTGCGCAGCCCGTCCAGGGTCCGCTCGGCGAAGCCGGTGTGCCGCTCGTACACCGCGGGCGCCTCGCCGATCACGGCGATCTCCCGGTGTCCAAGACCGGAGAGGTGCTCCACGCACTGTGCGCCCGTCGCCACGAAGTCCAGGTCTACGCAGGTCAGGCCGGTCGGGTCGGCGGGGAGGCCGATGAGCACTGCGGGCCGGTCGGCCTCGCGGATCAGCGGAAGGCGCTCGTCGTGCAGTTCCACATCCATCAGGATCATTGCGTCGGCGAGCGCACTGCCCTCGATGCGGCGGACCGCCTCGGGGCCCTCCTCACCGGTCAGGAGCAGTACGTCGTACCCGTGGGTGCGCGCGGTGGTGGCGACGGCGACGGCGATCTCCATCATCACCGGTACGTACATGTCGGTGCGCAGCGGCACCATCAGCGCGATGATGTTGGACCGGCTGCTGGCCAGGGCGCGGGCGCCGGCGTTCGGGTGGTAGCCGAGCTCGCGGATGGACTGTTGGACGCGGTCCTTGGTGGAGGCGGATATGGACCGCTTGCCGCTGAGGACGTAGCTCACCGTGCTGGCCGAGACTCCGGCATGCTGGGCGACCTCGGCGAGGGTGACCATTCAGCTCTCCAAGGCAGTCGTGAGCGCGGGCGCGATGGCGAAGCGCTTCGATGTGCAGGCGCGTCGACCCTAGAAGGACGCCCTTGAGCTGTCCATAGTTGCGTCGAATCGCTTCGACTGCCCTTCACAGCATGGGAGTTGAGGACTGCTCAGGCCAGCCTGATCACGTTCCATGCGCGGACGGTCTCGGCGGCCAGACGCCCGTACTCCTCGGGGGTCTTGCGGCCCGTCTGCCACGGCCCGTCCATCTCACTGCCCAGGCACCACAGGCGGATTCCGAAGGGGTTCTTGTCGCCGTGCGTGGCACGGAGGTCCGACAGGGCGGTCCCGGAGGGGTGGTTGGCGTACTCGTCGGCGGGGCCGACGGAGTCCTCCCACTAGCACCCCGAGACGATGTGTCGTCACGCCCCTTCGTCAGGCCCTCTCCGTCAGCCCTCCTTCGTCACGCCCCTCCGTCAGGCAGCCGCATCAGACGCCGGATGTTGCGGTGGTAGATCTGGTCGCGTGCGGCGTCCGTGAGGTCAAGCGCGTCGATGACGCGGATCGTCTCGCGGATGTACAGGGGTCCCCCCTCAGGGTCGAACGGGCAGTCGGTGCCGAACAGGACGTGCTCGGCGCCGAAGAAGTCCAGGCCGCACCGGGTGCCGATGGCGGAGCCCGACAACGCCGTGTCGGCGTAGAAGCGACGGAAGTAGTCCAGCGGCCGCTTCGGCAACCGCTCGCGGCGCAGCCGTTCGTACTCCTCGCCGGCCGTGCGGCTGCCGAGCTGGTCGCTCCAGCCCAGGCCGATCCTGCCTTCCAGGTAGGGGATCATCGCTCCCAGATGGTGGGTGATGATCTTGATGTCCGGGTGCCGCTCGAGGAGGCCGGAGAAGACGAGCCGGGCCATGGCGACGCTGGTCTCGTAGGGCCAGCCGAGCGCCCACCAGATCTCGTACGCGGAGGTGTCCTCGGTGGCGTAGTCGGCGAAGGCGGCGCCGCGGGTCGGGTGCATCCAGACCGGCAGGTCACGCGCCGCCATCTCGGCGAACACGGCCCGGAAGTCCGGGTCGTCCAGCGGCCTGCCGTTGACGTTGGTGAACACCTGCACTCCGCGTGCACCCAAGTCGTCTATGGCGAAGGCGAGTTCGACGAGCGCGGCATCGGGATCGTTCATCGGCAGGGCGGCCACGAACGCCGGGAATCTGTCAGGGTGGCGCTCGCACAGCTGCTCCATCGACGTGTTGGCGAGCCGCGCCAGAGCCGGGGACTGAGACGGTCCCGCGAGCAGTTCGACCGGCGGCGACGACAGGGTGAGCACCTGCTGGTAGCCGTCGCCGAACTCGTCCATCATCCGCAGTCGCGCGTCGAGATCGTGCAGCGCGGGCAGGTCGAGCCACCGCTTGAGGGCGCCCGTGTCGACGGCGAGCTCACGCATGCGCGCGAAGTACGGCGCGGGCAGGATGTGGCTGTACGCATCCAGCTTGCGGGCGGTCATCGCAATCCCCTCGACGTCTTCGGAACCCAACGGGTGACCCTGCGGTCGACGGCCTGGACCAGTGCGGTGGCCGTGAGCGCGACCGCGATCACGACCAGGAGCACGGCGAGGACGCCCGCGCTGTCGAAGCGCCCGCCCGCCTCGGTGACGACGTGCCCCAGGCCGACGACGGCGATGAACATCTCGCCGTTGATCATCCCGGTGACGGCGCGGCCGACACCGAGCCGCACCCCGGCCAGGATCATGGGAGCGGCGGCCGGCAGCACGACGCGCAGCAGCACCTGCCCCTCGCCCGCGCCGTAGGAGCGCGCCATCTCCACCAGGTGCGCGGGGGCGGACTGCACGGCCGACGCCGTGTTCACGATGATGACGAACATCGCGTACATGACCACCACCGCGACGATCGAGGCGCGGCCCGCGCCAAGTAGGGCGAAGAAGACCGGCGCGAAGACCAGCGACGGGGCCGTGAGCAGCGCGTACACATACACACCGAGCGCCGCCTCGACCTTTCGTGAGCGGCCCATGGCCATGCCGATGCCGAGCCCCGCGACGAGGGAAACGGCGAACCCCAGGGCTAGGTTGACCAGGCTGTCGCGCAAGCCGGCGTAGATCAGTCCGTCCGCCGCAAGCTCACGCAGCCGGGCAAGGACCGTGCTCAGCGGCGGGAAGAACGAGGCACCCGCAAGGCGCCCGGTCAGCTCCCAGGCGGCGGCGCCGACGGCGAGGCTGATCGGTGCGGCCGGCGCCTTCACCGGACCGCCTTCGACGGGCGGTGCTCCGTGTGCATCTCGCGGAGCCGGTCCCAGAGGTACGCCGTGATCTCGATGTACCTGCCGGACCGTTCCAGGGAGCCGACGTCGCCGGAGCGCGGCCGGGGCAGGTCCACGGGCACGATGTCCGCTATCCGCCCGGGCCGGGCGCTCATCAGGACGACGCGGTCGCCGAGGAGCACGGCCTCCGCCATGCTGTGGGTGATGAACACGACGGTCAGCCGGTGTTCCTCCCAGAGCGACAGGAGCTCCTCCTGCAGCAGGCGCCGGGTCTGCTCGTCCACCGCTCCGAACGGCTCGTCCATGAGCAGGACTTGGGGCTCCACCGCCAAGGCCCGTGCGATGCCCACGCGTTGCTGCATGCCGCCGGACAACTCGCCGGGCAACTTGCTCTCGAAGCCCGCGAGGCCCACCGTCCCGATCAACGAGCGGGCGCGTTCCTCGCGTTCTGCCCGGCCGACACCGCGCATCCGCAGACCGAAGGCGACGTTGTCGAGGACGGTCGCCCACGGCAGCAGCGCGAAGTTCTGGAAGACCACGCTGCGGTCGGGGCCGGGGCCGCGCACCGGTGCGCCGTCGATGAGGATGTCGCCGGTGTCCCAGGGGGTGAGCCCGGCGACGGCCTTCAGCAGGGTGGTCTTGCCACAGCCGCTGGGACCGAGCACGGTCAGGAACTCATTGGCGGCCACCTCCAGGTCGACGCCCCGCAGCGCCTGGACAGTGGTGCCGTCCTGTCCGACGAAGCTCTTGCCCAGTCCTCGGATCGTGATCATCGAGCGCCTCCTGCCGTCTGTGTCCGTGCCCATCGGGTCAGCTTGCGTTCGCCCCACCGGGCGAGGGAGATCAGGAGCAGCGCCTCCGCCAGGATGATCACGACGGTGCCGTAGAGCTGCGGCGCCTTGAGCAGGCCGCGGTACCTCAGGATCAGCCCGCCCAACCCGTCGGAGACCATGAGCAGTTCGACGATGACCATGCCGGTGACCGCGCGGCCGATGCCGAGCCGGGCGCCGGTCATGATCGCGGGGAGGGCACCCGGCAGCAGGATCCGGGTCCAGATCCGCCTCTCTCCGGCGCCGAAGGAGCGGGCCATCTCGATCAGCGAGGGGTCCACCTGCCGTACGCCGGTCCGGCAGTTCACGACCACCATCACGACCGAGAAGACCGTGACCAGAAGGACCCGCGAGGCCAGACCCACGCCCACCGACATCACGAGCAGCGGAATGATCGCGGCCATCGGCGTGACGAGGAGGATGTTGAGGTAGACGTCCGTGTACCGCTCCAGCAGCCGGAACCGGCCGAGGAGGATGCCCGCCGGGACACCGACGACGAGGGCGAGGCCGAAGCCCAGCACGAGCGCCTGGTTGCTGACGTACAGGGCACGCCACAGCTCCGCGTCGGCGAGAAGCCCGACCGTGGCCCGGACCGTCTCGGCGAAGCCCGGAAGCAGCAGGCCGCCCCGTTCGCGGGCGTAGAGCTCCCAGGCCGCGGCGAAGAGCGCGAACGTGAGGAGCTGGTAGGGCCAGTTGGCGTCCAGGATCCGCCGGCGTGCCGCCACGGCTGCCGTCGCGATGCCTCCCTGATGAACCGTCATGACGCCCCCTCGATGAAGCTGAGGTCGGCCGCGTCCCGCGTGGTCATCCCCCGTTCGATCACGCCGGCGCGGGCGAAGAAGTCGATGGTGCCCTGGACGTTGCGCCGCGTCAGCGCCGCCGCGTCGAAGAGCTTCGCGTCGCGGTAGCGCCGTGCGGTCGTGGCCACGTCCTCCTGGTCCTCCTCCGGCAGGTACTTCTTCACCAGGGCCACCAGGTGCCGCGGATCGGCGTTGATCCTGCCGTGCTCCCGCACCAAGGCGGTGACGAACTCCTGGGCCACCTCGCGGTGTCGGGTCAGGAACGCGGCGTTCGCGTACACGGTCTGCGGATGCAGGTCCGGCAGGCTCTCGGCGAAGTCGACGACCTTGGTGAGCCCGGAGGCGCCCGACGACTCCAGGGCGACCGCGTCGGAGATCTCCAGCGGCGTCGCGTCGATCTCCCCCGAGGCGAGGGCCTGTGCGCGCACGTCCGAGCCGCCGATCGTGAGGTAGTCGGGGCGCTTGCCCGCACCGCACTCGGCGGCCACCCAGTCCTTGGCGATGGCGGTCGCCACCGCGCCCTCGCTGAAGATCCCGAACGGGCGTCCGTTCAGGTCGTCGCAGGACGAGACGGCGGACCTGCCGTACAGCGCCCACTGGTTGCCGACGACATCGGCGATGATCTTGATGGGGGCGTCCTGTTCGATGGCGCTCAGCGCCGGGCCCGTCGCCTCGGCGGAGATCGCGTAGTCGCCCTTGGCCAGCCCCTCGACGGCCAGTTCCGGTTCTGCCAGTTCCACGACATCGACCTCGTGGCCCTGGTCGCGGAGGGTGTCGACGGCCGCCAGGAGCGGCACGGTCGTGAGGTCCGGTTCGATGAGCGCCACGGTGAACGAGAGCTTCCCGTCCGCGCGGATGTGGGTGCCCGGGCCGCCACAGGCGGTCGCGGTGACGACGGACAGGAGCGCGACAGCGGCGAGCCGTTTCGCGCGAGTCCAGACGTGCATGATCTCCCCCTTCGTTCTCCTCCACTTGCTTCCGTACTTGCTTCGGTCGCCTGCTTGTTCTCGTACGTTCTCCAAGGTCATCGCCTAGGAAAACGTCTTCCTTCCTCGGATGGTAGCGAGCCGGAACGGGCAATCGTCAAGAGGTCAACTCAGGTCATTGGCCTGGGAGTTGCCGGACACCGTTGCCAACCTGCGGCGTCCTGTGCCATGTTGAGGCAAACGTTTCCCGTGGAGGTGGGCCATGACGTCACTGGTGGATGTCGCCCGGGCGGCGGGGGTGGCCGTGGCCACCGCATCGCGGGTGCTGAGCGGGTCCGACCATCCCGTCTCGGCGAAGACACGCGCCAAGGTCGTCGCGGCCGCCGAGAAGCTGGACTACTCGCCCAGCGCCCTGGCGCGGGCCATGGTCTCGCCCAACAGCCGCCTCATGGGCGTTCTGGTGAGCGACATCGTCAACCCGTACTTCGCCGTGATCGCCCGTGGCGTGGACGACGTGGCGACCCGGGCCGGCTACGTGACCATGCTGTCCAACGTCGACCGGAGCACCGCCACGGAGATCAGCCGGCTGCAGGCGATGCGGGACTACCGCGCCGCGGGAGTGATCTTCGCGGGCAGCGGTTACGTCGACGACCCGCAGCGACCGGCCCTGCTCAAGGCGGTCCGCCAGGCGCAGGAGCAGGGCATCCGGGCCGTGTCACTCGCCGACCGCGACCTCGGCTGCCCGACCGTCACCGTCGACAACCACGCCGCCGCCCACGACATCACGGACCACCTCGTCGCGCTCGGTCACCGCCGGATCGCGTTCATCGAGGGTCCGGCCGGCATGACCGTCACCCGGCAGCGCAGGGAGGGCTTCATCGCCCGTATGCGCGAGGCAGGACTCGGCAGCGGCGCGCACTGCGTGCCGGGCGGTTTCGACTACGAGGCCGGTCACACCGCGACCCTGCGCCTCATCGCACGCCGGCCGCTGCCCGATGCCGTACTCGCGGCCAACGACGAGGTCGCGGTCGGTGCGCTCGGCGCCCTGCGTCAGGCGGGCATCGACGTACCGGGCGAGATCTCCGTCGCCGGCATCAACGACCTCAGGGTCGCCCAGCACGTCGGCCTGACCACGGTGAGCCTCCCGCTGTACGAGATGGGCTCCCTGGCCGCCCGCCACATCATCGAGTCCGCGCCGGGCACCGCCACCGATGGCGCTGCCGCCACCACGCTCAGCCATCGGCTCGTCCCCCGGGAGACCACTGCCCGGCGCCCGCCGGAGCGATGAGGTCCCGCCGTTTCCCGGCCCGCTGCTGCCCGGCCGGACCGGTCGACGGTTCGGACGCGACGGCCTCCGAAGTCCCGTCAATTTCACGGAAGTTGTTCGACATCACGAACCCCGGGACGCGCCTCGGCCACTTCCTGCGCAATGCGTTGACGCACCGCTCTCCGCTCCTTAAGTTGCCGTTCGACCCATTGATCAGTGTTCGACATACCGCACAGAGACTGGGGTACGCATGGCACGCAGACGATGGAGACTCGGGCTCACCCTGGGAGCCCTGCTCGCCGGAACGCTCGCCGCGGGACCCACCACCGCGGCCGAACCCACCGACTACACGATCGACGTCGACCCGGCCCGCACCGGCGCGAAGATCGACGACTCGATGTACGGCGTCTTCTACGAGGACATCAACCGCGCGGCGGACGGCGGCCTCTACGCCGAGCTGGTCCAGAACCGCTCTTTCGAGTACGGCACCGCCGACAACACGTCCTACAAGCCGCTGACTTCGTGGGACACATCCGGTTCCGGTTCCGCCGAGGTGGTGAACGACGACGGCCGCCTCAACGCCCGTAACCGCAACTACCTCTCCCTGGAGGGCGGTTCGGCCGTCACCAACTCCGGCTACAACACCGGCATCGCGGTCACCAAGGGCAAGCGCTACGGCTTCTCCGTCTGGGCCCGCACCGGCGCGGCGGACAGCGCGCCGCTCACCCTCACCCTGCGCGACGCCTCCGGCGACCTCGCCCCGGCCCGCCGGGTCACCGCGCGCGGCGGCTGGGCGAAGTACGAGGCCGTGTTCACCGCCGGCCGCACCTCCGCCACCGGGCGCCTCACCGTCGCGTCGGGCGCACCCGTCGCCCTCGACGAGATCTCCCTCTTCCCGCGCGACACCTACAAGGGCCGCCCGAACGGCCTGCGCAAGGACCTCGCCCAGAAGATCGCCGATCTGCAGCCCGGCTTCCTGCGCTTCCCCGGCGGCTGCCTGGTCAACACCGGCTCCCATGAGGCGTACGACGAGCGGTCCGGCTGGCAGCGCAAGCGCTCCTACCAGTGGAAGGACACCATCGGCCCGGTCGAGCAGCGCGCCACGAACGCCAACTTCTGGGGCTACAACCAGAGTTATGGCCTCGGCTACTACGAGTACTTCCGGTTCGCCGAGGACACCGGCGCCATGCCGCTGCCCGTGGTGCCCGCCCTGGTGACCGGCTGCGGCCAGAACAAGGCCACCGACGACCCGGCGCTGCTCGAGCGGCACATCCAGGACACCCTGGACCTCATCGAGTTCGCCAACGGCCCGGCGACCAGCGAGTGGGGCAAGAAGCGGGCGGCGATGGGCCACCCGAAGCCCTTCCGCCTGACCCACCTCGAAGTCGGCAACGAGGAGAACCTCCCGGAGGAGTTCTTCGCCCGCTTCAAGGAGTTCCGCGCGGCCATCGAGGCGAAGTACCCGGACGTCACGGTCATCTCCAACTCCGGCCCCGACGACAGCGGTTCGACCTTCGACAAGGCCTGGCAGCTCAACCGCGACGCGGACGTCGCGATGGTCGACGAGCACTACTACAACAGCCCGCAGTGGTTCCTGGAGAACAACGACCGCTACGACTCCTACGACCGCCAGGGCCCGAAGGTGTTCCTCGGCGAGTACGCGTCGCAGGGCAACAAGTTCTCCAACGCCCTCTCCGAAGCGGCGTACATGACCGGCCTTGAACGCAACGCCGACATCGTCAGGCTCGCCTCGTACGCCCCGCTGCTCGCCAACGAGGACTACGTGCAGTGGCAGCCGAACATGATCTGGTTCGACAACGACCAGTCCTGGGGCTCGGCCAACTACGAGACGCAGAAGCTCTTCATGCGCAACGTCGGCGACGAGGTGGTGCCGTCCAAGGCCTCCGCGACCCCCGCCACGTCCGGGCCCATCACCGGCGCCGTCGGCCTGTCCACCTGGGCGACCAGCGCGGCGTACGACGATGTGTCGGTCACCGGTGAGGACGGCGGCACACTCCTCTCCGACGACTTCTCCGCCGGTGACGGCCGGTGGACCCGGGCGGCGGACAAGGGCAGCTGGGCGGTCCGGGACGGTGCGTACGTCCAGTCCGACGAGGCCGCCGAGAACACCCTGGTCACGGCGGGCGACAAGGGCTGGCGGAACTACGACCTGAACGTGAAGGCCACCAAGAAGTCCGGCAAGGAGGGCTTCATGGTCGCCTTCGGCGTCAAGGACACCGGCAACCACTACTGGTGGAACCTGGGCGGCTGGAACAACACGCGGTCGGCCGTCGAGAAGACCGTCGACGGCGCGAAGCAGACCATGGTCAAGGACACCACGACCATCGAGACGGGCCGCAGCTACGACCTCCGCGTGGAGGTGCGCGGCCGCCAGGTGACGCTCTACCTCGACGGCAAGAAGTGGGGCTCCTTCACCGACGACAGGCCCGCCGAGCCGTTCCGCCAGGTCGTCACCCGCGACAAGGCCAGGGGTGACGTGATCCTCAAGGTCGTCAATGCTCAGGGCTCAGATGCCCGCACCAAGATCGATCTCGGCACGGGCGCACGGGTCGCGCCAAGCGCGAAGGTGACGACCCTAGCCGCCGACCCGGCCGCCGAGAACACCAAGGACGCGACCCCCGTGAGACCGGTGGAATCGACGCTCGAAGGGGTGTCGGACGCCTTCTCGTACACCTTCCCGGCGAACTCGATCACCTTCATGAGGATCAAGATCGACGACATCATGCCTGGTCACCGGGGTCGCTGAGGGCTCTTCGGGGGGTTCGGTTGGCGGGTGGGGACAGGGCAATGACAGGATGAGGCGCATGACCATCCAGGCTTATTTCGACATCACCATCAATGACCAGCCCGAGGGCCGGATCACGTTCAACCTGTTCGACGACGTCGTGCCGAAGACCGCGGAGAACTTCCGCGCGCTCTGCACCGGCGAGAAGGGCTTCGGCTACGCCGGCTCGAGCTTCCACCGCGTCATCCCGGAGTTCATGCTCCAGGGCGGCGACTTCACCCGGGGCGACGGCACGGGCGGCAAGAGCATCTACGGCGAGAAGTTCGCCGACGAGAACTTCACGCTCAAGCACACCAAGCCGGGTCAGCTCTCGATGGCCAACGCGGGCCCGAACACCAACGGCTCGCAGTTCTTCATCACCACGATCGTCACGAGCTGGCTGGACAACAAGCACGTCGTGTTCGGTGAGGTCGCCGACGAGGAGAGCATGGCCCTCGTCAAGAAGATCGAGGCCCTCGGCTCGCAGTCCGGCGCCACCAAGGCCAAGATCACCATCTCGGCCTCCGGCGCCCTCTAAGCACCTGGCATGAGCCCCCGCCTCACGAGGCGGGGGCTCACCCATGTCCACCAACGTTCGCCCATCTGTCGATGAAGCTGACCTTCCCGGTGAAGGAGGCGACGGCCCCAGCCGCCGTGGCCGCACACCTCAACCACCCCTCCAGCCCCACCGGTTGAGCAAGCCCCGGCCCGTGTCCGTATGTAGGGGAGACAGCACTTCCCCCATCCGGAGCATCCGGAGCACCCGGAGGCAACCTCCATGGCAGACGCGGGCACCGTCACCGCCCTCTTTCGCGCGTCCAGCGCGCACAGCCCCTCGTACTCCACGCTGAGCCGGGCGGCGGAGGGCGGGCGGCCGCTCATCGACTTCTGCATCCCGTGCAATCCGTACTTCCCCACGCCCGAGATGTTCGACGAGCTCGGCGGCCGCCTTCGGGACATCCTCACGTACTACCCGAGCAGCGCGGACACCGTGACCGCCGAGCTGAGCGCGGTGCTCGGGCTCAATCCGCAGACCGTCGCGATGGGCAACGGATCCACCGAACTCATCACCTGGATCGACCACTTGCTGGTCCGTGACGCGCTGGCCGTCCCGGTGCCGACGTTCGGGCGGTGGACCGATCAGCCGATGGAGACCGGCAAGCGGGTCGACATGTTCCCGCTGCCGCAGGCTGCCGGATTCGCCCTGGACCCGGCGGCCTTCGTCGACTTCGTACGCGCCCGCGGCTCCCGCACGGCCGTCATCTGCAACCCCAACAACCCGGACGGCGGCCTGCTGCCGCGCCACTCGGTGCTCGCGCTGCTCGACGCGCTGCAGGACCTGGACCTGGTGGTCGTGGACGAGTCGTTCCTGGAGTTCGCCGACGCCGAACCGCAGCCGACCGTGGTGGACGAGGCGGTGCTGCGCCCCAATGTGATCGTGCTGCGCAGCCTCGGCAAGAACTTCGGGCTGCACGGCGTGCGCTTCGGCTATCTCGTCGCCAACCCGGGCCTGGCCGGCAAGGTGCGCGCCGCGCTGCCGAAGTGGAACCTCAACTCCTTCGCGGAGACCGTGGTGTTCATGCTGAAGCAGCACCGCCACGCCTACGACCTGAGCCTGCATCAGGTACGCCGCGACCGTCAGGAGATGATCTGGCACCTGGCCCGCCTGCCCGGCCTCGTCACCTATCCCTCGCACGGCAATTTCGTGTACGTCCGGCTCCCCGACGGCGTCGACGGGGCCGAGCTGCGGGACCGGCTCCTGGAGGAACACGGCATCCTGATCCGCGAGTGCGGCAACAAGATCGGCAGCTCAAGTCGCTTTCTGCGCCTGGTGGTCCGCCCGTCCGCCGATGTGCAGCGGCTGCTAGGCGCTCTCGAACAGACGCTGCCGTCGGGCGCGGCGGGCGGACTGCCCGTCCCCTACACCTCTGGGACTTACACCTCCGGGACCGCCGCCGTGGACCGCTTGGTGATGCGGGCCTGAGTCGTCGTGGGGTGGCCGGCCTCCCAGGCCGCCTCGATCATCTGGAAGATCTCGTCCACCGCGCCCTGCGGATCGGCCGCCTCACGGGCCACCGCATGGGCGTCGATCACGAACCTCGCGATCGCCCGACCGGCCGTTGCCGTCAGTGGCAGTTCGGGATCGGCGGCCATGGCCGCTGCCAGCGACTCCGCGTGACGCAGCCTCATCGATTCCTCGTACGCGCGCAGGGCGGGGGACGCGTCGATCATGCGCCAGATCGGGGCGGCGCTGTCCGCCGTGCAATGGCGCACCAGGGCGTGGATCTCGTGGCGCAGCGCGGGGATGAGCGGCTCGCCCGGTTCCCGGTCGGTGACCGCCTGCGTGAGGCGCTGCTCGAAGTCGTCGTCCCGCTCGAACACCAGGGCCTCTTTCGAGGCGAAGTGCGAGAAGACCGTGGTGACGGCCACGTCGGCCTCGGCGGCCACGTCACGGATGCCCACCACGTCGTACCCGCGTTCCAGGAAAAGCCGCAGGGCGGTGTCGGCGATCTTCTGGCGGGTCGCGGCCTTCTTGCGCTCACGGCGTCCGGTCTGCACGGTCACCTGCTCAGGCTACCAGGTGCAATAGTGCAACCGTTGTTAAAGACTAACCGTTAGGGTTATGGTCGCTCGGCGACGCATGAGCAACGACAGCGACAACTGCCGCCACAGCAACCACAAGGAGCCCTAAATGAAGAAAGTGAGCTTCGCCGAGTTCGGCGGTCCGGAGGTTCTGCGACTCGTGGACGCCGATGAGCCCCACGCGGGCCCCGGTCAGATACGCATCGCCGTGCGGGCGGCGGGCGTGAACGCCCACGACTGGAGGGTCCGCGAGGGCCAGTTCCAGGAGTCCCGTCCGATCGAGTTGCCCGCCGGGGTCGGCCTGGACGCCGCCGGGGTGGTGGACGAGGTCGGCGCGGGCGTCGACGGGGTCGAGGCCGGCGACCATGTCTTCGGCGAAGGATCGAGCACCTACGCCGAGTTCGCGGTGCTGTCGGCCTGGGCCCGTATGCCCGAGGGCCTGACGTTCGAGGAAGCGGCCGGATACGCCTCCGTGGTGGAGACCGCGCTGCGCGTCATCCGCCAGGTCGGTGTGCGGTCCGGGCAGGCACTGCTGGTCAGTGGCGCGTCCGGGGGAGTCGGCTCTGCGGTGCTGCAGATCGCCCGCGATCGCGGCATCACGGTGATCGGCACCGCCGGGTCCGCGAACCAGGACTACCTGCGCGGACTGGGCGCCCTTGCCACGACGTACGGCGAGGGCTGGGTCGAGCGGGTGCGGCGGCTGGTGGCCGGCGGTCGGGTCGACGCGGCTCTCGATCTGGCCGGCTCGGGCGTGATCCGTGAGCTGGTCGAGCTGACCGGGGATCCGCAGAAGGTGATCTCCATCGCCGATCTCGGTGCGCCGCGGTTCGGCGTCCGATTCTCCGGCATGGCCGGGAGCGTGCCCCAAGCCCTTACCGAGGCCACCGCCCTCATCTCGCGGGGAAAGCTCCACATCCCGGTCGAGAAGACGTATTCGCTCGCCGAGGCCGCCGCCGCGCACGTCGACAGCCGAGCCGGTCACACGCGCGGGCGCCGGGTCATCGTCGTGTGAGCCCGCGTGCGACGGCTGCTCGGCCCGACCCCGGCCACCGCCTCCGCGCCCCTACCCGGCGTCGGGCACGGGGACCCCGAAGTCCGGTGTGCCGTCGGCCTTCCAGCCGAGCTTCTGGATGCGGGTGTGGCGGTTGGGGTCGTTCAGGGGGTCGCCCTCGATCTCCTTGTACTGGCGTGCGTGGTAGACGAGGACGTCGGTGCGGCCGTCCTCGGCGACCGTGAAGCAGTTGTGGCCGGGACCGTACTGGCCGGTCGTGTCATTGCTGGTGAAGACCGGGGCGGGCGACTTGGACCAGGAGGCGGGGTCCATGAGGTCGCTCGTGTCGTCGGCGGTGAGCAGACCGACGCAGTAGTTGAAGTCGGTGGCGGAGGCCGAGTAGGTGAGGAAGACCCGGCCGTTGCGCTGGATGACGTAGGGCCCCTCGTTCACCTTGAAGCCGACGCACTCCCAGTCGTACTCCGGTGTGGTCAGCCGGATCTGAGGGCCCGTCAGGGTCCAGGGGTTGGCCATCCGGGACAGGAAGACGCCAGTGTTGTTGTCCTGTCCGGGCTCGTGCTGCGCCCAGGCGAGGTAGCGGCTGCCCCGGTGTGTGAAGGTGGTGGCGTCCAGGGAGAAGGTGTCCCAGGCGGTGGCGATCTGCCCCTTCTCGGTCCAACTGCCCTTGAAGGGATCGGCGTTGGTGTTCTCCAGGACCCAGATGCGGATCTTCCACACGTCGTCGGCGGGGGCCGCGGCGAAGTAGACGTACCAGGCGCCGTCGACGCGGTGGAGCTCCGGGGCCCAGATGTGCGCGGCCATGTCGCCGCTGCTGTGCCGCCGCCAGATGACGGACTCGTCGGCCTGCGTGAGGCCCCGCAGGGTGCGCGAGCGGCGCAGCACGATGCGGTCGTACTCGGGTGCGGTGGCCGTGAAGTAGTAGTGGCCGTCGGTGTGCCGGTGGATGTGCGGGTCGGCGCGCTGTTCGACGAGCGGATTGCGGTGGGCACGCGGCCCCGACGCGGCGTGGGCCGGGCCCTGGGCGATGCCCTGCGCGGCGATGACGGCGCCGGTGGCGAGGGTCCCTCGCAGCACACCCCTGCGGCTGGGCAGATCACTGCGGCTCATGCGACTCCTTGGGGAGGTGGACGGATCGCGGATCGGGCTCTACGAGGTGAGCTTCTCGGTGGCCGCCGGCACGCCCGCCGAGGCCGTGGCGGGCGGCGGCGTGCTCAGGGCGCGTCGCAGCAACGGCACGGCGAGCAGGCCGAGCACCGCCACCGCGAGGAGGAAGAGCAGGCCGGTCAGGGCGCTGCCCGTGGAGTCGACGACCGCCGCGATGCCGAGCGGCCCGAAGCCGCCGCCGAGGTTGCCGACCGCGTTGACGGCTGCGATGCCGGCCGCCGCTGCGGCGCCCGTAAGGAAGCGCGGGATCAGCGCCCAGAAGGCGGGCTGTGCCGCGTATCCGCCAACGGCGGCCGCGCACAGCCCGAGCATCTGCACGACGGGCGAGCCGAAGAGCGCGGTGACGGTGAACCCCGCGACGGTCAGGGCGAGCATCGCCGCGGTCCAGAGGTAGGGGGTGTCCCGGCGGGCCACCAGGCGCGGCACGATCACCAGGCCCGCGGCGACGCACACGTACGGAATCGCGGAGACGAAGCCGACCTCGGTGCTCGTCAGGTCGCCGAAGCCGTCGATGATCGTGGGCAGCCAGAAGGACAGGCCGTAGGTGGAGAGCGGGAAGGCCAGGAAGAAGACGGCCGCGGTCAGGACGCGGCGGTCGCGCAGGACCCCGAGGGTGTGCCGCGGCTGCTCGCCCGCGTCGGCGCGGTCGGCGGCCAGGGCGTCGGTGAGCCACCGCCGCTCGTCCGGCGCCAGCCAGCCCGCGTCCTCGGGCCCGGCGGGAAGGCGCAGCAGGACGACGGGGGCGACCAGCACGGCCGGGATGCCGGTGGCGAGGAACACCCACTGCCAGCCGGTCAGCCCCCACGTCCCGTCGAGGTCCATGAGGACGCCCATCAGCGGATTGCCGACGATGAAGGACACCGGCGCGGCGAGCATGAACGCGCCGATGGCGCGGCCGCGATGACTGCCGGGGAACCAGCGGGAGAGGTAATAGAGCACTCCGGGGAAGAACCCGGCCTCGGCGGCGCCGAGCGCGAACCGGGCGAGATAGAACTGCCAGGTGCTGTGCACGAGGGTCGTGGCGATCGTGACCAGGCCCCAGGTCAGCAGGATCCGCGCGATCCAGCGGTGCGCACCGACGCGGTGGAGCAGCAGATTACTGGGCACCTCAAACAGGGCGTACGCGGTGAAGAAGAAGACCTGCCCGAGGGTGAACGCCGTTGCGCTGACGCCCAGTTCGGCCTGGAGCTCCAGTTTCGCGAAGCCCACGTTCGAGCGGTCGATGTAGGCGATCACATACAGCAGGCCGAGAAACGGCAACAGCCGCCATGCCGCCTTGCGCAGCACCCTGCTCTCCATCAACGGGCCTCCCCACACGCGACGTTCGATATTTCGTACGTCATCTGTAATCTCGAACGCCGAAACGGTAAGGGCGTGTTACGGCGGGGTCAACGGTGCTGACGAGGAAAGAGGAAATCGGCGGGAGACTTCAGCTCCGTGGGAACTTCAGCTCCGCGCTCCCCCGGGGGCCGCCGGGCCGAGCGCTCCCTTGCAGGCCGTGACGTACGCCCGCACCAGCGGACGCCGGTCGTCCGCGCGCCAGGCCAGGGCGAAGCGGCTGGGGGTGATGCCGCGGACCGGGCGGGTGACGACGCCGCCGAGGGTGATCAGGGGCGCGTTGCCGGTGGCGACCAGACAGACGCCGCGGCCGTCCACCAGCGCCTCGTACGTCTCGTCGGTGCCGGCGATCTCGGCGCCGATCCGCGGCGGCCTGCCCTCGCGGGCGTCCAGGGCGAGCCAGTAGTCGCGCAGCGCTCCCGCGCTCTCGGGCAGCGCGAGGAACGGTTCGTCCAGGAGGTCGGCGAAGTCGATCTCGTCGCGGGCCGCGAGGCGGTGATCCTCCGGCAGGGCGACGTGGCGCGGCTCCTCGGCGACCACGAGCCATGCGTAGCGCTCCATGTCGGACAGCGGCAGCCAGATGAACGCGGCATCCGCCCGGCCGCCCGCGAGGCCCGCGCTCGGATCCTCCCAACTCACCTGCCGCAGCCGGATGGTGGCCGCCGGATGCGCCTCGGTGAAGCGGGACCGGACGGCCGGAAGGAGACCGCCGCGGCCCGGCCGCGTGCTCATGCCGACCACGAGCGTGGCCCGCTCCTGCGTCTTGGCGCGTTCCACCGCCGCCATGCCCGACTCCCAGACTTCCAGGACCTGTTGGGCGTGCGGAAGGAGCGCGGAACCCACCGCCGTGAGCCGCACCCCTCGGCGGTCCCGCACGAACAGGTCCGCGCCCAGCTGCCGTTCCAGCATGCGTATCTGCTTGCTCAGCGCGGGCTGCGAGACGAAGAGCCGCTCGGCGGCCCGCGTGAAGTGCAACTCCTGTGCCACCGCGGCGAAGTAGCGGAGGTTCCTGCTGTGTACGTCCATAACCATCAGCTATCACGTCAGGTCTTGGACGGGCCACTCGCCCCGGCGGCAAGCTGATCCGCGTACCGAGAAGAGCAGCCAAGTCCGTTACATTTCCAGGGAGTTCGTGATGACGAAGGTATGGCTCGTGACGGGTGCGAACAGCGGCTTCGGCCGGGCGATCACCGAGGCGGCCGTCGCCGCCGGCGGCGTCGTCGTGGCGACCGCCCGCAATGTGGCGCCCCTGGACGACCTGGTCGCCGCCCACCCCGACCAGGTCGAGGCGCTCACCCTCGACGTGACCGACACGGCGGGCATCGAGGCCGCGGTGCGGGACGTCATCGACCGCCACGGACGGATCGACGTCCTGGTGAACAACGCGGGCCGCAGCCATGTCGGCGCCCTGGAGGAGGACTCGGACGCCGAGCTGCGGGCCCTGTTCGATGTGCACGTCTTCGGCCCCGCGGCGCTGGCCCGCGCCGTCCTTCCGCACATGCGGGCCCGCCGCTCCGGGGCGATCGTGCAGATGAGCAGCATGGGCGGGCAGATGTCGTTCGCCGGGTTCTCGGCGTACAGCGGCACCAAGTTCGCCCTGGAGGGGATCTCCGAGGCGCTGGCCCAGGAAGTGGGGCCGCTGGGCATCAAGGTCCTGATCGTGGAGCCCGGCGCGTTCCGCACCAGCCTGTTCGGCAACACCAGCGCGGGCGCCGTCGAGATACCGGACTACGTTGAGACGGCGGGCGCCACCCGCAAGATGGTCGCGGGCGGCGACGGTGACCAGCCGGGCGACCCGGCGAAGGCCGCCGCCGCGATCATCGCCGCACTCGACGCCGACGCGACGCCGCTGCGGCTTCCGCTGGGCGACGACGCGGTGGACGCGGTCGTCGGGCATCTCGACGCGGTGCGCGCGGAGATCGCCGCGTGGGAGCCGGTGACGCGGGCGACGGCCTTCGACGCCTGAGTCATTCCAGAGCCTGAGTCATTCCCGAGCCTGATTCATTCCAGGCCGCTCACCCGCAGCGTGATGTTCAGCCGCCCCGTCAGACCGAGCTCCGGTGGGGCGGTTTCGGCGTACACCCGCGGCACACCGTGATAGGCGAGCCGCGAAGGCCCCCCGAAGACGACCAGGTCGCCGCTGCGCAGCTCGATGTCCGTGTACGGCTTCGTCCGCGTCTCCGTGTTGCCGAAGCGGAAGACGCAGGAGTCGCCGAGGGAGAGCGAGACCACCGGCGATGCCGACTTCTCGTCGGCGTCTCGGTGCATGCCCATGCGGGCCTCGGCGTCGTAGAAGTTGATGAGTGCGATGTCGTACTCATCGGCCGTCTCATCGAGTCCGCCCCCATCGCCGTAGGCGGCCGCCACGGCCGCCCGCCCCAGCGAGGCGACCCACGACGGCATCGGCTTCACCGGGGCGCCGTCGCCGTCCACCGCGGTGCGCGCGTACCCGTAAGGGAACCAGTGCCAGCCGAGCCCCACCTGACGGGCAGTCATCACGCCGCCGCCCGGCGTCTTCACCGTCCTGAGACCGGCCGGTGGCCGTGCCCACTCCCGGCACGACGCGACCAGGTTCCGCTGCTCGTCGAGCGACAGCCAGTCGGGCACGTGCACGGCACCGGGCGCGATCTCCGACCGCGTCCGGGGAAACAACTCGCCACTCACCGTGCCGAGTTACCCTTCACGGCGCGCAGGACGACGAACTTCGGGTCACTGGCGACGACTTGGGAGTTGCCGAAGAGCTTGCGCAGCTTCACGTGGTACCCGAGGTGGCGGTTGCCGACGACCCACAGTTCACCGCCGGGGCGCAGCGCGGCGCGCGCCCCGCTGAACATCCGCCAGGCGGTCGCGCCGGTGGTCGCCTGGTGGCTGTGGAAGGGCGGGTTGTTGAGGACGAAGTCCACCGACCCGGCGGGCACGGCCGCCAGCGCGTCGCCCGCGACGAAGTCCGCCTTGGTGGACACCTCGGCGTTGGCCCGGAAGGTGGCCTCCGCCGACGCGACGGCCTGGTAGGACTCGTCGATGAAGGTGACCGTGGCCTCAGGGTCGGCGACGGTGGCGGCCGTGCCGAGCACGCCGTTTCCGCAGCCCAGGTCCACGATGTGCGCGCCACCCTTGCCGGTCGGCAGATGGCGCAGGAAGAAGCGGGTGCCGATGTCGAGGCGTTCGGCGCAGAAGACGCCCGCGTGATTGACCACGGTGAGTCCCGAGCCCGCCCCGGAGTCGCCGTCCAACACATGACTGCGCGGCCAGGGGCTGGAGCCGGCGCCGGTCCGCTGCTCCGGCGTACAGAAGATGAGACGCGCCTTCTGCCGGGCGAGGGAGGTCCGCGTGGGGCCGATGATCCGCTCGAACAGCTCCAGGGTGGAGGTGTGGATCTCGGTCACCATGCCCGCGCCGACGACGACCGTGCCCGCGTGCAGGGCGGGGGCGAGCCGGTGCAACTGGTCCTCGAGAAGCGCGAGGCTCTTCGGCACGCGGACCAGGAGGACGTCGACGCGGTCGGGCGGAGTGTCCCGGGTCGTCGAGAGCCGCACCGCTTCCGGCGCGAGCCCGGCGCGCGCCACGTTGGCCCGCGTCGCCTCGTGCGCGAGGAACGAGTCGGTGATCAGCGTGGGCGCGTGCCCGCGCCCGGCGAGCGCGGTGGTCAGCGCACCCCAGCGGTCGCCGACGACGGCCACCGTGCCGGAGAGGTCGACGGGCTGCGCCCCCTCCTCCGTCTCGCCCGCGAGATGCCGCAGCAGATAGGCGTCGGCCGCGGACCAGGCCCGCAGCTGGTCGCGAGGGTCCTCGGGAAATCGTGTGAGGTCGTACGCGCCCCATGACGTGGTCAGCCGATTCATCGTGCCTTCAGGCTAACGGAGTGACGACCGTGCGATCTTCGGCCCGTACGCAGGGGGCCCGCTCGGCGAGTGCTCGACGCCCGCTTCCCCGCCCTGCCGCGCAAGGCCGCGAAGGAGCTCGGGGTCGGCCGTCACGCGGCGTCATGTGACCCTGCTGCCGGCCACGACCGCCGGCGACCGCCCGCCCTGATCCTCGGCGTTTCCGGACGAGCGCGCCCGCCGGACAGCGGCGTCCATAGTGCGCGTACGGCGTGTGCTCCTTACCGTCTAGGGGTGGAGCACGTTCCGCCGATCGAGGATGACGGAGCGTGACCGGCCGGGCCTCGGTCGGGTCGTCTCCGCGTATCCGACCGGAGGAGCCGTCATGCCGGAGCTGTTCATCGGCGGTAAGTGGACCGCCGCCGTGGACGGGCAGGTTCGGGAGATCCGCTGCCCCGCCGACAACACCCACATCGCGGCCGTCGACGAGGCCGGGCCGAAGGACGCCGCCGCGGCGATCGCCGCCGCGCGCGAGGCCTTCGACAGTGGCCCGTGGCCGCACACCCCGGCCGCCGAACGCGGCCGGCTGCTGCTGCGCGTCGCCGACCTGCTCGAACGCGACAAGGACGCACTCGCCCGCGCCGAATCCCTGGACACCGGGAAGCGGCTCGTGGAGAGCGAGTACGACATGGACGACATCGCCAACTGCTTCCGCTACTTCGGCAACCTGACGGCGGCGGGCGGCACCGACCGGATCGTCGACGCCGGGAATCCGGAGGTGGACAGCCGGGTGGTGCACGAGCCGGTCGGGGTGTGCGCCCTGATCACTCCGTGGAACTATCCGCTGCTGCAGACCGCGTGGAAGGTCGCCCCGGCGATCGGCGCGGGCAACACCTTCGTCCTCAAGCCCAGCGAGCTGACCCCGCACACCGCCATCATCCTGATGCGGCTGCTCACCGAGGCCGGCCTTCCGGCCGGTGCCGCCAACCTGATCCTCGGCGCGGGCCCCACCGCGGGCGCACCGCTCAGTGAGGACCCGCGGGTCGACCTGGTGTCGTTCACCGGCGGGCTCGTGACCGGGCGCCGGATCATGGCCGCCGCGGCGCCCACGGTGAAGAAGGTCGCCCTGGAACTCGGCGGCAAGAACCCCAACATCGTCTTCGCCGACGCCGACTTCGAGGCGGCCGTCGACTACGCCCTGATGGCGATCTTCCTGCACTCCGGACAGGTCTGCTCGGCCGGGGCCCGACTCCTCGTCCAGGACGAACTGCACGACGCGTTCGTAGACGAGGTGGTCGCGCGTGCCCGGCGGATCCCGCTCGGCGGCCCCTTCGACGACAACGCCCGCACGGGCCCGCTGATCTCCGCCGCACACCGCGCCAAGGTCGAGGCGTACGTGGCGGCCGGTATCGCCGAGGGTGCGGTGCTGCGCTGCGGCGGCGCCCGCCCGGACGACCCGGCGCTGCAGGACGGCTACTACTACCTGCCGACCGTGCTCGACGAGTGCACGCCCGGCATGTCCGTGGTCGCCGACGAGTCCTTCGGGCCTGTGCTCACCGTCGAGCGGTTCCGGGACGAGGAGGAGGCGCTCGCGCTGGCCAACGACACGGTCTACGGCCTCGCGGGGGCCGTCTGGTCGCAGGACACCGGCAAGGCCCAGCGCGTGGCGTCCCGGCTGCGCGCCGGAACCGTATGGATCAACGACTTCCATCCGTATGTGCCGCAGGCGGAGTGGGGCGGCATGAAGCAGTCCGGCTTCGGCCGCGAACTGGGACCGGCGGGACTCGCCGAGTACCAGGAGGCCAAACACATCTGGCGCAATCTCGCAGCGACCCCGCAGAGGTGGTTCGAATGAGTACGGAACCCGGAGCGGGCCCTGGTCCCGCCGTCCCGGAGAAGACCCAGGGAGAGCACGACGACGACGCGCTCGGCGAGCTCGGCTACCGGCCGGAACTCAAGCGGACCCTGGGCAACTTCCACACCTTCGCGGCCGGCATCAGCTACATCTCGATCCTCACCGGCACCTTCCAGCTCTTCTACTTCGGCGTCAGCTTCGGCGGTCCCGCCTACTGGTGGTCCTGGCCGATGGTCTTCGCCGGACAGCTGATGGTGGCGCTGTGCTTCTGCGAGCTCGCCGCCCACTATCCGGTCGCCGGTTCGATCTACAACTGGGCCAAGACGATGGGCGGCCCGCACGTGGGCTGGCTCGGCGGCTGGATGATGATGACGGCCACGATGGTGACGCTCTCGGCCGTGGCGCTCGCCTACCAGATCACGCTGCCGCAGATCGACGACTGGTTCCAGTTCGTCGGTGACGGCACGGGCAAGAACGACGCGGCCGCCAACGCCGTGCTCCTGGGCACCGTGCTGATCCTCTTCTCCACCGTGGTCAACGCCTTCGGCGTACAGCTCATGGCCCGGATCAACTCCGCAGGCGTCTTCATCGAGCTGATCGCCGCCGTCGCCCTGATCGTCTTCCTCGCGGCGCACATCACCCGCGGCCCCAGCACCGTCCTGACCGAGACGTACGGACTCGGCAGCGGCCAGAGCCTCGGGTACTTCGGCGCGTTCCTGACCGCGTCCCTGGCGTCGGCGTACGTGATGTACGGCTTCGACACGGCGTCGTCGCTCGGCGAGGAGTCGCACAACCCTGGCCGCAACGCGCCGCGTGCCATCCTGCGGGCGCTCATCGCGTCCTTCATCATCGGCGGACTGATCCTGCTCTTCGCCCTGATGGCGGTGCCGGACCTGCACGCCGAGGAACTGTCGACGGGCGGGCTGCAGTACGTGGTCCTGGAGACGCTCGGTTCGACCATCGGCGAGATCTTCCTGTGGTGCGTGGTCATCGCCATCACCGTCTGCGTGCTGGCCGTGCAGGCCGCCGGCATCCGGCTGATGTTCGCCATGGCGCGGGACAACAACCTGCCCGCGGGCTCGGCGCTGGCCCGGGTCAGCCCGCGGTTCCAGACGCCCGTGGTGCCCGCCGTCCTGATCGGTGTGGTGGGTGTCGTCATCCTGGTGATCAACATCAACCAGCCGCAGATCTTCTCGGTGATCACGAGCATCGCGATCATCATGATCTACGTGGCCTATCTGCTGGTCACCGTACCGATGCTGCTCAAGCGGCTGCGCGGTCAATGGACGCCGATCGAGGGGAAGTTCTCGCTCGGCCGGTGGGGCCTTCCGATCAACGTCGTCGCGGTGCTGTGGGGCGCCGCCATGTCGATCAACCTCGCCTGGCCTCGCGCCGAGGTGTACAACGCGACGGGCCCGCAGCACTGGTACCTGCGCTGGGGTGCCTTCGTCTTCATCGGCATCGTCGCGCTCGGCGGCTTCGCCTACTACTGGTTCGTGCAGCGGCACAAGACGGGCGTACTCGAGGAGCACCGCGTCAAGCCCGCCACCCCCACACCGCCGCCCCCGGCCGCCGCCCCCTGAATCCGCAGATCCTGGAGACGTGATGCCCGCAGAGACTTTTGTGTCCGAGTTCGACTACGTGGTGGTCGGCGGCGGTACGGCAGGCGCCGTCGTCGCCGCCCGGCTGACCGAGGACCCGGACGTACGCGTCTGCGTGCTGGAGGCAGGTCCCTCCGACGTCGGCGACGACAACATCCTCCAACTGGACAAGTGGATGGCGCTGTTGGAGTCCGGCTACGACTGGGACTACCCGGTCGAGCCGCAGGAGAACGGCAACAGCTTCATGCGGCACGCGCGCGCCAAGGTGCTCGGCGGCTGCTCGTCGCACAACTCCTGCATCGCCTTCTGGGCACCCGCCGAGGACCTCGACGAGTGGGGCGCACTCGGCTGCACCGGCTGGAGCTCCGCGGACTGCTTCCCGCTCTACCGGCGCCTGGAGACCAACGACGCGCCGGGCGACCACCACGGCCGCTCGGGCCCGGTGAACATCCTCTCCGTGCCGCCCAAGGACCCTTGTGGCGCGGCCCTGTTGTCCGCGTGCGCCGAGGCGGGCATCCCCACCACCCCGTTCAACACCGGCAAGACGGTGGTGCGCGGCGCCCACTGGTTCCAGATCAACTCCCGGCCGGACGGCACCCGTTCGTCCGCCTCGGTCTCGTATCTGCACCCGGTCCTGGGCAAGCGGCCGAACCTCGAAGTACGGACGGGGCTGCAGGCCAAGCGGCTCCTGTTCGACGAGAACCAGCGCTGCACGGGCGTGGAGTACCTGGAGCCGGACACCATCCACTCCGGTACGGTCCACGCGCGCCGCGAGGTCATCGTCTCCTGCGGGGCCATCGACTCGCCGAAGCTCCTGATGCTCTCGGGGATCGGCCCGGCCGCGGAGCTGCGGGAGGTCGGCGTGGAGGTCAGGGTGGACTCCCCCGGGGTCGGCTCCCACCTCCAGGACCACCCCGAGGGCGTGATCATGTGGGAGGCGAAGCAGCCCATGGTCACCTCGTCCACCCAGTGGTGGGAGATCGGCATCTTCGCGAACACCGAGCCGGGGCTCGACCGCCCGGATCTGATGTTCCACTACGGCTCGGTGCCCTTCGACATGAACACCTACCGGCGCGGCTACCCGACCACCGACAACGCCTTCTGCCTCACCCCGAACGTCACGCGGGCCCGCTCCATGGGCACGGTGCGGCTGCGCACCCGCGACTTCCGGGACAAGCCGAAGGTCGACCCGCGCTACTTCACCGATGAGCACGACATCCGCGTGATGACGTACGGCATCCGGCTCGCCCGGGAGATCGCCGCGCAGCCCGCGATGGCGGACTGGACGGGCGCCGAACTCGCGCCGGGCCCCGAAGTCACCACCGACGACGATCTGTTCGCGTACATCCGCGAGACCCACAACACCGTCTACCACCCGGCGGGCACCGTACGGATGGGCGCGGTGGACGACGCGGACTCACCGCTCGACCCCGAGCTGCGCGTCAAGGGCGTCACAGGCCTTCGGGTGGCCGACGCGTCGGTGATGCCGTTCCTGCCCGCGGTCAACCCGTGCATCACCACGATGATGATCGGCGAAAAGTGCGCGGACATGATCAAGGGGACATGATCAAGGGGGAACTGACCGGCATCCCCTGTTGCGGTGCCCTCAGGAGCGGTCGAACCAGGTGGGCTGTTCCTCCGCCATCGCCTGCTTGATCCGGAAGACCCCGAACTCATGCAGGTCGGGCAGCGCGTCCGTGGCGAACCAGCCCACTTCGAGGGACTCGTCGTCGTTGACCCGCGCCTCGCCGCCGACGGCCCGGCAGCGCAGCGTGATGTCCATGAACTGGCAGGTGTCGCCGTTCGGGTACGTCACCGGCTCCAGCGCCTCGACAAGCACCACCCGCTCGGCCACACAGTGCACCGCGGTCTCCTCGAACACCTCGCGCACGGCGCACTCGGCGGGCTGCTCCCCCGGGTCCGGAATCCCGCCGATGACCGACCACTTGCCGTTGTCGGAGCGCCGCCCGAGGAGCACTCTGCCCTCGTCATCGAAGACGATGGCGGTGACCCCGGGAAGCCACAACAGCTGCTGGCCGGCGTCGGCCCGGATCGTACGGATGAAGTCAGGAGTAGCCATGCCGTCGACCCTAACGGGCGCGCTTGGCCCGAACGGACACCGTGACCGCCCAGCCGATGCCGCCCGCCGCGATCAGCACCAGGATGCCTTCGGGCAGGACGCCGTACCGCGTGGCCGGGGTCTGTGAGGAGCGCAGCGGCACCTCCTGGACGAGCGAGTCGGCCGTGAACCACGTGGTCTTCTGGGAGACCTCGCCGTCGGGCAGGATGATCGCGCTGACGCCGCTGGTGACCGGGACGGTGACGGTGCGGCTGTGCTCGACGGCGCGGATCCGCGACATGGCCAGCTGCTGGTAGGTCATCTCGCTGCGGTCGAACGTCGCGTTGTTGCTGGGTACGGAGATCAGCTGGGCGCCGTGTGTGACGGTGTCCCGCACGGCCCAGTCGAAGGCGGCTTCGTAGCAGGTGGCGAGGCCGACCTTGGTGCCCGCCATGGTGAAGACGCCGGGCTCGGTGCCGCGGCTGAAGTCCTGGCGCACCATGCCGACGTCGCTGCTGAAGAAGCCGACGACGGAGCGCAGCGGGATGTACTCGCCGAACGGCTGGATCTGCCGCTTGTCGTAGGTGTCCGTGGGGCCCTTCTTCGGGTCCCACAGGATCTGCTCGTTGAAGAGCTTGCCGTCCTTGGTCTCGACGACGCCGCCCACGGAGATGGGGGCGCCGATCGCCTTGACCGCGCGCTCGATCGCCTCGCGCGCGTCGGGGTTGGTGAACGGGTCGATGTCGGAGGAGTTCTCCGGCCACAGCACGAAGTCCGGCTGCTTCGCCTTGCCCGCCTTCACCCGGTCCGCGAGCCGCTCCGTCTCGCGTACGTGATGGTCGAGTACGGCACGGCGCTGGGCGTTGAAGTCGAGCCCGGCCTGCGGCACGTTGCCCTGGATGGCCGCGACGGTCGCGGTGCCGTCCTCGGCGTCATCGCTGACCAGGGGCTTCGCGGCGAAGGCGCCGACGAGCGGGACGAGCACGCTCAGGACGGCCACGGCGGTGGCACCACGGCGCAGGCCCCGCGTGCCGCCTGCGTCGCGCACCTGGCGGACGATCTCGTACAGGCCGAAGCCGCACAGGACCACCGCGAACCCGAGGACCGGGGTCCCGCCGAGCGCGGCCAGCGGCAGGAAGACCCCGTCCGCCTGCCCGAAGGCGATCTTTCCCCAGGGGAATCCGCTGAAGGGCACACGCGCGCGTGCCGCCTCACCGGCGATCCAGAGAGCCGCCGCCCACAGCGGGAAGCCCGGCAGCCGTGAGACGACGGCGATGCCCGCTCCCACCAGGGCCACGAACATCGCCTCGATCGCGGCCAGCGCCAGCCAGGGTCCCGGGCCGACCTCCACCCCGGTCCACACCAGGAGCGGCAGCAGGAAACCGAGCCCGAAGAGGTAGCCGAGCCCGAGGCCCGCCTTCCAGGTCCGGCCGTGCAGGCACCAGGCGAACACCGCGAAGGCCGGCAGGGCCAGCCACCACAGGGTGCGGGGCGGAAAGCTGACGTACAGCAGCACTCCGGAGAGTGCGGCCGCGGCGGCCGGGACGAGCGCGCGCAGGACGCGGGCCTTGCGCGAGGCGGGCGCGGGCTGCGGTCCGAGCTGCTCCGACTCGTCTACGGGGGTGGTGGTGGCGGTCACATCGGGGAGTGTACGGCGCCTGACTTGGGCACGGACAGCTCGGTCGGCATCGGCCGCTCTCGCGGGATGCGCTGGTGGCGGGCGGTCCCGGCACCGCTTGCCGGATCGTTCCTGCGCAAGGCATCCCCAATGCGGGGCCGCAGCGACTACCGTGTGCCCGAGTCCCCGACGTGCGGCCAGATCCAGCCACCGCGATCGGGGCCCGTCACGCAACGGGGGGCGACGGGGTGGGGGCAACGGGGATGGCCGCGACGGCCGGTCCACCAGGGGCGTACGAGCGACGCAGCGCGTCCGACGCGACGGGCATCGCCCTGCTCGGTGTCTGCGCCGCCTGGACCTTGATCACCGCGGGTGTGCACGGCGGCCAGCCGGAGGGCGTTCTGCTCGCGGTCCTCGCCGTGGCCGCGGGATACGCGGGCGGCCGGATCTGCGGGACGCTGCTGCCGGTGGCCGCGCCCTGTGCCGGGGCGCTGGCCGGAATCGGCCTGGCGGCCGCCGCACCGCGGCTCTCGCCGGGGCCCGTGAGCACGGCGCCGCTCGGCCACACCGGCGCCACCGCCGCGCTCCTGATCCTGGCATCGGGCGCGGCCTGCTGCGCCGCCTGGGCGGCCCGGAAGCCTGCGCTGCGCCTCGTGCTGCGGCTGCTGGCCGCGGGCACGGTGGTCGCCGCCGCGGCGCTCGGCTCGATGGCCGGGGTCGCCGCCTGCACAGGGATCCTGCTCTGCTCGCTGGCGGCAGCCCTGATGCGGCGCCGGGCCCTCGGTCTGCTCGGCCTGGCCCTGGCCACCGTGGTGGTCACCGGCCTGACCTGGGCGATCGCGGACGACGTACTCCCTGACGGGCTCTCCGCATCCCTGGAGGGCCAGCTCGACGGGCACCGCGTACAGCTGTGGCAGGACGCCCTCGACCTGGCGGGCCGGGAGCCGGCGCTCGGCGTGGGCCCGGGACGGTTCGGGGACGCCAGCCCGACCGTGGCCGAGAATCTCCTCTCGGACGGCAAGCCGCACTCGGCGCCGCTGCAGCAGGCGGCCGAGCAGGGTTTCGCGGGCGTGGCCCTGCTGGCGGCGGTGTTCTGCTGGCTTCTGTACGCGCTGTACCGCTCGCCACGCTCGACCCAGGTCGTCCTTTCGGCGGGGGCGGCCCTGACGGCGCTCGCCGCCGTGGCCTCGGTCGGCAACGCGCTGAGCGTCACGGCGGTGACCACGGGTGCGGGCTATCTGGCGGGCATCGCGACCGCGCGGCCGCTGAGCGACGAACTGTCGCAGGTCAGGCCGCCGGGCTCCCCGCCATGGGCAGCCGGTCCCGGATGATCCGGACGGCCGCTTCGGCGTTGTCGACGGTGACCGTGAACGTAAGGCCGTCCCACAGGCTGAGCACCAGGCCCTCGCCGCGCCGGACCACGACCGCGGTGCCGACGTCGGGCCGCGAGCGGTAGCCCCAGCCGCCCCACTGCCGGGGGCTGACGGCCTGCGCGAATTCGGCGCCCACCACGTGGGAGAGGGGGATGCGGCGGCGCGGCAGGCCGATGTGGCCGCAGCGCACTTCGAGGCACTCCTTGTCGACCTTCACGGCGACATGGACGAAGGCGAGGGTGCCGAACAGGATCAGGAGCCCGGCCGCGATGCACCCCACGACGGACATGGCGAGGGCCGCGATCCCGGACGTCCACATGCTGTCGACGGCCAGCTCGATGCCGAGCGCGAGGCAGGCGGCACCTACCAGCGCCAGCAGCCACTGGAAACGATTGGTCGCGCTGCCGGTCCAGACTTCCGGCGGGGCGCCGGCCGCGCCGTCCGACTCGCCGTGGGTGTGGTCCCTCATGCGAATGAGACTACTCAGGTTCCGGCCCGAAGGCACCGCGTCGCGGAGCGTTACTGCTCCGTGCGGGCGTCAGAGCGCTGTGCGGGCCTCGGCAGGCCTGGCGGGCCTCAGCTCGTCTGGCTGACCGCCGCGAGCAGCCGGCCTTCCGCATAGGTGCGGGCGGCGGCGGGCAGCTCGGCGACACGGCCACTCAGGATCACGGTCAGACCACCGTCCGTACCGGTGCCCGGGCCGGGAAGCATTCCGATCCTGCGCAGCGCCTGGCCGGCGACCGCTCCGGCGGAGCCGTGCAGGACCAGGGGCGGCAGCTGCGGCTGCTGCACGGCCGCACGGATACGCTCCGCAACCAGCTCGTAATGGGTGCAGCCCAGGACGACGGTGCTTACATCCCGCGGAGTGAGGGCTGCCGCGGCAGCGATCGCCCGGTCGATGGCCGCCTCGTCCGCGTACTGCACGGCGTCCGCGAGGCCGGGGCAGGGGACCTCGGTGACGCGGGCGCCGCCCGCGAACTCCTCGATGAGGCCACGCTGGTAGGGGCTTCCCGTGGTGGCGGGCGTGGCCCAGATGGCGACCGAACCACCGCTCGCCGTCGCGGGCTTGATCGCCGGCACGGTCCCGATGACGGGCAGGCCGGGTTCGAACCGGGCCCGCAGGGCGGGCAGGGCGTGCACGGTGGAGGTGTTGCACGCCACGATCAGTGCGTCAGGTTGGTGCTCGGCGGCGGCTTCGGCGACCGCGAGCGAGCGCTGGACGATGTCCTCGGTGGTGCGCGGCCCCCAGGGAAGTCCGTCGGGGTCCGACGAGAGGACGAGATCGGCGTCCGGCCGCAGGCGACGTACCGCGGCCGCGGCGGCGAGCAGTCCGATACCGGAGTCCATGAGCGCGATCTTCACCCGGTCACCATAGTCGATCGGCCTCACAGGCCCTGCGCCGTGGGGCAGACTGCGGCGGATGAGCGCCGTTGTGTGGACCGCCGCCGGATCGCTTGCCGCTTGGCTGTGGCTGCTGTTGGGGCAGGGCTTCTTCTGGCGTACGGACCTTCGGCTGCCGCCACGTCGCGACCCGGACGCCTGGCCGTCGGTCTGCGTCGTCGTCCCCGCACGCGACGAGGCCGAGGTACTGCCCGAGAGCCTGCCCTCGCTCCTGGCCCAGGACTATCCGGGGCGGGCCGAGGTCTTCCTTGTCGACGACGGGAGTTCGGACGGCACCGGCGAGCTCGCCCGCGCGCTCGCGGACCGGCACGGCGGCCTGCCGCTGACCGTCGGCTCGCCCGGTGAGCCGCCGCCCGGCTGGACGGGCAAGCTCTGGGCCGTACGTCATGGAATCGCCCTGGCACGCGCGCGTGCATCCCGTTATCTGCTGCTCACCGACGCGGACATCGCCCATGAGCCGGACAGCCTGCGGCAGTTGGTGGCGGCGGCGGAGTCGGGCGGCTTCGACCTCGTGTCGCAGATGGCGCGGCTGCGGGTCGTGAGCGTGTGGGAGCGGCTCGTCGTCCCGGCCTTCGTGTACTTCTTCGCGCAGCTGTACCCCTTCCGCTGGATCGCGCGGAAGGGCTCGCGCACGGCCGCCGCGGCGGGCGGGTGCGTCCTGTTGAGCTCGGCGGCCGCCGAGCGCGCGGGGATTCCCGACTCCATCCGGCATGCGGTGATCGACGATGTGTCGCTGGCGCGGGCGGTGAAGCGCACGGGCGGCCACATCTGGCTGGGGCTCGCGGAGCGCGTCGACAGCGTGCGGCCCTATCCCCGGCTCGGGGACCTGTGGCGGATGGTCTCGCGCAGCGCCTATGCCCAATTGCGGCACAACCCGCTGGTGCTGCTCGGCACGGTCCTCGGGCTCGCCCTGGTCTATCTGGTGCCGCCCGTCGCGCTGTTGGCCGGCCTGGCGGCCGGGAACGCGGCCACGGCCGTGCCCGGCGGGCTCGCCTGGCTCCTGATGACGGCCACGTACCTCCCGATGCTGCGCTACTACCGGCAGCCGCCGTGGCTGGCTCCCCTGCTGCCGTTCACCGCCTTCCTCTACCTCCTGATGACGGTCGACTCGGCGGTGCAGCACTACAGGGGGCGCGGTGCGGCGTGGAAGGGGCGGACGTACGCCCGCCCCGATCCCACTCCGGAACAGCGCTGAGGGTCACTTCCTGCCGGGCGTCCAGTTCATGCCCCACCCGTAGGCGTAGTCGATGGTGCGCTGGGGGCTCACGCCGCGCTCGGGGACCAGGTAGCGGGCCTCTCGCTTCACGAAGAGGTCGCCGTTGTTGTTCGTGATCAGCGCGAGCGCGCACACCGTGGAGGGCACCGTGCACTCGTCGAGCGAGAAGTCGATGGAGGCGCCGTGCTGCGGCTGCAGCGTCACGGTGGCGTTCAGGTCGGCGAAGCTGCGCGCGCCTTCGTAGATCGTCACGAAGATGACGATGCGCTTGAAGTCGTTGATGTGGTCGAGGTTGACGGTGAGGTTCTCACCGGTGGCGACCGCTCCGGTGCGGTCGTCGCCGTCGAGCAGCAGGTACGGGGGCTGGTCCAGCGCCCCGAAGGCGTTGCCGAGCGCCTGGACGACTCCCTTGCGGCCGTCGGCCAGTTCGTACAGGGCGCACAGGTCCAGGTCGAGGTCGGCGTGCATCGCCACGGCCCGGCCGAGCTTGGCGCCCCAGCCCTTGAACTGCTTGCGCACCTCCCAGTTGAGGTTCACGCGCATCGCGCCGGATGTGCCGCCCTGCTTCTTCAGCGAGACGGACGGCGCCTCCTTGGTGAGCGTGACCTTCGACAGGCGTACGGGCTGGGCAGCGGGCGCGGCGGGCGCCTGGGCGGGCGGCGGCGGGGCCTGGACCGGAGCGGCGGGGGCCGCGGGAGGCTGCACCGGGGCCGGGGCGGCGACGGGCGGGGCCGCCTGCTGGGGCTCGTCCACCGAGATGCCGTAGTCCGTGGCGAGGCCCTCGAGGCCGCTGCCGTAACCCTGTCCGACGGCGCGGAACTTCCACGCGCCCTGGCGGCGGTAGAGCTCGCCGAGGACGAACGCCGTCTCGACGGTCGCGTCCTCGCTGTCGTAGCGCGCGATCTCGACGCCGTTCGCCGCGTCGACGACGCGGATGAAGAGTCCGGGGACCTGCCCGAACGTTCCGCCGTCCGTCGAAGCGGCGAGCACCACGGTCTCGATCGCGGGCTCCACGCGCGCGAGGTCGACGGCGAGCGCGTCGGTCACCCGGCCGCCCTCGGTCTTCTTGCCCTCGTGGCGCACCGCCCCGGAGGAGTGGACCGCCTGGTTGTAAAAGATGAAGTCGTCGTCCGAGCGGACCTTTCCCGAAGAGGCCAGCAACAGCGCCGACGCGTCGGCGTCCGGCACCCCCGGCCCCGAGGACCACCCCAACTCGATCCGCACGGCAGGTGCCGGCACCGGAACATTCGATCCTTTTGGCATTGTCATGTCCGCCCCCATCGCAAGTCGCCACATCCGGCCGGGCCGCCGATTCGTTCATGACCAACCTATTACCCGGACCTCGAAGAGGCCCATGTCTGCCGCGGATACCCCTTCCCGCGACCCTTCCGTCAACCATGCGTCAACCGCAGGTAACCCGTTCGGAGCTTGGCTTTTACACGATCCCTACGGCGCTGCGCGACCGATTTTTCCTAAGTTCGCTCGCATTGGGGATGCCCAGTCACTACCGACACGTAAAACAACCCTCTTATCGGTCTCCCCAACCAGCACATCAAGGGCTTAACTTATGTCTCATGACCTCCCCCCGCTCCACCTATGGCGGCGGTTACTACTCCGCGCCGTCCTTCCCGGACACTCCGATCTACGACTCGCTTGTCGCCGAGCGGGGCACTCCGCAGATCGCCCCGATCCGGGTTTCCCCTGCGTACGACACGGGCAGTCACCTGCCCGCGCTGCCGGCCGCCCCGCTGCCCGCGCTGCCGGCCGCCCCTTCCCATCACAACCCCGCGTACGGCTACGCGGCGGCCCCGCAGCCCGCTCCGCTGCAGCAGGCCCCCGCCCCGTACATCCCGCAGCAGCCTTCGGCGCCGCGCGGCTACCCGGGACCCCAGCAATACCAGCGCCCCCCGGCCGGGACGGGCTACGAGGCGATGCGCCCGGCGGCGCCCCGCCCCGCGCCCGCGACGTACGAGGATCCGTACAACCGCCCCTACCGCGGCTACTGAATCGCCCGCATGCGTCCCTGTCAGTGGCTGCTGGCAGGATGGCCGCATGTCGAATCCAGCGCTGCACTCGATCCACTTCTACCCGCTCAAGGCGGTCGGGGGACACGCTCCGCGTGAGGCCGTCGTCGAGCCCTGGGGGCTCGCGGGTGACCGGCGGTGGGTCCTGGTGGACAGCGCCGGACGGATCGTCACGCAACGGCCGCATCCGCGCCTGGCGTTGGCCGCCGCCGAGCTCCGGCCCGGCGGCGGCATACGCATGTCCGCGCCCGGCCAGGAGCCGTTGACGGTCGCCGTGCCGCCGGCCGGCGCGACCGTCACGGTGGAGATCTGGGGCGACAAGGTCGAGGGAGTTCCCGCCGACGCGGCGGCGCACGCCTGGTTCAGCGCCTATCTGGACGTGGACGTGCGGCTCGTCCATCTCGACGACCCCGCGACGCGGCGCCCCATCGATCCGGAGTACGCCAAGGACGGCGAGACCGTCACGTTCGCCGACGGCTATCCGCTGCTCCTGACCACGCTCTCCTCGCTCGACGCCCTGAACTCGCTGATCGCCCAGGGCGATCACTCCGACGAGGGGCCGCTTCCCATGAACCGCTTCCGGCCGAATGTGGTCGTGGACGGGACCGCCCCCTGGGCGGAGGACGAATGGTCGCGCGTCGCGATCGGCGATGTCACCTTCCGGGTCGCCAAGAAGTGCGGGCGCTGCGTCGTGACCACCACCGACCAGCGGACCTCGGAGCGCGGCAAGGAGCCGCTGCGCACCCTCGCCAAGCACCGCCGCTTCGGCGACCAGCTGGTATTCGGACAGAATCTGGTGCCCGAGTGCACCGGCACCGTCCGGATCGGCGACCCTTTCACGGTCCTAGGGTGAACGTCCCCGGTGAGGGGAACTCGGAGGCGAGGCGCGGACGTTGAGCGTCGATGAGAAGGGTGATTTCGCTCTCTCTTCTGCCCACCGACGCGTGGGCCGTGCCGTTCGCGGTTAAGACGGACGCGGAAGGGGGTGCAGGACTGTGCGAGCACTCGTCGGACTCTGGCGCTGGCGGCACAATCCGCTGCGCCGGAAGACCGACCTCGTGGAGGCGTGGGTGGCCCTCGCCGCCCTCCTGCTCATCGCCGTCGCCGCGCCGGTGACCGGCACCGTCGTCGGCGGCCTCGCGCGCGAAGCCCTGCTGCAGTCGGTCAGGGAACAGCGCGAGGCCCGGCACGCGATCTCCGCCACCGTGGTCGAGAAGGTCTCCAGACCCCCGGTCGACCCCGATCCCGAGACCTCGTCCGCCCGCGACAGACACAGCCGCGTGCTCGCCGACTGGACGGCTCCCGACGGCACCGCGCGCTCCGGCACCGTGGTCGCCGCCCTCGAATCCCCGGACCCCGGCGACCGGTTCCGGATCTGGACGGACGAGCACGGCCAGGTCGTCGGCCGGCCGTTGGACGGCGCGACCGCGGCCACGCACGCCGCGTTGGCCGGATTCGGTGCCGCCGCGGCGGTCGTCGGCATCGTCGAGGGCGCCCGGCGGATCGTCGTCTGGCGGATGGTGCGGCGGCGTCACGACCGCTGGGACCAGGCCTGGGACAAGGCGGGCCCGGACTGGGGGCGCACCGGCACCGGCTCCTGAGCCGGTGAGAGACCGGCGATGACCAGGTGAGAGCCTGGCCATCGGGTCAACTCGCCCCCGCCGCGCGCGCTACGGTGGACCGGCCGAACTCTTCGGCTCCTTGCGCGAGGTCGTGAGGTCCCGCGTACGACGAGGTGGGGGCAGAGCAACTCCATGGCACAGGGCACGGTCCAGGTGACGCACACCGGCACGTCGCGGTGGCGGCGCCGCACGGGCGAGTACGCATCGCTCGCCGCCGCCTTGGAGGCCGCGACCGACGGGGACGTCCTCACCGTCGCACCCGGCACCTACCGCGAGAACCTCGTCGTCCAGCGCGCGGTGACGCTGCGCGGCCCCGAGAACTCCCCGGGATCCGTCCGCATCGCACCCTCCGACGGCGTGCCGCTCACGGTCCGTTCGTCCGCCCTGGTGCAGGACCTGCACATCGAGGGCCAGGACTCGGCGGCGCCCGCGCTGCTGATCGAGGACGGAGCGCCTGAACTCGTCGACGTACGCGTGGTGACGCGCTCGGCCTCCGGGATAGAGGTGCGCGGCGGCGCGCGCCCGACGGTGCGCCGCTGCACGGTCGACAACCCCGGCGGCATCGGCATAGCCGTACTCGACGGCGGAGGCGGTGTCTTCGAGGAGTGCGAGGTCGTATCGGCCGGCCAGTCGGGCATCGCCGTGCGCGGCGGCGCGCACCCCCGTCTGGAGCGCTGCCGGGTGCATCACGCATCGGGCGCCGGTCTCTCGGCGACCGGCGAGCACACCGGACTTGAGGCGATCGGCTGCGAGGTGTACGAGGTCAAGGGCGCCGGCGTGCAGATCACCGGTCGGGCCACGGCGCACCTCACGGACTGCGATGTGCACCGCACGACATCGGACGGCGTCACGCTCGACACGGACGCCGTCCTGACGCTCGCCGACTGCCGGATCCACGACATCCCCGAGAACGCGATCGATCTGCGCTCCCGCTCGGTGCTGACCCTGACGCGGTCCACGGTGCGGCGGTTCGGGCGCAACGGCCTTTCGGTGTGGGACCCGGGCACGCGCGTGGACGCCAACCAGTGCGAGATCCACGACAGTACGGGCGACTATCCGGCGGTCTGGGTCAGTGACGGCGCGACCGCCGTCCTGGAGTCCTGCCGGGTGCACGACGTGCCGGACGCGCTGTTCGTCCTGGACCGCGGTTCGCGCGCCGACGTCGTCGACAGCGATCTCTCCCAAGTGCGCAACACGGCCGTGTCGGTGAGCGACGGCGCCACCGCGCAGCTGGACGACTGCCGCATCCGCGAGGCCGCAACCGGCGCGTGGTTCCGCGACCACGGCAGCGGCGGCACGCTGGCCAACTGCACCATCGACGGTGTCCAGACGGGCGTCATCGTCACCAAGGGCGCCGACCCCACCATCGAGCGCTGCACGGTCACTTCGCCCGCCGAGGCCGGCTTCTACGTGTCGGCGGGCGCCCGCGGCAGCCTCTACGGCTGCCGGGTCACCGACAGCGGCGGCTACGGCTTCCATGTGATCGACGGCTGCCGTACGACACTGAAGAAGTGCCGTACGGAGCGGTGCGGACGCGGCGGCTTCGAATTCGCCGAGGACGGGCCGCTCGTCGAGGACTGCACCAGCGACGAGAGCGGCGGCCCGCGGACCGCCGCGCGGGATTCCGCGCCGGCCGTCCAGACGGCCACGCAGTCGGTGGGTCTGCTCGGCGCGATCCCCGTACAGCGCACCACGGAGCAGGAGCCCGAGAAGAGCGCCGTCCCCGAGCAGTCGTCCCGCAGCTCCAAGGCCGTGCTCGGTGAACTGGACGCGCTGGTGGGCCTGGACAGCGTCAAGCGCGAGGTGCGCGCCCTCACGGACATGATCGAGGTCGGGCGGCGCAGGCAGCAGGCGGGGCTCAAGGCCGCGTCCGTCCGCCGACACCTGGTCTTCACCGGCTCGCCCGGCACCGGCAAGACGACGGTGGCGCGGCTGTACGGCGAGATCCTGGCCTCGCTCGGCGTCCTGCAGAGCGGGCATCTCGTCGAGGTGTCGCGCGTCGACCTGGTCGGTGAGCACATCGGCTCGACGGCGATCCGCACCCAGGAGGCCTTCGACCGGGCGCGCGGGGGCGTGCTGTTCATCGACGAGGCGTACGCGCTCTCGCCGGAGGACTCCGGGCGCGACTTCGGCCGCGAGGCCATCGACACGCTCGTGAAGCTGATGGAGGACCACCGGGAGGCGGTGGTGGTGATCGTCGCGGGCTACACGGCGGAGATGCAGCGTTTCCTTTCCGTCAACCCCGGTGTGGCGTCCCGCTTCTCACGGACCATCACCTTCAGCGACTACGCCCCCGAGGAACTCCTTCGGATCGTCGAGCAGCAGGCCGACGAGCACGAGTACCGCCTCGACTCGGGCACCGGCGAGGCCCTCCTGAAGTACTTCACCGCCCTCCCCAAGGGCCCCGCCTTCGGCAACGGTCGCACCGCGCGCCAGACGTTCGAGGCGATGGTGGAGCGGCACGCGGGGCGCGTCGCCCAGTTCGAGGAGCCGAGCACGGACGACCTCACCCTGCTGTATCCGGAGGATCTGCCGGAGCTGCCGTGACCTGCGTCCCCGGTCGCTGGCCGGGGACGCCCGGCTTGAGCCGGGCAAGGAGGCGGGCCCGCTCCTCGGCGAACGCCGGGTCGGCCTGGTAGTCGGAGTGGCCCAGGATCGGCGCGGGCAGCGGGTGTTCCTCGGTGCGTCCGTAGGCCAGGGGGTCCTTGAGGGCGTCGCGGTCGACCTGCGGTCCTTCGTCCTCGGGGGGCACCCGCACGGGGCCGCCGATCGGATCGGTGGTGCGGTGCAGATTGCGCCAGCAGTCGACCTCGCGGTGCAGGGAGCTCAGCGCAGCGGGACCGAAGTGGGCCGGGAACCACCGGCCGTAGAGGCGCTCCAGGGGCGAGCCGTACGTCAGCAGGGCGACCCGCTTGCGTACGGATGGCCACAGCTGCCAGGCGGCGGCCGCGGCCAGGACGCTGCCCTGCGAGTGCCCGGAGATGACGAGCCTGCCGCCCTCGGCGCGCGTCTGGCGGGTCCAGGTGTGCATCCGCCAGGTGAGGTCGGGCACGGCGCGCTCGGCGTAGCAGGGGGGCGCGAAGGGGTGGGCGGCGCGCGGCCAGAACGTACCGACGTCCCAGAGGATGCCGATGGTCCGGCGGGCAGACGGGTCGCGGTAGGCGCGGCGGCCCCAGGTCACGAACAGTATGAAGCCGAAGCCGATCAGCCAGGAGCCGAGCGACTGGGAGGTCTGCGCGGCCCCTTCGAAGAAGGCCGGAAGACCCTGGGCGGCCTCCCCCGGTACCTCTTCCGTCAGCCAGGCTCCGACGAGCGCCGCGGCGCCGAGGAACAGGGTCACGGCCGATGTGATGCCGACGATTCGCGGCGCCCGGTCGGTGAGGGAGGCACGCGCGCGCGTGCTCGCGATGCGACGGGTGCGTGCCGCGTCCTCCGGTTCGCCCGCGTAGTCGTCGGTCACCTTCGCCGTCTCGCGGCGCTTGAGCCGTACGGTGCGCGCCCCCAGCCAGCCGCAGAGCACCGCGACGACCACCAGAAGAGGCGGGATCACGGATGCCTGCCAGGTCAGCAGGACGGGCGGGCCGTCGATCGTGCCGCCGGCGCCGGGCTGCCCCGATCCGTCGAGCCAGTCGGCGACGCGCTGGGCGCCGCCACCGGACATCACTCCGCCGAGCGCGCAGGCCAGCATGGCGACGGCGGGGCCGCCGAAGCCGCGGATCGCGGTACGGGTGTCGGGGGCCGTGCCGTACAGGATGCGGGCGACCACGGCGAGGGCGACGACGAGGATCCCCTGGACCAGGGCGATGCCGCCGAAGGTCGCGTCGCCGGGCAACCGGCCCTGGGACGTCCACTCGGGGCGTGACCAGCCTGCGTACAGAAGGGTCAGGGCGAGCAGGCTGAGCGCGCCGAGCGGCAGGCGGCGGATCAGCTTCTCGTCGAGGTGCCGGTCGAGCTTGTTCTCGCTGCGGCCCCTGCGGCACACCACCCACACCACGAGGCCCGCCCCCAGGACGAGCGTGCCGTCGAGGATCCAGCCGAGTACGTCCAGCAGCGCGGGGCCGCCGCCCCGCCGGTCGTGGCGCGCGGCCGAAGTGCCCACGGCGGCGGCCACCGTGAGGAAGCCCGCGGCCGTGTGCGCGGCGCGCAGCCGGGCCACGAGGCGGCGCCCGTACCAGAAGCCGGGCCTGCCGAGCGCGGTCCGGCCGGGGTCTTCCTCCGGGTCGCTCTGGTGGGGCAGCGGCGTCTGGGACTCGTACGCGCTCCAGGTGCGGTGCGAGAGGTACCAGAGCAGGGCGGTCAGGGCGGTCGGCACGAGGGCGGCGAGCGCGAGGCGCCGCCCCGGCTGGGACCACCAGCCGCCGTGCCCCGAGGCGTCGGTCGCGAGGAAGCCGAGCCAGGAGCGGCCTTCGGCGCACTCGGGCGTGCCCGCGCACTGCCAGGCCGTCAGGTCGATGGCGACCTCGCAGGCGGCGGCGACGAGGAGCACGGTGAGGGTGAGTCCGGTCAGGCGCACCAGGAGGCCGTAGGTGCGGACGGTCTTCTTCCTGCGCCGCGAGGTGGGGCGCATCCAGTGCGCGAGGTTGACCACCATGAAGGGCAGCAGCAGGAGCCACAGGGCCCGTGATCCGTTGCCCGAGGTCAGGTTGCACCATACGTACGCCTCGGGGACCGGCTTGCCCCGGTAGTCGTCCGGGCGTCGCTCGGCGTCCTCGTCCTCGGTGCGGCGGAAGACCGCCGCGGTCGCGTCGCCGGAGACCCGCACGGTCCTGGGGTCGCCCAGCATCTCTTCCGGTGTGGTGCCCCCGACTCCGTGGACGAGGAGTTCGAGAGCCATGTCTGCTGTCGCCGGGACTTCTGTTGTCGAGTCTTCTGCCGCAGAGTCTTCTGTTGTCGAGCGCTCCACTGTTCTGCATCCCCCGTTGCGCGTGGTCAGTGTCGATGCGCGTGGTCAGGACACCAGGATCTCGGCTCGTCGCCCCGTGCGCACCCCCCGTCACGTAATCTCCCCGTTCCGGGTGAGCGCGGCCGGTCGGGCGGTGGGCAGGCTGTCGTCGGCACATGCGAGGATGAGGCGGCGCGGAGGATGAGAACAGCACATTCGACGGGCGCGACAGATGTGACGAGGCAGAAGGGCCGGACCTGACGTGAGTGAGAATCAGAACCTCCTCGCGGAGCAGCGCCGCGCCCTGATCCTCGACGAGGTACGACGCCGGGGCGGGGTCCGGGTCAATGAACTGACGCGGAAGCTCGGCGTGTCGGACATGACGGTCCGCCGCGATCTCGACGCGCTGGCCCGCCAGGGCGTCCTGGAGAAGGTGCACGGCGGCGCGGTCCCGGTGGCCGAGGCGAGCACGCACGAGCCGGGGTTCGAGGCCAAGTCGGGCCTTGAGCTGACCGCCAAGGAGGACATCGCGCGCACCGCGGCGTCCCTGGTGGCCCCGGGCACGGCGATCGCGCTCTCCGGGGGCACGACGACGTACGCGCTGGCGCACCATCTCCTGGACGTGCCGGACCTGACGGTGGTGACGAACTCGGTGCGGGTCGCGGACGTCTTCCACTCCGCGCAGCGCACCTCGGGCCAGCGCCAGGGCGCGGCCACCGTGGTCCTCACGGGCGGCGTGCGCACCCCGTCGGACTCGCTGGTGGGTCCGGTCGCCGACCAGGCCATCGGGGCGCTGCACTTCGATGTGCTCTTCCTGGGTGTGCACGGCATATCGGCCGAGGCCGGTCTGTCCACGCCGAACCTCGCGGAGGCGGAGACCAACCGGCGTCTGGTGCAGTCGGCGCGGCGCGTCATCGTGGTCGCCGACCACACCAAGTGGGGCACGGTGGGCCTCAGTTCGTTCGCGACGCTGGCGCAGGTCGACACGCTGGTGACGGACGCCGGGCTGCCCGCGGAGGCGCGGGCGGAGATCTCCGAACATCTGCGGCGCCTGGTGATCACGGGCGAGGCCGAGGAGCCCGAGGAGGGCGGCGGGTACGCCGCAGACATCTGACGGCTCATCAGCTATGGTGCCGTTGGCCGGTCAACCACCCGATTCCACTTGGGGGCTGAGTTCGATGGCACGCCGACTGAGGCCCGTGGGGCTCGAGTTCGCCGAGTCCGCACCGCTGCGTCTGGTCTTCGCCCGTGAGGTGGCCGCCGCCCCCGATGCGGTGTACAGCGCCCTCGCCGACGACGTGACGGGCTGGCCCGAGTGGTTCACCGCGGTCACCCTGTGCCGCCCCACCGACGGCGGGGCGGGCCGCGAGGTCCGGCTCAAGGGCGGCACGCGCTTCCGGGAGACGATCGTGGCGACCGAGCCTGCGCAGCGGTACGCCTACCGGGTCGACGAGACGAACGCACCGGGGCTGCGCGCCCTCCTGGAGGAGTGGCACCTCACCCCGGCAGGCACCGGCACCCGCGTGCAGTGGACCTTCGCCGCGGACGGCGCGGCTCCCTTCCGCTTCGCCATGAAGCTGGGCAGGGCGGGCATGGGCCGCGCCTTCCGCGACGCCGCGAGGGCCCTGGACCGACGCCTGGCGGCGGCGAACGCCTGAGCCCCCGAAGGGGGCGCGGGGAACTGCGCGACCAGCCACATACGGCCCGCAGATAAAACACCGGCTTTCCCGCGGAGCGCTACGCCCAAGTCCCAGTAGCAAGCAGCGACTTGATGGCGGCAGCGTACGGCGCGATGTCCAGCCCCTGTTCGGCCAGCCACGCGTCCGAGTAGTACTTGTCCAGATAGCGGTCGCCCGGGTCGCAGATGAGCGTGACGACACTGCCCGTGCGTCCCGCCGCCACCATCTCGGCGACGATCTTCAGGGAGCTCCACAGGCCGGTGCCGGTCGAGCCGCCCGCCTTGCGGCCGATCGCCTGCTCCAGGGCGCGCACGGCGGCGACGCTCGCCGCGTCCGGCACCTTCATCATGCGGTCGATCGCGCCGGGCACGAAGCTCGGCTCCATGCGCGGCCTGCCGATGCCCTCGATGCGGGAGCCGCAGTCGCTGGTGGCGTCCGGGTCGTGGTGGGTCCAGCCGTCGAAGAAACAGGAGTTCTCGGGGTCGGCGACGCACAGCCGGGTGTCGTGCTGCATGTAGTGGACGTAGCGGGCGATGGTCGCCGAGGTGCCGCCGGTGCCCGCCGTGGCGACGATCCACGCGGGCTCCGGATAGCGCTCCAGCCTCATCTGCTGGTAGATCGACTCGGCGATGTTGTTGTTGCCGCGCCAGTCGGTGGCCCGCTCGGCGTAGGTGAACTGGTCCATGTAGTGGCCGCCGGTCTCGACGGCGAGGGCGGCCGACTCGGCGTACATCGTGCGCGAGTCGTCCACGAAGTGGCACTGGCCGCCGTGGAATTCGATCAGTCGGCACTTCTCGGCGCTGGTCGTGCGCGGCATCACCGCGATGAAGGGCACCCCGATCAGCTTCGCGAAGTACGCCTCGGAGACGGCCGTCGAGCCGCTGGACGCCTCGATGACCGGGCGCCCTGGCCTGATCCAGCCGTTGCAGAGGCCGTACAGGAAGAGGGAGCGGGCCAGGCGGTGCTTGAGGCTGCCGGTCGGGTGGGTCGACTCGTCCTTCAAGTACAGGTCGATGCCCCACTGTTCCGGCAGCGGGAAGCGCAACAGATGGGTGTCGGCCGAGCGGTTGGCGTCGGCCTGGACCTTGCGCACGGCTTCTTTGAGCCAGGCGCGGTACTCCGCGTCGCTGCGGTCGACGTCGAGCGTGGCCATCGGCTCGTCGGCTCGATCCTGCTGTGTGGTGCTCACCGCGTGGCTCCTCCGGGTCGGGCCGGCCACGCTCACAGCCGGCCGGACACCTCGATCATAAGCACCTTCCGCACGCTTCTCACCTGCATAAACACACCTTTGAGCAGCTCAAAGGCACACCTGGCGCAGTTACTGGTCGCGCATGCGGGGCACACTGGAGGCAGGATGCTCCGTCCTGTGCCGGCGTCTTCATACGCACTGGTGCTCGACGCCGGGTGCGTGCAGACTGCACCGCACGGGACGGCGGTCCCGTACGGAGCGACACACCGAGGCGCAAGGGGGCGGAACGTCATGGCGGAGCCGGAGTTCACGGCCACGGGCGTACGGATCGGGCGGCGGCTGCGCTCCCTCACCCGGGCCGGCCAAGTCCGCATCAGCGACGGCAGGTTCGAGCTGCTGACCAGTTACGGCAGGGAGATCGACAGCGCCCCCGTGCAGACGGTGCGCGCGGGCAAGCCGTGGTTCGCCGCGGACGACCGGGCACTGGCCGAACTGAACGGCACGCGCTACCGGCTCACGCTCGCCGACCACGATCCGGCGCCCGGCACGGCGGGTCCGCCCACGGTGCGCAAGTTCATCGACGCGGTGCGCAGGGCCTCAGGCCGTCAGCCCCGGGACTGAGCGGGGCCGGAGCGCACGCAGGACAGGGTGCGAGTTGCACGCCCGCACCCCCTGAGTCACTCTGGTCACACATCACTCTGGGTTTACCGGCGATGACGCTGCGAACCAGCCCGCCGGCCACACAGCAGGCGGCAGACCACGCGGCCGCTGCTGGATCCGATCGTCGTCTTCTTCCGGACCGTAATTCGGGGAGTCGCAGCCGTGATCAGCCAGCCAAGCAGGTATTGCACGGTGGAGCTCCAGGCTCTGCCCGCGCGGATCGGCCAGGTCCGCAGAATCGTATCGGCGCAGTTGCGCTACTGGCATCTCGATCCCTTGATAGACCAGGCCGCGCTCGGTGTGACCGAGCTGCTGACCAACGTGCACCGGCACGCACAGCCGGACAAGGTGTGCACCGTGGAGATCGAGCTGCTGCTCGACCGCCTCACGGTCTCCGTCCACGACCACGACCCCCGCCTCCCCGAGGTGAACGACGCCGAGCCGTTCGAGACCTGCGGACGTGGCCTCGCCATGGTCGCCGCGGTCAGCGAGAGCTGGGGCGTACGCCCGCACGGCGAGACGGGCAAGGTCGTCTGGTTCACCCTTCCGGCCCCATCCCATGCTGCCGCGCTGCCCACGTACCCGGTGTACGGGGCGGCCACGGCGGGCCCGTTCGCGGACCTGGACACCGGCGCGCCGGACGCCCTGGCCGACGCGCCCGGACATGCTCCCGCCCGGTCGGCCGTTGTCGGCTGACCGGGCGGTGACAGGCCCCGCGTCCGTGACGGCGTACGTCACTCGGTGGCGATGGCACGCAGCACGTCCAGGCGTGCGGCCCGCCGCGCCGGACGCAGGCCCGCAAGGGCCCCCGCCGCCAGGCCCACCAGGGCGACCACCACGAGCTGCACCGGCGGCACCGCGAACGCGAAGGCACTGTCGGTCGCGCCGTCCGAGGCCTTGACCAGGACCCAGCCGAGGAAGCCGCCGAGCGCCAGGCCGCCGGCCGTGCCGAAGGCGGCGACGAGCACCGACTCCCAGCGGACCATGGCCCGCAGCTGCGCCCTCGTCTGCCCCACGGCACGCAACAGACCGAGCTCGCGGGTACGTTCATGGATCGCGAGGGTCAGCGTGTTGGCGATGCCCAGCAGGGCGATCAGGACCGCGAGCGCGAGCAGGGCGTAGACCAGCGTGAGCATCATGTCGATGCCGCCCGCCGCGGACTGCGCGTACTCGCCCCGGGTCTGCACGTCCGGATTGCCGTACTCCTGGGCGGTCTTGGAGACCGCGGCCTCGCCGTCGCTCGCGCTCACACCGTCCTTGAAGGTGACGGACACAAGACTGTCGGCGTCCTGCATGCGGTGCGGCGCCCAGGCCTCACGGGTGATGACGTAGTCCCCCGCGAGCTCGGACTGGCCGAACAGCGCGCGGACGGTGAAGGTGGCCTTCTTGCCGTCGGCGAAGGCGAGTTCCGTCTTGGATCCGACCTTCAGGTCCTGCTTCTCCGCCTCGGCGCGGGTGATCGCGATGCCGTTGGTGCCGAGGCCGTCGAGGGAGCCCTCGATCTTGCCGAGGTCGAAGGACTTGGCGAAGGGGCCGGGGTCCGTGACGGTCAGGGCGCGCCCTTCCCCGTCGACCTCCGCCGCGCCCTTGCCCAGACCGACGGCGGTCTCCACCTCCGGCAGCTCCGCGAGCGCGGGGGCCAGCTTGGGGCTGAGTCCGCTGCCGCCCGCTCCGAAGCCGGGGGTGCTGATGGCGAGATCGCCGGCGAAGGAGCGGTTCACCGTCTGGTCCATGGTCGCCTTCAGCGAGGCGCCGAAGACCGTGAAGAGCGAGACGACGGCGACGCCGATCATCAGCGCGCTCGCGGTGGCGGCGGTCCGCTTGGGACTGCGCAGGGCGTTGCGCCGGGCGAGCCCGCCGGTGACGCCGCGCAGCCGGTCCAGGGGCCCGCCGAGAATGCGTACCGCCCGCGAGGAGGCGACGGGTCCGAGGACCACGAACGCGGCGAGCGCGAGGACCGCCCCTGCCCCTGCCAGCCACACGGACGGGCTGACGAGGACGCCGAAGAGCGAAAGGCCGACGGCGGTGAGGGCGAGGACCGTGCCCGCGACGGCACGACCCCGCGACGCCCCGGAGTGGTCGACGGCCGTCTCGCGCAGCGCGGCCAGGGGTGCGGTGCGCCCGGCGCGGACGGCGGGCAGCAGGGCGGAGCCCAGGCAGACCACGATGCCGACGGCCAGGGGCAGCAGCATCGACAGGCCGCTGATCACCAGGTCGCCCTCGGGGAAGGGGAATCCGATGGCCGGGAAGAGCGCCTGGAGGCCGGCCGCGATGCCGATGCCGCCCGCGAGGCCCGCCACCGACGCCACGACGGCGACCGCGCTCGCCTCCACGAGGGTGGACGCGGTGACCTGGCGGCGCGAGGCGCCGAGCGCGCGAAGCAGCGCGTTCTCGCGGGTGCGCTGGGCGACGACGATCGCGAAGGTGTTGTGGATGCTGAAGGTGGCGACAAGCAGGGCGACACCGGAGAAGACGAGCAGGAAGCTGGTGAAGAGCGTCAGGAACTGACCGGAGATGTTGTCGGTGTTCTCCGCCGCCGACGCCTCGCCGGTGATCGCCTCAACTCCCTTGGGAAGTACGGGACTCAGCGCGTCGACGAGTTCCTGCTCGCTCACGCCGGGTCCGGCCCGCACCTGGATGGACGCGGCCTCGCCGGGCTTCGGCGTGAGGTACTTCTCGGCGTCGGCCTGTGTCATGCCGGTGAAGGTGGTCTGCGCCATGCCGTCCTCGCCACCGAAGGTCGCGAGGCCCACGATCGTCACCTTGACGGGGTCGGGGGTGCGCAGCGTGGTCGTGTCGCCGATCTTCAGGTCGCCGGACTCGGCGGCGCCGCGGTTGACGACGACCTCGCCGGACTTGGCGGGGGCGCGGCCGTCGGCCAGCTGGTAGGCGTTCAGCTTGCCGTCGGCGATCCAGTTGCCGGCGAGGGTCGGCGGGCCTTCGCCGCCGATGGGCTCGCGGTCCTTGCCCAGGAGCTGGCCCGCGCCCTGAATGCTGGGCGCGGCGGCAGCGACCCCGTCGGTCCGCTCGATCTTCTCGACGAGCGAGGTCTTGACGGGCTGCCGGGTGCCCTGGCTGTCGTCGGGGGTGGTGATGGTGTCGGCGCTGCGGACCACGGCGTCGGTGCCGCTCGTCGCGTTGCCGAACATGGTGTCGAAGCTGCCGCGCAGGGTGTCGCCCATGACGAGCGTGCCCGCCAGGAAGGCGACACCGAGCATGACCGCGAGGAACGTACCCGCGAAGCGCCGCTTGTGGCCGCGCAGCGAGGACAGGCTGATGCGCGCGGACGCGCTCAGGGAACTCATGACGGTGCCCCCTCGGTACCGGGTGCGGACGAGGTCTTCGTGGTCTTCGTGGTCTTCGTGTCGAAGGCCTTGAGCCGGTCGAGGACCTTGTCGGCGGTCGGGGCCGCCATCCGGTCCACGAGCCGGCCGTCGGCCAGGAAGACGACCTCGTCGGCGTGGGCCGCGGCCACCGGGTCATGGGTGACCATGACGACGGTGCGCTCCATCTGCCGTACGGCGCGGCCGAGCAGGCGCAGGACCTCCTCGCCGGAGCGCGAGTCGAGGTTGCCGGTCGGTTCGTCGGCGAAGACGACATCGGGCTGCCCGGCGAACGCCCGCGCCACGGCGACGCGTTGCTGCTGTCCGCCGGAGAGTTCGGCGGGCCGGTGGTGCAGGCGGTCGCGCAGGCCGACGACGTCGATGAGGGCGTCGGTCCACTCCTGTCCGCCGCGCCGTCCCGCCAGGTCCATCGGGAGCGTGATGTTCTCGGCGACCGTCAGCGTCGGCACCAGGTTGAAGGCCTGGAAGACGAAGCCGATGCGGTCGCGGCGCAGCAGCGTGAGACGCCGGTCGTCCAGGGCGCCGAGATCGGTGTCGCCGATGTGGGCGGTGCCCGACGTGAGGGTGTCGAGGCCCGCGGCGCAGTGCATCAGGGTGGACTTGCCGGAGCCCGACGGGCCCATGATCGCGGTGAAGCGTCCTGCCGGGAAGCCGACGCTCACCCCGTCCAGGGCCCGTACGGCGGTGTCACCGCTGCCGTAGACCTTGACGGCCTCGGTGACTCGGGCCGCGTCGAGCGTGGCGGTGCGCTGTCCGGTGGCGGTGCTCATGCCGCACCGCCCTTGGAGGTGCGGCCGAACTCCTCGTTCAGGACGGAGAGCCGCCGCCAGTACTCGTCCTCGTCGATCTCACCGGACGCGAAGCGCCGGCCGAGCACGGCGATGGGCGACTGCTCGTCGATGCGTACGTTCGCGTCGCGGCCGTCACGCTGCCACGGTGCGCGGCGGCCGCGCCACACGGTGCGGCGCAGCAGGGTGATGCCGCCGATGACGACGGCCGCCCAGATGAGCGGGAAGAACAGGATCCACGGGCCGGGCCCGCCGTCGAAGTGAGCCAGGGTCTGCATGGTGTCCATCTCCTCGGAAGCGAGTTCGCGATGTCCGCGCGATGCGGTTCGCGGTGTCTGTGCGGTGTCTGTGCGATGTATCGAGGTTCGCTCTCCGAGGGGGTCCGAGTCGTCGTACGGCCAGCGGCAGCTCGCGTACCACGCGGGGAGTACGAGCGGCCGTCGGCGCTGCTCCCGGAGGAAGCCTGGACCTCTGTACCTACTAGTATGTACAGTACGTTCATGAGCACTCCGGAGCGTCTGATCGAGTCCACCCGCGAGCTGCTGTGGGAGCGCGGCTACGTCGGCACGAGCCCCAAAGCCATCCAGCAGCACGCCGGGGCCGGGCAGGGCAGCATGTACCACCACTTCGCCGGGAAGCCCGACCTCGCGCTCGCCGCGATCCGGCGTACGGCCGAGGAGTTGCGCGCTGCCGCCGACGCGGTCCTGGGCGGCGAGGGATCGGCGTACGAGCGCATCGAGGCATATCTGCTGCGCGAGCGCGACGTGCTCCGCGGGTGCCCGGTCGGCCGCCTCACGATGGATCCGGACGTCATCGCGAGCGACGAGCTGCGCGCGCCGGTCACCGAGACGCTCGACTGGCTGCGGGGGCGGCTGGCCGGAATCGTCGAAGAGGGCCAGGAGCAGGGCGAGTTCGCGGCCGCGCTCGATCCGCGGGAGGTCGCGGCGGCGGTCGTCGCGACGGTCCAGGGCGGCTATGTGCTGGCCCGCGCCGACGGCTCGCCCGCGGCCTTCGACACGGGCGTTCGGGGCTTGCTCTCCCTCCTGCTCCTGCAGACAGGGAGCCGATGACCATGCACGCGATGCAGTACGAGATCACGCTGCCGGCCGACTACGACATGGGGATCATCCGCCACCGCGTGGCCGCCAAGGGGCACCTGCTGGACGACTACCCGGGGCTCGGCGCCAAGGCGTACCTGGTCCGCGAGCGCGGTGTCGACGACTCCCCCGTGAACCAGTACGCGCCGTTCTACCTATGGAACACCCCCGCGGGCATGAACTCCTTCCTCTGGGGCCCCGGATTCCAGGGCATCGTCGATGACTTCGGCCGCCCCGAGGTGCAGCACTGGACGGGTCTGGCCTTCGCGGAGGGGATCGCGTCCGCCGCTCCCGCCCGCGCCGCGATACGCCGCCGGATGCGGATCCCCGACCGCACTCCCCTGGGCCCCCTGGCCGCCGAACTCGCCCACGAGGCCGAGCGGTTGGCGCGCCAGGACGGAAACATCTACGCGGCCGTGTCCATCGATCCACGCACCTGGGAGGCACTGCACTTCTCCGTCTGGGACCACGCATCTCCCCAAGGGGTGGGCGATGTGTTCCAGGTGCTGCACCTGTCGGCACCGGAGCGGGACCTGCTTCCCCGGGGCCGGCAGTGGTGAGCGCGGTCCGCACGGTCCTCGGGGACGTCGCCCCCGAGTCGCTCGGCATCTGCGACGCCCATGACCACCTCTACCTGACCAGCCCTCAACTTCCGGACCAGGAGCTCGACTCGACCGCTGGAGCGGCGCGCGAACTTGCGGCGTTCCGTGCGGCGGGCGGCGGGAGCCTCGTCCAGTGGACTCCGTACGGCATGGGGCGGCACGCCGGAGACCTGCCCGAGCTGTCCCGCACGACGGGCGTACACGCCGTCGCCGCGACGGGACTGCACCAAGCGGCGCACTACGCACCGGAGTTGCTCGCCCTACTGCGCGCCGGTGACCTGGGCGCCCTGTTCATACGGGAGCTGACGCAGGGCATCGGCGACACGGGCGTGCGCGCCGGGCTGATCAAGGTCGCGGGCGGCTTCCACGGCCTGGACGCGCACGCCCGCTGGACCATGGAAGCCGCGGCCGAGGCCCACCGGGCGACGGGTGCGCCCATCGCCGTCCACCTGGAACTCGGCACCGGCGCCCTGGACGTACTCGACGTCCTGTGCGGGGAGTTGGGCGTCCCGCCCGCCCGGGTGATCCTCGGCCATCTGAACCGCTCCCCCGACCTCACCCTCCACCAGGAGGCCGCGAAGGCCGGCGCGCATCTCGCCTTCGACGGCCCCTCCCGCGCCCACCACGCCACGGACTGGCGGATGCCGGACGCCGTACGCGCCCTGGCCGATGCCGGGTTCGCCGATCAGCTGCTCCTGGGCGGCGACACGACGACGGCCGGGGCGCGGTCGGTCAACGGCGGACCGGGGATGCCGCATCTGCTGCGCCGGGTACGTCCACGCCTCCAACTCGCGGCAGGAGAAGGCGTGGTGGAACAGATCCTGACGACGAACCCGGCGCGGGCGTTCGCGGCGGAGTGGGCCTAGCGGAGTGGGACTAGCTGACCGGCTTGACCAAGGTGCGCTCAAGGAGGGGGAGCAGGCGCTCCCAGTGGCGCTGCAGTGCGGCTGCGCTGAAGGCGTCGGTGTCGGACATGGTGAAGCCGTGGAGGGTGTCGGGGTATGTCTCGGTGGTGTAGTCGACACCTGCGGCGTCCAGGGCCTGATTGAGGTCGCTGAGGGCCTCGGGCGACAAGTCGTTCACGGCGAGGCCGATGTGGACTTCCGCGGTGAGCTCGGAGAGCAGGCGGTGCGGGCTGTCGGGCGCGTCGGTGACCAGGAAGCCGGGGTGGAATCCGGCGACGGCGGCCACCTGGTCGGGGTGCGCCGCAGCGGTGCGCATCGCCAGGCCGGCGCCCATGCAGTAGCCGATCGTGGCGACCGGTCCGGCACTGACCTCTGGCTGGGCGGTGAGGAACCTGAGGTAGGCGTCGGCGTCACTCAGGGCACGTTCGGTGGTGTGCGCCTCGACCAAGGGCATCAACTGGGCGAAGATCGCCGGGCGGTCGTCGTCTCCGATGTGCTCGGGAAGTTCGACCACCGGTGTCGTGCCGTGCCGGTAGTAGAGATTGGGAACGAGTACGTAGTACCCGTGCCCGGCCAGCTCACGGGCCTTCTCCTCCAGCTCGGGCCGCAGGCCGAAGGCGTCCATGTACAGCAGCACCCCCGGGTGCGGCTCGCCGTCGTCGGGGAAGGCGGCGAAGGCGTCGGCCTGGCCGTCGGTGGTGGGTATGCGCAGGGTCTTGGTGGGCAAGTTCTTCCCTTTCATGGGCTGGTGCCGGTGCACAGCCTCTATTGGGGCAGGGTTCGTGATCATTACCAGCTACGACGGATGTCCGCATATTCCTCGAACCCGGTCTGCTTGCCCCTGGACCTGCCCGGCCGGTGTGCCCGTCTGGTGCCGCACGCGATCTGGCGCCGCCCCCTGGCCGGAGCACCCTCTACCTCGAGTCGCCGCAGGACTGATGCCGCCTGCGGGCGCACCTCGGCACCCGCAGGCGGCATCCACACCGCCGACCGCGTCACCCGATCTGCCACTGCCCGGTGTCGTCGGCGAATCCCGAGTCGGGTGTCCACTGCGCGCTGGTGATCGCGGAGTCCTCGGGGACCTCGAAGACCAGCCAGCCGCGGGCGGTCTCGCCGGGCGGGAGTTTGACGGCCGCGGCCATGGCCGGTCCGGCCGTCACATCCGCGATGGTGGCCTGGAAGCGCTGCCCCGTCTTGTCGGCGACCTGCGCTCCATTGATGGGGCTGTCCTCGTAAACCTTGCCGCCCTTGTTGTCCAGCTTGAACAGCGCTGCGACCCACTTCTTGCCCGTGGCCGGTTCGAGGAACTGGCTGGAGGATTTCGCCGGATCGACGAACTTCTCGACGGTCACGTCGAGCCGCGACCCGCCCTTCAGCCCCTTGAGCGTGAGGGTGTCACCGACCTCGGCCCTGCCCGAGCGCTCCGAGGAATCCTCCGGCTCGTCCGCGGCCGGCTTTTTGGACTTCGAACCGGACGTGACATCGGGCGACTTCGACTTGGACTTTGGCTCGGTGACGACATCGCCACCACCGCAGGCCGTCGCGGCGCCGAGAGCCAGTACGGAGAGGACGGTGGCTGCGATGAGACGACGCATCGAGGCCTCCTCGGAAGTGCCAGTGGGAGGAGGCTCATCGTGAACCCGCACCGGAGGATGGGGAGGACCCCGTGCGTACATCGTGCGCGAATCGGTACGGGAATGCCTCCGGCATGTGACCCTCCGCTGCTCTCACTCAGCCGACCGCCCGCCCGAAGTCCTCCTCCAGATGCGCAAGGAGCCGCGCCGGCGCGTCCTCCTGGACGGTGTGGCCCGCGCCGTCCAGCCAGATCAGCTCGGCGTGTGGGATTCGCGCCCGCAGGAACGCGGCGAACTCCCCCGGCAGCAGGCGGTCTTCACGGCCCCAGATGATCCGGGTCGGCACGGACACCTCGCCGAGCAGGGGTTCGATCTCGTCCGTCTGGGACTGGGCGAACTGGCGGTACTGTCGGTAGAAGGCGGCCTGGCCCCGGGCGCCGCGCCATGGGGCGAGGTAGGCGTCCAGGACTCCGGGACCGTATCCGGTGTGCGTGGCGTGGCGCAGGTGGCTGGCCACCAGGGCCTCATGGGCGTACCCCGGCAACCGCTCAAAGACGTGCGCGTTGTCGCGGATGAGCTTGAAATAGCCCGTCCCCCACGCGCCGCCGCCGACCGCGTCGACCAGCGTCAAGTCCCGGTACGCGGCGCCCTCCAGGAGCAGGGCCCGCAGCGCGACCGCCCCGCCCACGTCGTGCGCGACCACACTGGGCCGCTCCAAGCCCCAGTGCGCGAGGAGCCGGGCGAAGTGCCTGCCCTGCGCGGCCAGGCCGACGTCCTGGCCGTCCCGCTGCTCCGACCGGCCGAAGCCCAGCAGGTCCCAGACGTAGACCTTGCGTGTGCGGGCCAGGGCGGGGGCGATCTCGCGCCAGATGTACGACGAGAAGGGCGAGCCGTGCAGCAGGACGACCGGGTCCCCTTCACCGAACGACGCCCACCTCACGTATCCGTCGGACGTCTCGAATTTCTCGAAGGTCTCGAACTCCTCGAACTTCTCGGCCAGTTGCCAGGTCACCGGTACCTCCCGCGCGTAGGGGTTCGTGCCGCACTGCCTCGTCCCGGATTCTGACGTTACCAGTACTCCTATTTAACTGGTAACGCGATTCCGATTGCCCATATTGCACTGACCATTCCAAAACCTGTACGGTACCGACATGGCCCGACCGAGAACCTTCGACGAGGAACGGGCCCTGGACGCGGCGATGCGCGCCTTCTGGGCGAACGGCTACGAGGCCACCTCGACCCAGGATCTGTGCGACGCCACCGGCCTGGGCCGCAGCAGCATCTACAACACCTTCAGCAGCAAGCACGACCTGTTCCAACGGGCCCTGGCCCGCTACATGGACGCCATGACCGCCACCCAGATCGAGATCATGACGGACACGGAACGCTCACCGATGGAGCGCATCCGCGCCCTGTTCGCGCGGATCGTCGACTCCGAGTTCGAGTGCCGCGAGGACGGGCACAGCATCGGCTGCCTGACCGTCAACACGACCGTGGAACTCGCGGGGCGCGACCCCGCGGCCGCCGAACTGCTCGCACGCGACCTCGCGGTACGCCTGGCCGCCTTCCAGGACACCATCCGCGCCGGACAGAGCAGCGGCGACATCACCTCCCCGCGGGACGCGGCCGACCTGGCCCGCTTCCTGAACGCCGTCATCGGCGGCATGCGGGTCGCCGCACAGGGCGGCGCCGACCGGGCCACCCTGGAGGCCATCACGGAGACGGCGCTCGACGCGCTGACGCGCTGACCCGCTAGCGCCAACCGGCTTTCTCTCGGCCCGACTTGGGCTGCCTCGCATTCATTCTCTGTACGCCCTCGCACGCCCTCGCACGCTTTCGCGCACCTTCGCGCACCTTTGTTTTGTACTGATCTATCCATAACCGAACTCCGACAGGAGCAGACCCATGCCCCGCGCCGTATACGTACTGGCCCTCGGCATCTTCGCCATGGTGACCAGCGAGTTCGTGGTCGCCGGACTGATGCCGCAGATGGCCGAAGGCCTCGACGCCACGATTCCGGAGATCGGCTACCTCATCACCGCCTTCGCCGCCGCGATGGCCATCGGCGGGCCCTTCCTCACCGTTGCCGTACTGAAGATGCGTCAGAAGTCGGCGCTTGCCGTCCTGTTCGTGGTCTTCCTGGCGGGCAACGTGCTCGCCGCCCTCGCCCCGGACTACCGCACCATGCTGGTGGCCCGCGTGATCACAGGGATCGCCTCACAGGCCTTCTTCGGCGTCTCCATCTCCCTCGCCGCGCGGCTCACCCGCCCCGAAGTGCGGGGCAGGGCCATCGCGGTGGCCCTCAACGGGCTGATGCTCGGCACCCTTCTCGGCCTCCCGCTCTCCACCGTGATCGGTGAACACCTGGGCTGGCGCGCCGCGTTCTGGGCGATCACGGGGCTGACCGTCCTCGCCGCGCTCGCCACCCTCGTCGGTGTGCCGCACATGGAACGCGCCGACGACGGCGGCGACCTCCGCCAGGAGCTGGGCGCCTTCCGGAATCCCCGGCTGTGGCTGACGCTCACCACCAGCACCTTCATCATCGGCGCGACGTTCTCCGCCTTCAGCTACCTCAACCCGATCCTCACGGAGGTCACCGGCTTCGCCACGGGGACCGTTCCGCTGCTGCTCATCGCGTACGGCGCGGCCACCGTCATCGGCAACACCGTCGTGGGCCGGTTCGCCGACAAGCACACGATCCCGGTCCTGCTCATCGGGCTGATACTCAATCTGGCGTTCCTCGTCGGCTTCGCCGCCTTCGCCCAACTCACCGTCCCCGCCGTGGTGTTCATGATGGGCATCGGTCTGGTCGGAGTCACCATGAACCCCGCCCTTGTGACCCGCGTCCAGCGCGTCGGCAACGCCCGGCCGCTGGTCAACACCGTCCACTCCTCGTTCATCACGCTGGGCATCATCATCGCGACGTCCGTGGGCGGGCCCGCCATCGATACGTTCGGACTGCGGGCGCCCCTGTGGATCGGCGCCGCCCTCGCCGCACTCGGCCTGGTCAGCCTGCTGCCCGACCTGAAGCGGCGGCGGCGAGAAGCGCCAACCGCCGCTGCCACGACCGCAGTTGAGGCGGCGGAACCCGTGAAGGTCTAGCCGAGCGCCCCGAGGGGGTCGTCGAGCACCGGCTGCCAGGCCAGTTCGGCGGCCCCCACCAGGCTGTTGTGGTCCAGGGTGCAGGCCAGGATCGGCACGCCACCGCTGCGTCCCCACAGGCTGCGGTCGGCCACGACGGCGCGCAGCCGCTCGGGGTCGGCCTCCAGGAGGGCGCGGTGCAGGCCGCCGAGGATGATCCGGTCCGGGTTGAGGATGTTCACCAGGCCCGCGAGGCCCAGGCCCAGACGGTCGATCAGCTCTTCGGCCGCCGCGCGGACCGAGGGATCCGCGGCCGCGTCGCGGAGCAGACCGCGGGCCTGCAGGAGCAGCCCCTCCGGCCCGGGTTCGCGGCCGGCGGCCGTCAGGAAGGCCAGCGGGTCCGTCTCGACGTCCAGGCAGCCGCGGCTTCCGCAGTGGCAGGGACGGCCCTCGGGGTTGACCGTGACGTGGCCGACCTCCAGGGCCAGACCCGAACTGCCGGTGTGCAGACGGCCGTCGAGAACGAGCGCGCCGCCGACGCCCCGGTGGCCGGTCGCCACGCACAGCAGGTCGCGGGCGCCGCGCCCGGCGCCGTGCCGGTGCTCGGCGAGTGCGGCGAGGTTGACATCGTTGGCGGCGAACGCCGGTCCCGCGATCCCGGCGTCGCGTACGCAGTCGGCGAAGATCTGGCGGACCTGCGAACCCGCAGGCCATGCCAGGTGCAGCGGGTTGAGCGCGGTGCCCTCCGGCTCGGCGACGGCGGACGGCACCGCGAGGCCCGCGCCGACGCACCGCCGCCCGGTCTCCCGCAGCAGTTGGGCACCCGCGTCGATGACGGACCCGAGGACCTGCGCCGGGTCGGCGTCGATCGTCTCGCAGCCGGGTGCGGTGGCGACGATCCGGCCGCCGAGCCCGACGAGCGCCGCCCGGAAGCCGTCGGAGTGCACCTGCGCGGCGAGCGCCACCGGCCCGTCGTCCGCGATGGAAAGGCCGTGCGACGGCCGGCCCTGCGAGCCCGCGGGCGCGCTCGGCCGTGCGTCGATCCTGATCAGGCCGAGCGCCTCCAGCTCGGCGGCGACGGCCCCCGCGGTGGCGCGGGTGACGCCCAGCTCGGCGGTGAGCACGGCACGCGTCGGGGCCCGTCCGGTGTGGACGAGCTCAAGGGCGGGACCGAGCGCGCCGCGCCCTCGCTCGAGGCGCGTACGCGTGGACAGATCCCCCTCGGCACGGGGGGCAGCCTTGCCGTTCATGAGGGCGAGTCTCCCATGATCCGTACGCGGCCTCGCCGTTCAGTCGCCATCTGCCCTTCCCCTGCCATTCCCTGACGCCTTCGCCGGCATTGCATGACGCGTCCACCGCCATTCCCTGACATCTCCGCCGCCCTCGCCTGACATCTCCGCTGCCCTCGCCGGCATCTCCGACAGGAGGCGGCGGACACCGAGTCGACAAAAAGAACCGCCTTGTACGCGACCGGGGTGCACCCCTACTCTGACTTTGTGCCGCTACTAAACAAAACCACGTCCGCAGCGTCGCGGGCCACTCCCCCGGGCCTTCGCAGGCTCCGTGTCGCCCTCACCGTCTTCTTCGCGCTCGACGGCTTCATCTTCGCCGGATGGGTCGTCCGCATCCCCGCCATCAAGGACCAGACCGGCGCTTCGGCCAGCGACCTCGGGCTCGCGCTGCTCGGCGTCTCCGCGGGCGCCGTCGTCACGATGACCCTGACCGGACGCCTCTGCCGCCGCTTCGGCAGCCATCCGGTGACGGTGGCCTGCGGAGTGCTGATGCCGCTCAGCGTCGCGCTGCCGCCGCTGACACACTCGGCACTGGCGCTCGGCCTGGTACTGCTGATCTTCGGGGCGGCGTACGGCGGGATCAACGTGGCGATGAACAGCGCGGCCGTAGACCTGGTGGCCGCTCTGCGCCGCCCGGTCATGCCCAGCTTCCATGCCGCCTTCAGCCTGGGCGGCATGGTCGGCGCGGGCCTCGGCGGGCTGATCGCCGGCTCCCTGTCCCCCACGCGCCACTTGCTCGGCCTCACCGTGATCGGCCTGATCGTCACCGCCGTGGCAGGACGTACGCTGCTGCGCCTCGAACCACCCGCTCCGCCGAGCGGCGTCCACCGCGAGGACAGCGCCCCTCGCCGGCTCGACAGCCGGACCCGCGGCCTGGTGATCGTCTTCGGCCTCATCGCCCTGTGCACGGCCTACGGCGAGGGAGCACTCGCCGACTGGGGAGCACTCCACCTCGAACAGGACCTCAGCGCCCACCCGGGCATCGCAGCCGCCGGCTACTCCTGCTTCGCCCTCGCCATGACGATAGGCCGACTCAGCGGAACGACCCTGCTCGAACGGCTCGGCCAGACCCCGATACTCGTGGCCGGCGGCACCTTGGCCGCCTTCGGCATGCTCCTGGGCGCACTCGCCCCGTCCGTGTGGGTGGCGCTCATCGGCTTCGCCATCACCGGACTCGGACTCGCCAACATCTTCCCGGTCGCCGTCGAACGCGCCGGCGCCCTGGCCGGTCCCAGCGGCGTAGCCACCGCCTCCACACTCGGCTACGGCGGCATGCTCCTGGGACCGCCCGCCATCGGATTCATGGCCGACTGGTTCACCCTGCCCATCGCCCTCACCAGCGTCGCGGCACTGGCAGGCCTCGCCGCTCTCATCGGACTCACCGCCCGCCGATGACGGAACGGGGGCGGCGAGCTTGGCCGATCGCAGGGCCACGAGGACGGCGCTGCGTCGCGTTGCCATCGCATCGAGTGTGAAGCCCTCGGCCTGGGCCAGTCGGTGCCGGAACGCGCTGAATCCGGTGCAGGACCAGCAGGCATCCGGGCTGCTGGTATCTCCGTCTCCGGGGAACAGGATCAGTTCCATGCCGGTCTCCTTGCGCGCCGAAACCTGCCCGGCTCATGCCGGGGTGATCGCGCGGTGAAGCATCGCGTTGTGGTCGAGGATGATGCCGCCGTGCGCGTGCATGTGTTCGGCGCCGGCCCAGAAGCGGCGACGGAACTCGGCGGCGCGTCGGGCCGGCAATGTCTCGACCACGGCCATGGACATCTGGGACTCCAGCAGCTCCCAGAGCGCCGATGGCCTGGGCACCTGTACGGCTGCCGCGACCGGTCGTTGCGTCAGCTCGATGAATCCTGCCTCGGCCAGCAGGGCGGCCGGATCCGCGGGTGTCGCGGCGTCTGCGGCAGGGCCGGGGGCGGGCCAGAACTCCTGGGCCAGCCGGGTGAGCCACTCCCACCGGCCGCGGGCTCCGTTTACCGACAAGGCGACCGTCCCGCCCGGTGCCAGGACCCGGCGCATTTCGGCCACCGCTGCCGCGGGGTCCTCAAGAATCTCCAGCACGTCGGCAGCGACAACCGTGTCGAAGGAGCCGCGGGGAAAATCGAGTCGTGTCACGTCCATCTGCCGGACGGTGATCTCCGGTACGTCCGCGGCGAGCCGACGCACCATTGCGGGTGTCACATCGATCGCGGTGACGACGCAGCCGCGGGCCACGGCGGCCCTGGCGGCCGCGCCGCGCCCGGCTCCCACGTCCAGCAGCCGGGTCGCCGGTTCCGGATCCGCGAAGTCGATCAGCCGCCGGCCGAAGTCGGCCGCGTACATGGCCAACTCCTCGTAATGGCCCGCGTGGTCCTCGAACCACCGCACGTGGTTGTTCGCCTCGGTCACGGGCTCCCCTTGGTCATGGACGGAGCCGCGCGCGGGGCGCCGCGGGTGCCTCGGACGCGGCGACGCGCTGCAGAACGGTGTAGCCGAGTTGGACGTCTGGATTGTCGTTGAGCACGGCGCCGTACAGCTCGGTCCAGGAGTGGAAGCTGTTCTTCGGCATGGCCACGGTGCGCAGGCGGGCGATGGTCACTTGAGCGGGCAGTCCGAGAGCTGACAGATACGTGGCCAGCGCGAGGGAGCGCGGCAGGCAGAGACCGTCAGGGAGCACCGTGCGATGGACCAGTTGGGAGGCGAAGACCTCCCGGCGGGCCAGCCGGAGCGCGGTGCCGGCCGGGAGGGCGGCCAGTGCCGCCGATCCGGGGCCGGGGCGTAGACGCCGCAGATACAGGTGCGCCACCGACCAGCCGTGCCGACGGTAGATCCACAGCGCGCGGAAGGTGCGCCCCACGGCGTACGCGCGGAGCGGGAGAGGGATGCGTGGCGGGGTGGTGGCCGGGTCGAGGTCGGACAGGAAGAACTCCCCGTCCGGTGTGGTGACGGCTCTGTTCATCGCGGGCCCTCTTGCGTGGCGGCCAGCAACGCACGGTCGCGGAGCTGGCCGGTGAGCTTGGCGAGACCGGCTTGGAGGGTCTGGTCCGTGGCGTCGATCTGCTCGCGGAGGCGGCCGACCACATCGTCCACGGTGTCGCCGTGCAGGGCCGCCCGCAGCATGAGGGTGGCCGTCGAGTTCAGAGTCAGGTAGACACCCCGGCCGGTGTCGAGAATGACCCCCGCGCCGTCGGTGTCGTCGAAGACTGCGTGCTCAGCCAGCCGTACGAGAGGCATCGCGAACACCCTTCTGCGTAACGGAGGCCCGCCGCGCGTCGCCGCGCAGGAACAGCTCGGTCATGGCGGCGCAGATCAGCTGTTCGGCATTGCGGCGCAGGCTCGCCGGCTCGGCCAGCACACGGGCGAGCTGCCGCGGATCCACGATGCCCATCCGAATGAGGTGCGCGTCCGGGCGCCCGATCAGGTCTGCCAGTACCTGGCCGTGGTTGAGGGCATAGTTCTTGTGCGGCGAATCCAGCCACAGCCGTCCGTAGCGGCGCCAGATCCTCTCCGGGAGCCGGGTGGACAGGAGCAGCCGGAGCACCGGCTTGGTGATCAGCCTCCCCTGGTAGGGCAGGAGCCGGTAGGCGTCCGGCATACGGGCCGCGAGGCGGCGGATGCCCTTGTCGCCCAATGGACTGCACAGTTGGATTCCCCGCGGTCGCCAGACACTGAGGTCCACGCAGTGGTCCCGGGCCGAGTACGCGTCGCTGAACCGGTCGTCGGGCACGCCGGGAAGCGGGGTGAGGAAATCGGTGGCTCGTGCGTTGTCCCCGGTCGGCACCAGATCGCCCAGAACGGATGAGGACGCGCTGGCGCTTCGGAGGATGCGGGAGGACTCGAAGCGTGAGCACAGCAGCCCCCGGCACAGCGCCGCCTTCTCTCGCAGGCGGAGATCACCGTGCAGTACCTCGTACAGCCCGTAGCGCGTCGGGCCGAAGACCATGTCACCATCGCGGCCCCAGGTCAGGAAGGTGATTCCGTCGCGCTCGATGCGGTCGGCGATCTGCTCCTGCCACCGGAAGGCGATGTTGTTGTAGGGATGCGGGAGCTCCCATTTCTCGGACAGATAGCCCTCGTCGTGGTCCATCATGACCGGCACGAAAGGTACGCCCAGGTGGTCACAGACCTCCCGTGCGTAGCCTGACTCATCGGCGAGAGGGTCATCGGTGGCCTGGTGGTAGGCGACCACGTCGGCTCCGGAGTCCACCAGGGCCGTGAGCACCGCCCCGGAGTCAAGACCGCCGCTGAGCAGGATGCCGATCCGGCCGCGGCCGGTGTACGGGCGCACCGCCTGCAGAATCAAGTCGTAGGCGATCTCGGCGTATTCCGGCATCGTGGTGTGCCGGGGCAGTTCCAGCGGGACGATGGGGTCGTACTCCACGACGTCTACGCGGTCGCGGTCGACGACCACCACCTGTCCGGGCAGGACCGGCGTGAGGTTGTCATAGATGAACACCTCGTCGCCGCGGCACGAGCGCCAGATCGCCTCGTGGTCGAACTCCTCCGGGCCGTCGAGCAGATCGGTGGGATCGGTTGACCACCGCAGCAGTGCGCCGTCCCTGCGATGGAGGAGACCTTCCCGGCTGGTGGCGCTCCGGAAGAGAAAGACTCTGTGCTCGGTCACCAGGCAGCCGGCCAGGTCTCCGGGCAGCCGCGCAAGTTCGGCGTAGCGGGCGTTCTTGAGGGCGGAGGCTATCTGCCGTACCCGGTCAGGCGTCACCGGCCCCATGACAGGTCCGGACAGCAGCAGCCGCTCCCGGTCCGCAGGGGCCGGAACCCGAGGAGCGTCCGGTGCTGCATGCCACTGCACGGCGAGGCGGCCCGTCTCGGGAGGTGCCGGGCGTTGTCCGAAGGGGGCGGCCACGTAGGTGATGCGGGAGTCGGGATCACCGAAATGAACCTGCCCGCGGCAACCCGTGTAGTCCCCGACCAGAACAGACCCCGTGCCCGTCACCGGACGCTCCCCTCCGCACGCGCGAAGCATTGTCCGTCGCTACGGCTCCCTCCCCGGGCATGCCTGCCCGGGGAGGGAAATGGACTCACAGCAGCACACGGTGGGCCGGGTTGTCGTGCACGAGCAGGCCACCCATGGCCGTCAGCTCCTCGACCGTGCCCAGCTCCTCGACCTCAGGCTCCACATAGGGCCGTTTTGTGATCGATTCCTTGCCCGTGTCATGTTCCATGGCCATCTCCTTGCTCGTCGCAAGTGGGGGTGTTCGGCCTCCACCGTCCCGCCCCGGCAAGGCGCGCGGAAGGCCGTATCCGGCCCTGCGCAAGCACCTGGAGGCACACATCTCTGGCAGGCGGTGCAGTGGGGGCCTGCCCGGACCGGCATCCGTCCCGCGGTCCTGGGACAGGGCAGGCCGCCGGCCGTCCTGGTGCGGCGCTCAGTCGGTGGCCAAAAACTGGGTGGCGGCCAGCTCCCCGTACAACGGGTCGGCGACGAGGAGTTCGGCGTGCGTGCCCACGGCCCTGACGCGGCCGGTGTCCATCACCACGATGCGGTCGGCCATGGTCACGGTGGACAGTCTGTGCGCCACCACGAGGACCGTGGTGGCGTGAGCCGCCTCGGCGACGGTCTCGCGCAGGGTGCCGGACAGCACGGGCGCGTCCTGTTCTACGTAACCCATCGCGGCGCGCAGTTGCGCGATCGGCCAGCTCTTGACGTCCATGCCGTCCAGGAGGATGCGGCCGGAGTCGGCCTCGTAGAACCTTTCGATGAGGGAGAACACGGTGGTCTTGCCCGCGCCGGAGGGGCCGACGAAAGCGGTCATGCCGCGCGGGGGGATGGTGAAGCTGACGCCGTGGTGCACGTCGGACCGGCAGGAAGGCCGTCTGTGCGGCGAGCCCGGCGGTGTTTCCGGCCGGCGCCGTCCATTTCGCGGCCCGCACGCCGGCCCGCCACGCCTGGGCGGCGGCTTGGTGGATGCGCTCCTCCTCGCGGTCTTCGGCTCCCGACGCCTTGACGGTGCGCAGCGCCCCGAGCGAGCGCACGGCGTCCAGCAGCCCCATCATCACCAGGGTCGCCGCCAGGGTGAGAGCGCCGGTGACCCCACCGACCAGCGATTCGGTGGTCACCTGGCGCAACAGGGTGGTGTCCGCGGTGACTCGTGGCCGGCGGCACCTTGGCCGCCGTCGGCATGCACCAGCATGGCGGTGCATGCGGGGCTCACCGCGGTGATCGGCTATACGACCCGACGATGAATGCTCCCGGGCGGCCAAGTCGACGACCTGGCCGCCTGGGACACGCACGAGGTGCCCCCGTCACCTCAGGTCCTGGCCGATAGCGGCAGGACCAGGCGCCGACCTAGACCACTCCCTGCGCGGTCATCGCGTCCGCGACCCGGAGGAAGCCGGTGATGTTGGCGCCGAGGACGTAGTCGTCCGCGTTGGCGCCGTATGTCTCGGCGGTCTCGCGGCACTGGGCGTGGACATCCCGCATGATCGCGGCGAGCCGGGACTCGGTCTGCTGGAAGCTCCAGGTGTCGCGGGCGGCGTTCTGCTGCATCTCCAGGGCGGAGGTGGCCACGCCGCCCGCGTTCGCCGCCTTGCCGGGGCCGAAGAGCACCCCGCCCTCCCGGAACACCTCGACGGCCTCGGGCGTGCAGGGCATGTTGGCTCCCTCTGCGACGGCGATCACACCGTTCTTGACCAGAGCCGCGGCGTCGTCGCGCCGCAGTTCGTTCTGGGTCGCGCACGGCAGCGCGAGATCGCAGGGGACGTCGTACACCGTGCCGCGGGCGGAGAAGCGTGCGGTCGGCTTCGCATCGGCGTACGCGGAGATGCGTTCCCGGCGCACCTCCTTGATCTCCTTGAGAAGGTCAAGGTCGATGCCCTCCTCGTCGACGAGGTAGCCGGAGGAGTCGGAGCAGGCGACCACGCGGCCGCCGAGGGCGTGCACCTTCTCGATGGCGTAGACGGCGACATTGCCGGAGCCCGAGACCACGACCCGGCGCCCCTCGAAGCTCTGGCCGCGGGTGGCGAGCATCTCCTGGGCGAAGTAGACGGTGCCGTAACCGGTGGCTTCGGTACGGGCGTGCGAACCGCCCCAGGCCACCGGCTTGCCGGTCAGGACTCCTGACTCGTAACGGTTGGTGATCCGCTTGTACTGGCCGAAGAGGTAGCCGATCTCACGGGCCCCGACGCCTATGTCCCCGGCGGGCACGTCGGTGTGCTCGCCCAGGTGCCGGTACAGCTCGGTCATGAAGGCCTGGCAGAACCGCATCACCTCGCCGTCCGAGCGGCCCTTGGGATCGAAGTCGGCTCCGCCCTTGCCGCCGCCGATCGCCATCCCCGTCAGCGCGTTCTTGAAGATCTGCTCGAACCCAAGGAACTTGACGATGCCGAGATTGACGCTCGGATGAAACCGCAGGCCGCCCTTGTAGGGCCCGAGCGCACTGTTGAACTCCACCCGGAAGCCGCGATTGACGCGCACAACGCCCTGGTCGTCGACCCACGGAACCCGGAACATCACCTGCCGCTCCGGCTCGGACATCCTCTCCACGATCCCCGCGTCCACGTACTCCGGATGCCGCTCGAGCACCGGCTCGAGGGAGCGCAGCACCTCGTCCACCGCCTGATGGAACTCCCCCTCCCCCGCGCTGCGCCGGCAGATCTGGCCGTAGACATCCTCTATGTACGCCTTTGTATCCATGGTCATATGGCCTTCCCGTTCCGAAAGCCCGGCCACGCTGCCGGGTGGAGTGCCAGCACCCTATGACGGGGCGCTTGCGTCTCCCCTTACGGTCGGTGGAGGCGGTCAGCCGAACCATGCGTGGCCGGAATGCTGCCCCGTTCCAGAGCGGGACGCCGGCGCGTCCCGCCGGAACAGGTCAGTAGAGCTTGTTGACGGCCGTGGCCGTCGTGGATTTGAAGTCGGCCACCTGGGCGTCCGCGAAGCCGCCCATCTGACCCCAGGTGACGAGTGTCACCGTCGCGCCGTCCCGGCCCACCGAGAACAGGTTGATGTCGGAGGCACCCCATGACGTCACGGTGTGGACGCCGTAGACGTGGGCTCCCTCTTCGGCGTTCACCTTGCCGTAGTACTTCTGCTTCGCGGTGGTACCGGGGTCCTCCTTCATCACCTTCTTCGCGCACCCGTCGAGCTTCCCGCGCAGGAGCGCAGCGAACTCCTTCGCCCGCTGCTCGCTGCGCTCGACGACCGTCACCTGCAGCGCTCCGGTGTCGTAGTCGGTGCGGTAGGCGCGGTGCACGGACGTCGACGGAAGTGCCTCGCCGACGCACATCGGCAGCGGGTCGGGCTGGCCGGCCGTCACCGGGCCCGCGAACCACTCCGACGCCGCGTGCGGCGGCAGCTCGGAGGGCGCCAGGAAGCGCGGCATGTCGGCCGCGGTGGCCGGCACCGCCGCCATGGCGACCCCTGACGCGGCCAGCGCCGCGGCCGCGGCGATCAGTCCCTTGTTCCTGCGCACACTCATCCTCATGGGGTTCCCCGGATCACTTGGTCGGCCTGCCCGTTGAGGGCAGCGGCGGCCCGCGCCGCCTTTGCCCCATACGACCCGCTACCCCCCAAGTGCGTTGCCCTCTCCCGTGTCACAGCCCTGTCCCTCATGTCACCGAACGGCAACACCCGCGCGGCCGTCGTTCTGTGGGGTGAGGGTCAGGGACGTCACCTTCGCCTTCAGGTCCTCGCCGTCGTGGGCGGGTTCGGCCGGTGTGAGCGTGATCGGGGTGACCTCGCCGCGCGCCACCGGGAAGGGCCCGAGTTCCTCGCTCATCAGGTCGGCCCCGGAGACGGTGCGGGAGCGGACGCCGACCGTGACGCGGTATCGCGTGTCCGGGTCGGCCTCCCCCGCGACCCTGAGCGTCGCGGCGCGCACGCGGCGGTCGGGCGAGACCACGTACGCGCTCACCCGCACCGTCGTGCGCTTCTGCGAGTAGTAGCTGCCCTCGTCCGCATAGCCGTGCCCGCTGTGCAGCGCCTCGCCCCGCGCGGTCCAACCGCCGTCCGTGCCGGGGACGAGCGAGGGTCGCCGGATTCACCAGCGCCGTCCGCAAGACCTGACCCGTCGAGCGCACTCCATCCGGCACAATCCCCCCATGGAGATCTCCCAGCACCTTCAGATTCTGGACGCCGAGGGCAAGTTGCTGGCAGGCGCCGCCGAAACGGCGGGCACGGATGCCGAGGTGGCCACCTGCCCCGGCTGGCAGGTGCGTGATCTGCTGCGGCACACGGGGGTCGTGCACCGCTGGGCCGCGGCGTTCGTCGCCGAGGAGTGCGGCTCGCCCCGGCCGATGGGCGACCCGCCCGGCCTTGACGGCCCCGCCCTGGTCGACTGGTACCGGCAGGCGCACGCCGACCTGGTCGGCACGCTCCGGGCCGCATCGCCCGACGTACAGTGCTGGGCGTTTCTGCCCGCGCCATCGCCGCTCGCGTTCTGGGCGCGGCGGCAGGCGAACGAGACGACGGTTCATCGCGTGGACGCCGAGTCCGCGCTCGGGGGCACACCGTCGCCGATCGGTACGGAGTTCGCCGTGGACGGGATCGATGAGTTGCTCCGCGGGTTTCACGCCCGCTCGCGCAGCCAGGTGCGGGTCGAGAAGCCCTGCCGACTGCGCGTACGGGCCACGGACGCGGACGCCTCATGGACCGTGCGGCTCTCTGCGGAGCCGCCCGTCACCGAGCGCGGCGGCACCGAGGACGTCGACTGCGAGCTGTCCGGGGCCGCCGATCAGCTGTACCTGGCGCTGTGGAACCGCGCGAACTTCCCGCACATCGACGGTGACTCCGCGCTCGCCGCGCTGTGGCAGGAAACGTCCGGCGTATAAAGCCCCCCGGAGGGCTACTGGGAGCCGGGCTCCGTCAGCATCCTGCCCAGAACCTCGCGCTGCAGCGGCCGCACCTGCGTATGCAGCGCGCGCCCCTTCTCCGTGAGGCACACCCGCACTCCGCGCCGGTCCTCGCTGCACATCCCGCGCTCCACCAGGCCGTCCTTCTCCAGGCGGCCGACGAGGCGGGACAGCGCGCTCTGGCTCAGATGCACCCGGCCCGCGATCTCCTGGACGCGGTAGGCGCCGCCGCCGTCCTCCGCGGCGCTCTCGGACAGCACGTCGAGGACTTCGAAGTCGCTCGCCCCGAGGCCGTGCTCATGCAGGGCGCGGTCGAGTTCGCACAGAGTGCGTGCGTGCACCGCGAGGATGTCGCGCCATTGGTCCACGAGCGCCTGCTCGGCCGTTTTCGCCGCCATGACATCGCACGGTAGCAGAAAAGGCCCCCATTGTTGCATCGGAATTAAATGCACTTGCAGTCAATGCATGCGCATGTACTGTGCTGCGCATGACTTCTCCGCTCACAGCTGACTCCGCGTCCCCGGAGCGCTGGTCCCCGCGCCTGTGGGGCACTCTCCTCGTGCTCTGCGCCGCGATGTTCCTCGACGCACTCGACGTATCGATGGTCGGCGTCGCCCTGCCCTCCATCGGCTCCGAACTGAACCTCTCCACCTCGACCCTGCAGTGGGTCGTCAGCGGCTACATCCTTGGCTACGGAGGACTGCTTCTGCTCGGCGGCCGCGCCGCCGACCTGCTGGGACGGCGCCGGGTCTTCCTGATCGCGCTCGCCGTCTTCGCGCTCGCCTCGCTGCTCGGCGGATTCGTCGACTCGGGCCCGCTGCTGATCGCGAGCCGCTTCATCAAGGGACTGAGCGCCGCGTTCACCGCGCCCGCCGGCCTCTCCATCATCACGACGACCTTCGCCGAGGGCCCGGTCCGCAACCGCGCGCTCACCATCTACACCACCTGCGCGGCCACCGGCTTCTCCATGGGCCTTGTCCTCTCCGGCCTGCTCACCGAGGCCAGCTGGCGCCTGACCATGCTGCTGCCCGCGCCCATCGCCGTCATCGCGCTGGTCGCCGGCCTCAAGCTGATCCCGCGCAGCGCCCGCGAGAAGAACACCGGCGGATACGACGTGCCGGGCGCCGTCACCGGCACGGCGACGATGCTGCTGCTCGTCTTCACCGTGGTCGAGGCCCCGGAAGCCGGCTGGGCTTCGGCCCGCACGCTCCTGTCGTTCCTCGTCGCCGCCGTGCTGCTCGCCGTCTTCGTACGCATCGAACTGCGCACCCCGAGCCCGCTGATCCGCCTCGGCGTGCTGCGCTCGGGACCTCAACTCCGGGCGCAGATCGGCGCGATGACGTTCTTCGGCGGCTATGTCTCCTTCCAGTTCCTCGCCACGCAGTACTTCCAGTCGCTGCTCGGCTGGTCGGCCCTGGAGACGGCGCTCGCCTTCCTGCCGGCCGGCGCGCTCGTCGCCCTCTCCTCGACGAAGGTCGGCTCGGTCATCGACCGGTTCGGCACCCCGCGGGTCATCGTGGCGGGCTTCGCGCTGCTCGTCGCCTCGTACGTGCTCTTCCTGCGGGTCACCCTGACCCCGTCGTACGCGTCCATGGTCCTGCCGTCGATGATCCTGCTCGGCTTCGCCTGCGCCCTGGTCTTCCCGTCGCTCAACATCCAGGCCACCAACGGCGTGGACGACGACGAGCAGGGCATGGTGTCGGGGCTTCTGAACACCTCGATCCAGGTGGGCGGCGCGATCTTCCTCGCCGTCGTGACCGCCGTGATCACCGCGGCCGGCGACGGGGCGGGCTCCTCGCCGCAGGCCGTCCTCGACAGCTACCGGCCCGGCCTGATCGTGGTCACCGCGATCGCGGTCGCCGGACTCCTGATCACCCTCACCGGGCTGCGGACGCGTCGTACGCCGGAGTCGGTCGTCGTCGCCAAGTCGCCGACCCAGGAAGCCTCCCAGGAGGACGAGCGGGAGCCGGTGGCCGCCCGCGACTGACCGTGCGGGACATCAACTCCCGGCCTCCGGCGGGCAGTTCCTTGCCCGCCGGAGGCACACCCCTGACACTCGGGGTATGGGGCGACGCACACAGGCCGAGCGGGACGAGGCCACCGTCGAGATCGGTTTCGCGCTGTTCGTCGCCACGAGCCTCGCGGGTGCCGCGTTCATCGCGGTGACGGCGCCCGTCCACTTCTTCGGTGTGACGTCACCCTCGGAGCACACCCTCAACCGCGTCGGCGCGGTCGTCGCGGCCACGGTCTTCGTGGCGTCCGTGGTGACGATCCTCGTGCGGCACCGGCGGGCGGGTCGGCGCAGGGCGGAGCAGCTCAGGATGGACCAGTCCAGAGCCGCTCAGCCCAGCCAGCCGGGCCGTACCAAGCCCGACTCGTAGGCCAGGACCACCAGTTGGGCGCGGTCACGGGCGCCGAGCTTCACCATCGTGCGGCTCACATGGGTCTTGGCGGTGAGCGGGCTGACGACCAGGCGGCGGGCGATCTCCTCGTTCGAGAGGCCGATGCCGACCAGCGCCATCACCTCCCTCTCCCGCTCGGTGAGTTCGCCGAGCGGCTCGGCGGCCGCCGGCTCCTTGGAGCGCGCCGCGAACTCGGCGATGAGGCGGCGCGTCACCCCCGGCGAGAGCAGCGCGTCGCCGTCGACCACCGCGCGTACGGCACGCAGCAGTTCCTCGGGTTCGGTGTCCTTGACCAGGAAGCCCGAGGCTCCCGCGCGGATCGCCTCGAAGACGTACTCGTCGAGCTCGAAGGTGGTCAGCATGACCACCTTGACGCCGTTCAGGTCCGGCTCGTCGGTGATCCTGCGGGTCGCGGCGAGCCCGTCGAGCAGCGGCATGCGGATGTCCATCAGGACGACGTCGGGGCGCAGTTCGCGCACCATGCGGATCGCTTCCTCGCCGTCCGCCGCCTCTCCCGCGACCTCGATGTCACGCTGGGCATCGAGCAGCGCCTTGAAACCGGCCCGGACAAGGGACTGGTCGTCGGCGAGCAGTACGCGGATCGTCACTCGTTCTCCTGAGGTTCCGTGCGGGTGGGCAGTACCGCGGTGACCCGGAAGCCTCCGTCGGGGCGCGGGCCCGCCTCGATCGTGCCACCCAGGGCGGCGGCACGCTCCCGCATCCCGGCAAGACCGTTGCCGCTGCCGCCCGCGTCCGCGCCGGTGGCGGGCCCGTCGTCGTCCACCCGCAGGGTGAGCGCCGCCTTCTCGTAGCGCACAAGCACGCGCGCGTGCCGCGATCCGGAGTGCCGTACGACGTTCGTCAGGGCTTCCTGGACGATCCGGAAGGCGGCCAGATCGGCACCGGGCGGCAGCTTCACCGCCCGCCCCCGGGTGTCGACGTCGACCGTGAGGCCCGTACTCGCCGCCTGCTGCACCAGCTCGGGCAGCCGGTCGAGGCCGGGCGCAGGGGCGCGCGGCGCGTCACCGGGCGCACGCAAGGTGTCGAGGACCTGGCGCACCTCCCCGAGCGCCTCCTTGCTCGCGGCCTTGATGGTGGTCAGCGCGGTGCGCGCCTGCTCGGGGTCGGAGTCGAGCAGGGCAAGACCCATGCCCGCCTGGACGTTGATGACGGAGATGCTGTGCGCGAGGACGTCGTGCAGTTCGCGCGCCATGCGCAGACGCTCCTCGTCGGCCCGCCGCTTGGCGGCCTGCGCCCGCTCGGCGCGCTCCTTCATCCACTGCTCACGGCGTACGCGGGCCAGCTCGGACACCGCGATGATCGCGACGACCCAGACGGCGACGACGGTCTCTTCCCCCCAGGTCCGCGCGTTGTCGCCGTCCGGTGGCAGCCACCGGTACAGCCAGTGCGCCACCAGCAGATGCCCCGCCCACAGCATGCCGACGGCCCCCCATGCCGCCCGCCGGTGTCCCGAGACCACCGCCGCGAAGCAGCCGACCGCCACCGTGATCAGGACCGGGCCGTACGCGTATCCGGCCCCCAGGTAGAGCAGCGCGGTCCCGGCCGTGAAGTGCGCCACGGGGACGGGGTGGCGGTGGCGCAGCAGGAGCGAGGCCGTGCCGGCGAGCAGGATCAGCCGGGCGATGAAGTCGAGTGGTTCACGGTCGAGTTGGCCCTCCGCGGCGAACTTCGAACCGACCTGCACGAACACCGTGAGGAAGAGCGTCGTCAGCCACGGCAGCCTGCCGCCCTCCGCCGCCTCGTCCCGTTGGTTCCACCAGGGCGGGCCATGCCGCCACATCGGCGGTCCGCCCCAGGGCAGGGGCGGACCGCCGCGCCTGTGTTCGCGCTGCTCATCCATGTCGGCCACGCTAGACCGCACGGTGGCCGCCGGGCATCAGCCGTGCGTGGCGATCACGCGTACTCCCGCTGGAGTACCTCGGGGGCGGGGGCCTCTTCCCGCGGGCCGAAGCGGCGGTGCAGTCTGCGCAGCGGGGCCGGCGCCCACCAGTTGGCGCGGCCCGCGAGCCGCATGGCGACGGGCAGCAGCACGACGCGGATGAGCGTGGCGTCCACGAGGATCGTCAGGGCCGTGCCCACGCCGAGTTCCTTGAGGAAGACGACGCCCCCGGTCGCGTACGCAAGGAAGGAGAGCGCGAGGATCCCGGCCGCCGCGGTGATCAGCGGAGCGCTGCGCCGGATCCCGGCGGCGACCGCCGCCTCGGTGTCGCCGACCCGCTCGTACTCCTCCTTGATGCGGGCCAGCATGAACACCTCGTAGTCCATCGACAGGCCGTAAGCCACGCAGAACATCAGCACCGGGATGCTCGGCTCGATCGACCCGGTGGGCGTGAAGCCGAGCAGCCCCGACAGATGGCCCTCCTGGAACACCCACACCAGGCAGCCGAACATCACCGACAGGCTGAGCAGATTGAGCACGGTCGCCTTGGCCGGCAGGAGCACGCTTCCGGTCATCAGGAAGAGGACACCGAAGGTGGCCAGGAGGATCAGGGCGACGGCGTACGGCAGCCGCTCCAGGAGGGTGGCGCGGAAGTCGGTCGTCTCCGCCGGATAGCCGCCGACCAGGGCGGGAGCGGGTGCCCGGGTGTCGCGGATCCGCTCGACGAACGCGGGGACGTCGCCGTACATCGCCGCTTGGGCCGGGACGACGGCCAGGCGTGCGCCGCCGTCGCGGTGCGCGATGCCCGATGGGGCGGTGCGACGGCCGTCCTGGTAGCGGCCGGTGGGCGCGTCGACCTGGAACACGCCCTGGATACGGGAGAGTTCGGCGGCGTAGGCCGGTGCACTTGCTCCCTCTGTGACTTTGCGGTCCACGAGCGGGACGGCCTCCGGTAGGCCTCCGTGGTGACGGATCTGAGTTCGTGGATCGAATACGTGACCTTTCATGCGGGGTGTCGTTGATCGGATGACAGCATCGGCGGAGCGGGGAGGGGACCAATGAGTCGTAAGGTGCCGCTCGCCGCGGGCGAGATCGCCCGGACCGCTTGTGCCCGTGGCCTGCTGCGTACCGGCGTGGACGAAGAGACTGGTGAACTGCTGCCCGCTGGTGTGCTGGCGGAGCGGGTCGGCTGGTGTGCCGCTCTGGTGGCCGATATGAGCGCCGACCTGCTGGCCGGACATTGGAACGCCACTGATGTGGATCTGCTGGCCTCGGGCGAGGACGCGGGCGGGCGGACGTTGCCGTCGAATGCGTGGATGGCGCTGCGCCGCCTGGGCTGGACCGCCGCTCCGGATCAGGGCGTCAAGGTCAATGACCGGATCGTGCGCATAGCACAGGAACAGGCCGGGCGGACCTTGCGAGCGGCGAAGTGGCGTGCCGACCTGACCGCTGGAGTCCTCGGCACATGGCCCGCCGATCCGGCCAGGCGGACTGCGGGCGAGTGGGATGCGGTGCGTGACGCGGTGCCCGGCGGGCGGTATTTGCCTTCCAGCGTCATCGCCTCACGGACCCGGCAGATCACCGCGTTCGTCAGGAAGCATCACCGGATGCCGGTCAACCTGTTCGAGGTGGAGGCCGCGCCGCGCACGGCACGCATGCTGCTACTTGCGGCATGTGACGGGCAGCAGGCCACCATCGAACGGTCGGATGAGCCGGACCGCGCACTGCTGCGCCTTCAGCTCCCGACCCGCCACGACCCGCGCTCGTACCGGGACTGGACCTGGGTAGCCTGCCCCATCAGGCTGCCCCCGACGATTCCCCCATGCGCCGTGCTGCACCTGCCCACCCTGCATATCCGGCAGGGGCACGTCCACGCCGATCTCGCGTACAGCCACCCGGTTCCGAGGGCCGCCCGCATCGGTCACAGGGTCGCGCTCGGTGTGGACTGGGGCCTGAACACCCTACTGTCCGCCGGGGCCGCCCGGCTGCACGATGACGGGCGGATCACAGCCCTCGGAGCCGGAGGCATGTTCCGGGCCGCCGGCGTCCTGGCCAAGCAGCACCGCCTGCGCCGCGAGAGCGAATACCTGCACGCCAAAGCCGACCACTACCGGCGGCTTGCCGACGGCGATACAAGCCATCCCCTGACGGCCAGGGGCACCGTTCTGGCCGATGAGATCCGCTGCGTGTCCGACCGACGTTCGAACCTCAACGACGCCCTGGCGTGGGCTGCCGCCCGCTGGGCCGTCGACCAGGCCATCGCCGCCGGAGCCACGGTGATCTACGTCGAAGACCTCCGCTCCATGGAAGCGCGGGACAAGGGCCGCAGACTTAACGCGCGCATGTCTCAGCAGGTGCGCGGGCAGATCGTGGACCATATGCGACACCTTGCCGCCGAAGTGGGGATCGCTGTCGTCATGGTGCCTGCCCGCAACACCTCCCGGCACTGCCCGCAGTGCCTCACGCCACTGTGGCACCGCAAAGCCCCGGACCGGCCCGCCACACCCGGCTGGAAATGGGCCCTGTGCCCGTCCTGCCGCTGGCAGGGAGACCGCGACAACGGAGCGTGGCGGCGCATCGCCGCCCGTGGCCTGACCCACCAGGCCAAGACCGTCACCGACCGCACCACCGGCAGCATGGTGATCCGCGCGGTCGTGGACCAGCTTGAAGAGGGCGCGGTCATCACCCCGGCCACACCGAAGACCAGCCCGGACCGGTCCAAGACCCGCCCCACCCGGCGACAGACAACACGCCCCGCGCCCAGGCGACGCAGGGCGCCCTCCCCCACCGGGCCACAAGGCCCAGCGGGCAAGCGTCCGGAGGGACACGCTCACACGGACCGGCCCCGGCTGCCCCGCGCAGCCCACCGGCACCAGGACGTGACGACGATCAGCACACCCACCGCAGCCGGTCACCAACCACGAGGAGCGGCACTGGGCGCGGGCTTCCGCCTGCACGCCCACGCCACCCCTCCACGGTGGGCAATCCCGTTACCAGACCCAGCATCTGACATGGGAACACTCAGCTGACCAGAGACGCTGTAATCGATGCCGAGCACCAGGCCGAGTACGAGGTTGGCCACGGACTCGCTGCTCGACTGCGAGGACGCGCCGCACCAGATCTCGGAGACCATGGGAACGGCCCGGTGACCACACTGCGGCCCCTGCACGAGCGGATGCTGCGCCAGGACCCGGAGCTGCCTGCGACGCGGCTGCCCGCGCCCTGCCTGCGGAATGAGACCCGCATCCTGGCCGGGGCTCCTCCTGCTCCTACTCCAACAGCCCCACACCATGGGCGAGTTGCGTGGCCGCATACGAGAAGAACTCCGAGCGGTCCTCGACGACGCGGTTGAACTGCCCGAACACCTCGAAGCCCACGAGCCCGAAGAGCTGCGCCCACGCCGCGACCATCGCCGCGATCACCGCCGGCGGCAGATCGGGGGCGAGATCCGCGGCCATCCGCTCGGCCTCGGAGCGCAGCCCGGCGGGCAGCTTCCGCACCGCGACACCACGCGCCCGGTGGGCGTCGCGCACAATCCCGATCAGCAGAAGACCCACGCGCGCGGCGGCTTCGACGGTGGACTGGGGCGCGCTGTAGCCCGGCACGGGCGAGCCATAGATGAGGGCGTACTCGTGGGGGTGCGCCAGGGCCCAGGTGCGGACAGCCTCGCAGGTCACCGTCCACCGCCGCACGGGCGCGGCTGTCGCCACCTCGGCGTGCGCGGCCTCCGCGGCAGCGCCGAGGGAGTCGTAGGCATCGATGATGAGGGCGGTCAGGAGCTCGTCGCGGCTGGGGAAGTAGCGGTAGAGCGCGGAGGACACCATGCCGAGCTCGCGGGCCACCGCCCGCAGTGACAGTTTGGCCGCGCCATCGCCCGCCAGCTGTCTGCGCGCCTCGTCCTTGATGGCTGCGGTGACTTCGACTCGGGCGCGGGCCCTGGCTCCGCTGGTGGCACTACTCATGCAGGCAGTGTGCCACGCATCCAGAGCAGTGCGCCGAAACAAGAGCACTTAACACTTTCGAGAGCACTGCTCTTGCTTTGGATCACCGATCTCGTGCACACTGCTCTAAAGCGAGAGCACTGCTCTCGGAATCGCTTCCAACCAACCAAGGTGGTCACCATGTCTTCGCCCTCCCCCGCCTCCCCCTCGCCCTCCCCCTACTACCTCAAGGGCAGCCCCCTCAACGTCCGGCTCAACGGCGTGATCGGGTGGCTGGCGCGGCGCGGCATCAGCCTGATGGGGTCCGCCGAGCTCTCCGTACGCGGCCGCAAGAGCGGCCAGATGCAGCGCGTACCGGTCAACCCGTTCACGTACGAAGACGGGCAGTACCTGGTCTCGGCCCGCGGGCACTCCCAGTGGGTGCGCAATATGCGGGCGGCGGGCGGCGGGGAGCTGCGGGTCGGGCGCAAGGTGCGTGCGTTCACCGCCGTGGAGATCCCCGACGCCGAGAAGCTGCCGGTGCTCCGCGGCTATCTGGAGAAGTGGGGCTGGGAGGTCAACCAGTACTTCAAGGGCGTCACCGCCAAGTCGACGGACGCGGAGATCGAGGCGGCCGCGGCGGACCACCCCGTCTTCCGGATCACCGTCACGAAATGAGGCCCGGCCACCCACAGGCGGCCGAGCCCCAAGTCCTGCCAAGTCCGGAGGTTACGAGCCCCCTACGAGCCCCCCGCTACCGGTCTATGGCGGAAAGCGCCCGCCCCGCCAGCGGATGGTTCCGCACCAGCTCGCCGAGCGTCGTCGAGCCACGGGTGATCCTCGCGAACGCGTTCCACGCGGGCCGGAAGCCGGTGATCGCCGCGTGCAGCACGCCGGGGCGGCGCTCGAAGATGGTCAGCATGCGCCGCCCGACGCTCATCTCGACGCCGAGGCCGGCCTTGACGGCGAAGGCGTAGTTCAGGGCCTGGCGGCGGGCGTCGACCGCGTCGTGCGCCTCGCCGATCCGCACCGCCCACTCCCCCGCAAGACGCCCCGAGCGCAGGGCGAAGGAGATGCCTTCGCGGGTCCACGGCTCCAGGAGCCCCGCCGCGTCACCGCACACCACGACCCGGCCGCGCGAGAGCGGCGAGTCGTCGCTGCGGCAGCGCGTCAGATGGCCCGAGGAGATGCTCGGCTCGAAGCCCGCGAGGCCGAGGCGGGCGATGAAGTCTTCCAAGTACCGCTTGGTGGCGGCGCCTTCCCCGCGCGCGGAGATCACGCCGACGGTGAGCGTGTCCCCCTTGGGGAACACCCATCCGTAACTGCCGGGCATGGGGCCCCAGTCGATGAGCACCCGGCCCGCCCAGTCCTCGGCGACGCTCGGCGGCACGGGGATCTCGGCCTCAAGACCGAGGTCCACCTGGTCGAGCTTCACCCCGACATGCGCTCCTATGCGGCTCGCGCTGCCGTCTGCGCCGACGACCGCGCGGGCGAGGACCGTCTCGCCGTCCTGCAGCACGACCGCGACGGTGCGCCGGTCGGGCACCGCGGAGCCGTGCTGCTCCACGCGCGCGACGGTGACCCCCGTACGCACCTCGGCACCCGCCTTCTGCGCGTGCTCGACCAGTTGCTGGTCGAACTCGGCGCGGTTGATGAGCCCGAAGAGCATCTGCTTCGAGCGTCGGGTGCGGGCGAACTTGCCGTCGAGGGAGAACGTCACGGCGTGCACCCGGTCCCTGAAGGGCAGTTCGAAACCGGGCGGCAGTGCGTCGCGCGACGGGCCGATGATGCCGCCGCCACACGTTTTGTAGCGGGGCAGTTCGGCCTTCTCCAGGACGAGGACGCTGCGTCCCGCGACCGCCGCCGCGTAGGCCGCCGACGCCCCCGCGGGCCCTGCTCCCACCACGACGACGTCCCACACGTACTGCGCGTCGTCCGCTGAGTTCTCGCTGCTCACGTTGGTCTACCGCTCCCGATCCAGCTGTTGGCCGCGCTTTCCAAAGCATCCTACGGCGGGCACCCCTGACCCCCTCCTGTGGGAGGATCACAGCACCCACACACGTACAACGTCGCACCTACGAGGAGCGTGCCCATGTCGCCGAATCCGATCGCCGAGACCGTCGCCTCACTGATGCCGAAGGCGAAGGCGGAGCTCACTGAACTGGTGGCCTTCAAGTCGGTGGCGGACTTCGACCAGTTCCCCAGGAGCGAGAGCGAGGCCGCCGCGAACTGGGTGGCGGACGCGCTGCGCGCCGAGGGGTTCCAGGACGTGGCGCTGCTCGACACCCCCGACGGCACCCAGTCCGTGTACGGCGTGCTGCCCGGCCCGGAGGGCGCGCCCACCGTCCTGCTCTACGCGCACTACGACGTGCAGCCGCCGCTCGACGAGGCGGCGTGGACGACCCCGCCGTTCGAGCTGACGGAGCGCGAAGGACGCTGGTACGGCCGCGGCACCGCCGACTGCAAGGGCGGCGTGGTCATGAACCTGCTCGCGCTGCGCGCCCTGAAGGCGAACGGCGGCGTCCCGGTGACCGTCAAGGTGATCGCGGAGGGTTCGGAGGAGATGGGCACGGGCGGTCTCGAGCGGTACGCCGAGCAGCACCCGGAGCTGCTCACGGCCGACACGATCGTCATCGGCGACGCCGGCAACTTCCGGGTCGGTCTGCCTACGGTCACCGCGACCCTGCGCGGCATGACTCTCGTACGCGTCCGCGTCGACACCCTGGGGGGCAATCTGCACTCGGGGCAGTTCGGCGGCGCGGCCCCGGACGCGCTCGCGGCGCTGGTGCGGGTGCTCGACTCGCTGCGCGCCGAGGACGGTTCGACGACGGTCGACGGGCTCACCGGTGACGAGGTGTGGGACGGCCTTCAGTACGAAGAGGACGCCTTCCGCAAGGACGCCAAGGTCCTCGACGGCGTCCAGCTGATCGGCGCGGGCACGGTCGCCGACCGCATCTGGGCCCGCCCGGCCGTCACCGTGCTCGGCATCGACTGCCCGCCGGTGGTCGGCGCGACGCCGTCCGTGCAGGCGGGCGCGCGGGCGCTGATCAGCCTGCGGGTGCCGCCGGGCGTCGACGCCGCCGAGGCCACCAAGCTGCTGCAGGCGCACGTGGAGACGCACACGCCGTGGGGCGCGCAGGTGACCACCGAGCAGATCGGGCAGGGCCAGGCGTTCCGCGCGGACACCACGAGCCCGGCGTACGCGGCGATGGCTGAGGCGATGGGCGAGGCGTACCCGGGCGAGGAGATGCAGTACGCGGGGCAGGGCGGATCGATCCCGCTGTGCAACACCCTCGCCGCGCTCTACCCGCAGGCGGAGATCCTGCTGATCGGCCTCAGCGAGCCCGAGGCGCAGATCCACGCGGTCAACGAGAGCGTGTCGCCGGAGGAGTTGGAGCGGCTGTCGGTCGCCGAGGCGCTGTTCCTCCAGAAGTACGCGGCGAGCTGAGTCAGGCACCGGCGCGTGGGCGTTCCCCGTGAGCCGCGACCGTCATGGCCGTCAGGGCCACGGCGGTCATCGCGGCGAGAACGCCCCACGCCGGTGTGAAGCTGCCCGTGACGTCGATGAGCAGGCCGAGGGCGGGCGGCGCGAGCACGATGGCGATCTGGTTGACGGACATGGCAAGGCCCAGGGCGAATCCCGTCTTGCCCGGGGGCGCAGATTCGGCGACGTAGGCGACCCACGGGCCGTACCAGCCGTAGCCGAAGAACCCGAGCCAGACGAAGACGGCGCACGCCACGGCGGGTGACCTGCCCGCGGGCGTCATGAGCGCGACCATCCCCGCGATGACGGCGATCATGCAGAACATGACGGAGGCGTAGCGCCCGGAGCCGCTGCGGTCGCTCCAGGCCGCCAGGCACACACGACCGGCGACGCCGACCCCCTGGGCCACCACGAGGACGAGGGCCGCCGTGCCCGCCGCCAACGACGTGGTCCGGTGCAGGTGCAGAACGGACAGGACCCCGACGGCGTACTGCACCGTGATCAGGCTGGTGCCGGACAGCATGATCTTCACCATGGCCGGTTCGCGGAGCATCCCGAGGCGGGCGTCGAGTTGCTCCCTGAGCGAGGTAGGCGAGCCGCCATCGTCCTGCTGATGCTGACCGCCACCGGTGGGCGGCCGGCGGTAGAACCCCATGAACACGCCGGCCCCGAGGAGCGCGATCAGCCCACCGGCCACGAGCGTCGCCCGCCAGCCGAACTCCTCGGCGACCAGGGGCAGTACGGCCGATGCGATGGCGGCGCCCAGCGGCAGGCCCGCCTGGCGGATGCCCATCGCCATGCCGCGCTGAGAGGCGTCGAACCAGGCCGCGACCGATTTGCTCCCGCCGGGCTGGATCGTGCTGTATCCAGCGCCGACGACGATCAGGACACAGAGCAGGGGTACGTATCCGGGCACCGCACTGCCGAGCAGCAGGCCCACGCCGACGACACAGGCGCCGGCCCCGACGACCCATCGCTCGCCGATGCGGTCAAGCAGCTCCCCGGCCACCAACAGCCCTACCAGCGGCACCAGTTGGGCCGCCGAGAGCAGCAGGCCCAACTGGGCCGTGCTCAGGCCCAGATCACGCTGCAGGTGGATGCCGAGCGCCCCGATGCCCTGGACGAAGAAGGCCGCGGCGGCCTGGGTGAAGGTGGCGATGCCGAGGACGGTCCACCGGTACCGCGATGCGCTGCCAACTGCCGTTGCCTGATGGGCAGTCATGGGCGCCAGTACAGCGACGGGTCGGGGTGGTCGACGAAGCCGAGTTCGCGATAGAGCGGCTCTCCTTCGGCCGACGCGGACAGGTCCACACGGGAGACGTCCCGCTCGCGGAACCAGCCGAGCAGCCCTCGCATGATCGCGCGGCTGTGGCCGCGCCGCCGGTGCGCCGGGTCGGTGACCACGCCGATCACATGGCCGACCCGGCCGTTGCGCGAGTGCGGGCCGGGAAACCACTGGTCGACGGTGCCGATGCCACAGGCGGCGAGCCGGCCGCCGCTGCCGCCGTCGCCGTCGCCGTCGCCGTCGCCGTCCACGACGAGGATCCGCGTGTCCTCCGATGCCAGCTTCTCCTTCAGTACGGCGACCAGGACTACCCGCCAATCGTCGCCCGCTGAAGCGGGGTTGAAGAAGTCGCCGCCGAGGTCGTCGAAGAGCGACGCCCGCAGGCGTACGAGCTCCGCGATGTCGTCATCGGCCGCCTGCCGTACGCCGGTGTGCTCTCTGGAGCGGGTCGGGCGGTGAGGGTGTCCCGTCTGCTGACTCATGCCGCCCACAGTGGTGTAATGGTCTTATGCACCTCAACCCTTACGGCGAGGATGCCGTGAACCTGGCCGCGGACCTGGCCAACCGCCGCCCGGCCGGCCCCGAGGAACTCGCGGACCGCTGCCGGGCCGCCGGGCTGACACTGGAGCGCCCGGTCACGCCGCGGGACCTGGACCGGACCCTGGCAGCACTGGAGGCGTGGGAGAAGGTCGTCGACGCCTCCGACGAGAACGAGCGCGCCGAGCTGGTCAACCGGATGCTGGCGGAGGCCGCCGCCTACCCACGCCTGACCGACCACGCGGACACCGGCTGGCACCTGCACTACCGCGACGACCGCAAGCCGCTCGGCTCCGTGCTGTTCTCGCTGTTCTCCGTGGGTACGGCGCTGCACCTGGCGGGGCGTGGCATGCACCGGCTGCGGCGGTGCGACGTGACGGAGTGCACCACGATCTTCGCCGACACCTCCCGCACCGGGCGCCAGCGCTACTGCTCCCAGCGGTGCGCCAACCGCGACGCGGTACGCCGACACCGCGCGCGATCTGCTGCGTAACGGCGACGTATCTCGGGCCGACCCAAAGCTAGGGGCTCTCCGGCCCCGAACCGCCGGGGACTTCCCGCCGGCCGACCGGAACGCTCGCCTCCAGGTACAGCGGGACCCCGCGCTCGCGTGCCCGCAGTGCCCAGCGCAGCCGTTCGTAGCGCACAGGAGGCAGCAGCCGGGCCGCCTCCTCCTCGGTGACGAACCGGCAGTCGCGCAGCTCCGGTCCCGGCAGCAGCATCCGCCGTGCCTCATCGCCGTCGAGGTGCCCGCCGTCGAAGAGGAAGCGCATCCCTCCATAGCCGGGCGGCACGGGCGGCTCCCAGTCGACGACGAGGAGCCGCGGGGCTTCGGTGAGGTGGATGCCCGTCTCCTCGGCGACTTCGCGCACGCCCGCGCGCGCGGGAGCCTCGCCCGTTTCGACGACGCCGCCGGGGAACTCCCAACCGGCCTTGTACGTCGGGTCGACGAGCAGCACCCGGTCGTGCTCGTCGAAGAGCAGCACTCCGGCGGCGAGCGTCTCCGCGGTGGGCTCCGGGGTCTGCACGATGTCGCAGACGGACGCGGCACCGGTGCGTACGGCGTCGGCGACGCGCTCGGCGGTCTCGTAGGGGGTGAGCCCGCTGGTGTCGACGCGCAGGGCATCCACACCCAGCCAGCCCGCGAGGGCCGCACGGTAGGGCTCGATGGCCATTCCCTTGGCTATTCGCTCGCGCAGGATCGTTTCGTCCGGGGCCAGGACGACATGCCGTACGGCGATCCTGCGCGAGGCCAGGCCGCCGAAGATCTCGTCGCGGTGGTCCTGGCGCAGCAGGGTCATCGGCACCACGAGTACTCCGCCGACCTCGGCGAGCAGCGCCGCGGCGGTGTCCACGACGAGTCTGCGCCAGATGGGCAGATCCTGGAAGTCGCCCACCTCGGCGAGGTGCTTGGGCGGCAGCAGATCGGGCAGTCCGCCGCCGATGACCTCGGGGTCGAAGAGTGTGCTGTTCGGGATCAGCTCGATCAGTTCCCGTGCGGCGCTGGTCTTGCCCGCACCGGACGCGCCGTTGATCCAGACGATCACGGTTCCCCCTCTTCTCTTGGCCCCCTGTGGCTTGCCCGCAACACCCTGCCACGGAAACCAGGCCCTGTTGAGGCGGCCAATGCCCAGGCGGAAAGCCGACTTGGATTGTCAAGCGATTCGCTTCCATTTCACTCTATTGGGTGGCAGTGAGACTGCATGAATCGTTCCCGCACTCCAGGGTGCGCCCTGCACCGCTAGCGTGATCCGCAAGGCGCCCCAGCCCCTGGTGACCTCTTGATTCCGGCTTCTCCGACACGGTCCGGTTCCCCCGCGAGGGTCCGATCGTCATCGGCACTGGGGGGACCCATGCAGCTCGACGCACTGGACGAATTCGCCTTCGAGGACTCCGATCCGCCGCCTCGCGTATACGGACTCAATGGCGCGGTCGTGATCGAACTCCACGGCGACATCGACCTGTTGGCCTATCAGCGGGTCAACCCGCTCATCGACCCCATCACCGCGGGCCCCGCCAAGACCGTGATCATCGACCTGCGCGAGATCACCTTCTTCGACTGCTCCGGCATCTCGCTGCTGGTCCGCGCACACCGCCATACGACGGCCAGAGGCGGCCACCTGTCCGTGGTCTGCACCCACGCCCTGACGCTGCGCATCCTCAGCATCGCCGGCCTCACGGCGATGCTGTCTCCCGCGCCTACGCTGCAGGCGGCGCTGGACGCGGCGGGGTAAGCCTACTGGCCGAGCGCTTCGGTCATGTCAAGGAAGAAGTCCGTACCGAAGACGGCGACAACACCGAGGCCCACGACCGCCAGCGAGCAGATCACGGCAACCGCGACCGTGACCCAAGTGCAGCCCACTGCACGGTGGTAGTCGGTGTCGTCGTCCCAGTCGTCGAGCATGCCGCCCCCCTCATTCCGCCGTCACAGTAGCCGCAGTCCACGGAAATCCGTTTCGTACGGCTCGGGAGAACTCCTACCCTGGCGGCGTGGCGACTCAGATGATCATTGTCAACGGCGGGTCCAGCTCGGGGAAGTCCGGGATCGTACGGTGCCTGCAGGCCGTTCTTCCTGATCCGTGGCTGGCGTTCGGCTGCGATTCCTTCGTCGAGGCGATGCCCGCGAGGATGCAGGCGTCGGACGAGGGGATCGAGATCGCGGCGGACGGCGGGGTGAGCGTCGGGGCGGAGTTCCGTGCCCTTGAGGCGGCCTGGACGGAGGGCATCGTGGCGATGGCCCGCGCCGGCGCCAGGATCATCGTCGACGACGTCTTTCTCGGCGGAGTCTCCTCACAGGAACGCTGGCAGCAAGCTCTGGGCGAGCTGGACGTGCTGTGGGTCGGCGTGCGCTGCGACAGCGGGGTCGCCGCGGGACGCGAGATCGCACGCGGCGACCGGGCCCAGGGCATGGCCGCGTTGCAGGCGGACGCGGTGCACAAGGGCGTGACCTACGACCTGGAGGTGGACACGACGCACTCCGAGTCCCTGGCGTGCGCCCAGACCATCGCAGCCCGAGTCCGCTGACCACCTACGACTGACCGAGCGGCCGACCCCCGGCCGCCCGACGTCCGTCAGCCGCCCGCGCCGGAACGCGGCCCGCGACGCATCGACCACAACACCAGCCCACCGCCCGGCAGTTGCACCTCCTGGGGACGGGGTGAAGCCTCGCGGAATCCCGGCCGACCGAGAGGCCGACTCCCTGCCGCCCGACGTCCGTCTGGCGCCCGCGCCAGGACCCAGCTCGCGACGCATGGAACACAACACCAGCCCACCGCCCGACAGTTGCGCCCCTTGGGGACGGGGTGAAGCCTCGCGGAATCCCGGCCGACCAAGAGGCCGGCCCCGTGCCGACCGAGAGATCACCCCCGGCCGACCGAGAGGCCCGCTCCCCGCCGCCCGACGTCCGTCAGGCGCCCGTGCCGGGACGCGGCCCGCGACGCATGGAACACAACACCAGCCCACCGCCCGGCAGTTGCGCCTTCTCGGGACGAGGCGAAACCTCTCGGACTCCCGGCCGACCGAGCGTCCGGCTCCCCGCCGCCCGCTGCCCGTCAGGCGCCCGCGCCGGAACGCGGCTCGCGGCGCATCGACCACAACACAGGCCCACCGCCCGGCAGTTGTGCCTCCCCGAGGACCGTGAAGCCGAAGTGTTCGTACACGGGGATGTTGGACGGCTTGGAGGACTCCAAGTAGACCGGCAGGCCTGACGCGTCGGCCTGGGCGAGTCCTGAGCGCAGCAGCACCGACCCGTGCCCCTGGCCCCGGGCTGCCGGGTCGGCGCCGATGACCGCCAGGTACCAGTGGGCTTCCTTCGGGCCGTGCTCGGCAGCTGCCTCGACCGCGTCACGGAACAGGCCTGCCCGGTCGCCCAGGATGTCCTGGAGCTCCTGGATGGTCTCCGCGTCGGGGACGGCCTTCTCCTGCCCCTCCGGCGCCACCCAGAAGGCGGCCGCCGCGTCGGTCCGCTCGCAGACGCCGTGCCGCGCGTACTGCCGGGTGAACAGCGTGGTGAAGTACCGGCCAAGTCCCGCCTCGCGAGAGGCGTCTTCCGGGAAGAACCAGCGCATCATCGGGTCGTCTCCGAAGGCACGGGCCAGGGTCCGGCTCACCAACTGAGCGTCATCGACCGTTGCCGTTTTCGGGGTGTTCGTCATAGGCATACGGGTCATTCTGCACACCCGATGATCTTCGATGACGCCGGGGGCCCGTCAGCCGCCGGTCGCCCTCACCCCTTGCTCGACCCCAGCGTCAGCCCCGCGATGAAGTGCCGCTGCAGCAGCAGGAAGACGAGGACCGTGGGGAGGGCCACCAGGACCGAGCCTGCGGCCAGCAGGTTGTAGTCCGTGAAGAATTGGCCGCGCAAGTTGTTCAGGGATGACGTGATCGGGAGTTTGTCGGGGTCGGAGATGAAGATCAGGGCCCAGAGGAAGTCGTTGTAGATCCAGGTGAATTCGAGCGTTCCGAGGGCCGCCAGCGCGGGGCGGCACAGCGGCAGCGTGATGCGCCAGAACTGGGTCCATACGCCCGCGCCGTCCACGATCGCCGCCTCCAGGATCTCCTGCGGCAGCGTCCGCATGAAATTCGAGAGGACGAAGACGCAGAAGCCAACCTGGAAGCCGATGTTGACGATGATGATCGCCCAGTACGAGTCGTACAGGGTGAGGGAATCGGACATCCACCAGGGAAGCGGAATCTTCAGGAAAAGGACGTACAGCGGGGTGACGAGGACCTGCGGAGGCAGCAGATTGCCCGCGGTGAAGAACATCAGCAGGAGCATTCCGCCGCGAATGCGCAGCCGGGACACGGCGAAGGCGACGAACGCCGCGAGGAAGAGCGTGATGACGACCGCGGGCACCGCGATGAGCAAGGTGTTGGTGAAGTACTTGCCCATGCCGGAATCACTGTAGGCCTGGCGGTAGTAGTCGAAGGAGAGGCGGTCGGGGAAGGAGAAGTAGCCGTGCTGAGCCGTCTCTTCGTACGGACGAAGGGAGGCGTAGACGGCGAGGAGGAGCGGCGCGAGGAACGCCAGGGAGACGGCCGCGAGGAAGATGTGCACGCCGAACCGGCCCGGACGTCGCCCGCGTCCGGGGGATTTCCGGACGGGCGGCGCCGGCGCGGCGGCGGGAGCCGTGGTGTGGATGTCGGCGGTCATCGGTCGCGCGCACCTCGCAGCTCTTGGACCAGGAACGTCACGATGAATCCCAGGGAGACGGACAGCAGGACGACCGCGATGGCCGAGCCGAATCCGATACGGCTGGCCTCGCCGATGATGTTGTCGGTGATGAGCACGGAGAGCAGTTCCAGGCCATTGCGGCCCTTGTTCACCGCGTACACGATGTCGAAGGCACGCAAAGCCTCGATGACCGTGATGACGCCGACGATGACATTCACCGGGCGCAGGGTCGGGAAGACGACGCGGAAGAACGTCTGGCGGGCGTTGGCGCCGTCGATCTGCGCCGCCTCCTTCAAGGCGGGATCGACGGATTTCAGGCCTGCAAGATAGAGGATCATCACGTAGCCCGTATGCCGCCAGCTCGCGGCGAGCATCATCATCCAGATGTTGATGTCGGAGTTTCCGAGCCAGTCGACCGGGTCGTTGCGGTCGTTGAGGAGGGTGTTGACCACGCCCTGGTCGGTGCCGAGGATCAGCTGGGCCATGAATCCGACGACGGCGAGCGAGAGCACCACCGGCATATAGAAAACGGACTGGTAGAAGCGGCTGAAGCGGACTCCGCGGTCGATGACGACCGCGAGGAGGAGGCCGAACGGCGTCGCCACCAGGCCGAGGAACGCTATCCACAGCAGGTTGTGGCGGACGGCCGGCCAGAAGGCCGGGTAGTTGTCGACGAGGTTCTCGTAGTTTTTTCCGCCGACCCACTGGATGTCGCCTATGCCGTCCCAGGAGGTGAAGGACAGGCCGATGGAGGCCAGGGTCGGGCCCCAGATGATGACGATGTCCAGCAGGACGGGAATTCCCAGGAGCACGCCGAGGACGACGATGTCACGGCGTGTGAAGCGCCGTGGTCCCCGTCGTCCGGCGCGCCGCGCGATGGTCTTCTGCGGCACGGAACGCAATCCCCGCTACTCAGCTGACGTCCGACGAGAAGATGTCGTTCTTCTGCCGCTCGATGCTCTTGACCAGTCCGTCGACGTCGTTCGGATCGTCGATGAAGTCCTGGAGGGCCTTGATCATGACGGTCTGCGCGAAGTCGGGCCGGGTGTCCCGGTCGAGGAACTGCGATATCTGCTTGGCGCCGGCGACGAGTTCGGCCGATTTCTTCTGCAGCGGGCTGTACTTGCTGGTGTCGGCCCCGTCGTTGACCGCGACGTTGTTGGGGTCACCGGACAGATAGATGTCCTCGGCCTTCGGCGTCCCGAGCCACTTCAGGAGCTCCTTGGCGCCGTCGACGTTCTTCGACTTCTTGGCGACCAGGAATCCGTCGATGGGTGCCTCGACGGCGTCCTGTCCGTACGCGGGGTCGATCTCGGGGAAGGCGAAGAAGTCGATGTCGTCGCGCTCCTTCGCCGGGAACTGCTGGCCGGGGTGCGGCATTCCGAAGACGGCCATGCCCGTCTTGCGCTGCTGAAGGCCTTGTCCGGCCTCTTCCCAGGTGCGGCCGAGCGCGCCCTTCTGGTAGTACGGCATGAGTTCGCGCCACAGGTCGAAGACCTTCTTGACCTTGGTGTCCGTCCAGGCTTCCTCGCCGGCCATCAGGTTCTTGTGGAACTCGTATCCGTTGAGGCGCATGTTGATGTAGTCGAAGGTGCCCATCGCGGGCCAGCCGTCCTTGTCGCAGAAGGCGACCGGAATCCCGTCCTTGCTCATCTTCTTGGCAAGCGCGATGAAGTCGTCCCAGGTCTTGGCCTGTTCGTAGCCCTGCTTCTCGAAGAGGCTCTTCCGGTGGAACACGGCCCATGGGTAGTAGTAGTACGGCACGAAGTACTGCTTGCCGTCGTGCGTGGACTGCGCCTTCAGTGCGTCCGAGAAGCCGCTGAATCCCTTCCACACATCGCTGACATCGATCAGCAGGCCCTTCTCCGCGAAGTACTGCATGCGGTATCCGGCGAACCACATGAAGACGTCGTCGGGTGATCCCTGCAGATAGCGCGTGATGTTCTGCTGGAACTCGTTGTGCTCTGTCGTGTTGACCTTGACGGTCTTCCCGGACTTCTTCTCGTACGCGTCGAAGGCGGCGGCGAACGCCTTCTTGGGCACCGCGTCCGACGAATTGGAGCCCATCGTGACTTCGTCCTTGTTGCCGCCGGGGCCTTCGCCGCAGGCCGTGAGCAGGGCCGGAAGGGTGACCGCTCCGGTGCCGACGGCGGCACCCCGTAGCAGATTCCGCCGGGACATCCGATGTCCTGACATGCTTCGACGCGCAGCAGGATCACTGAACGATGACTGTGCCATGTCCCCCTCCTCGGGGTGCAACCGAACACAACCGAACGCGAGGGTTGGGATACCACTCCCAAGTGCCACCACAGTCAAGGGTTTCGGCGTTCGACTGTCCGAACCGTTACCACTCCCCTTCCAACAGAGTCCAACACGCTCTACCGTAAGCGCGCACCTCTGACACGTACATGCAGCCCCCAACTCCTGCGAGTACGGAGGAATGTAACGATGCGTCATCTCATCTCCCGCACCATCCGCCGAAGAGTCGTCGGGTCGATCGCCGCCGCGCTGCTGTGCGGCGCGGGCCTCGCGGCACCCGTACCGGCCGCGGCACAGGACCTGGACGCCCGGGGCGGAGCAGCCCCTGCGTCCGGTGCCGAGTCGAAGCTCCCCGGCGATCTCGCCCTCACCCCGCCCATGGGCTTCAACAACTGGAACTCCACCCACTGCAGGGCCGAGTTCGACGAGTCGATGGTCAAGGGGATCGCGGACATCTTCCTCGAGAAGGGACTCAAGGACGCCGGCTATCAGTACGTCAACCTCGACGACTGCTGGGCGCTGCCCGAACGGGACGCGAACGGCAAGTTGGTCCCCGACCCCAAGCGATTCCCCAATGGGATCAAGGCAGTTGCCGACTACGTACACGCCAAGGGCCTGAAGCTCGGCATCTACACCAGCGCCGGCACCAAGACCTGCAGCGACATCGGCTTCCCCGGAGCGCTCGGCCATGAGGTCAGCGACGCACAGCAGTTCGCCGACTGGGGCGTCGACTACCTCAAGTACGACAACTGCAACAACCAGGGCGTCGACGCCAAGAAGCGCTACATCGCGATGCGCGACGCGCTGAAGGCCACCGGCCGCCCCATCGTCTACAGCATCTGCGAGTGGGGCGAGAACAAGCCCTGGGAGTGGGCCTCCGACGTCGGCCATCTCTGGCGCACCACCGGCGACATCAGCGACAACTGGAGCTCGATGCTGTCGATCATGAAGCAGAACCTGCCGCTCGCCGAGCACGCGGGTCCGGGGCACTGGAACGACCCGGACATGCTGGAGGTCGGCAACGGCGGGATGACGGACACCGAGTACCGCACGCACTTCTCCATGTGGTCCGTCATGGCCGCGCCGCTGCTCATCGGCTCGGACCTGCGCAAGGCCACGCCCGAGACCTTCGAGATCATCGGCAACAAGGAAGTCATCGCCGTCGACCAGGATCCGCTGGGCAAGCAGGGCGAGGTGCTCTCCTCCGAGGGCGGCCGGTGGGTCGTCGCCAAGGAGATGAAGGACGGCAGCCGGGCCGTCGCGCTCTTCAACGAGACGGGCAGCGCCCAGTCGATCGCCACAACGGCGAAGGCCGTCGGCCTCCCGGACGCGGACGGCTACACGCTGCGCGACCTGTGGCAGCACAAGAGCTACAACACGGCGGGCACGATCTCGGCGACCGTCCCCGCGCACGGCACCGTACTGCTGCGCGTGTCGGCGGACGGCAAGTGGGCACAGCAGCCGCCCGCCGTCGAACTCGGCCTGGGCGGCGCCCCGTTCATGGAGCCCGGCAAGCCGACCAAGCTGAGGTCGAAGGTCACCAACCTCGGCCGCACCCCCGCGCAGAAGGTGTCGGCCACCATCAGCGGACCGTCCGGCTGGCAGATCAAGGCGACGTCGCCGTCGACCGCGAGCTCCCTGGGCACCGGCAAGTCCCTCAGTACGTCGTGGTCGGTGACCGCGCCTCAGGGCGCGTCCCCGGGTGCGTACGACCTGACCGTCAAGACGGCCTATCGCTCCCCCTCCGGCGCCCGCGCCCAGAGCACGCTGCCGCTGACGGCACATGTCGTCGTGGCCCCGCCCGCGGGCAGCTCGGCGATGAGTGATCTGCCATGGCTCTCCACGGCCAACGGCTGGGGCCCGGTCGAGAAGGACACGAGCAACGGCGAGAGCGCGGCCGGCGACGGCAATCCGATGACGATCAACGGGGTGGTGTTCGCCAAGGGGCTCGGCGCGCACGCGTCGAGCAGCATCGAGTACTACACCGGCGGTGCCTGCGAGAAGGTCACGGCCAAGGTGGGCGTCGACGACGAGAAGGGCCTCAAGGGTTCGGTCGCCTTCGAGATCTGGGCCGACGGCAAGAAGGCCGCGTCGACGGGCGTCCTGACCAACGTCCATGCCGCGCAGGGCCTGTCGGCCGACGTGAGCGGTGCGCAGACGGTACGGCTCGTCGTCACCGACGGCGGTGACGGGACCGACTCCGACCACGCGGACTGGGCGGAGCCAATGCTCAGCTGCTGAGCCGCGGGCCGCTTTGGTTGCCGTCTGTCACCGGCTCCGCCGAGTTCGTCCTCAAACGCCGGACGGGCTGGAGATGTCTCCGGCCGGGCTGAAATCGTCAGCCCGTCCGGCTCTCCAAAGCCGTGGGCTGCGTCGGCGCCGCGCTCAGCCGCTTACCGCCGAGCACGGCCGCCGCCGCCCCCACCAGCCCCGCATCCGTACTCATCAACGCTGGGGCCACGGTCAGTTGGCGTACAAAAGACAACGTGGCGTAGTCCCGCAGCGCGCGGCGCAGGGGCGTGAAGAGGACGTCGCCCGCCTTCGCCACGCCGCCGCCGATGACGGCGATGTCGATCTCGACGAGCGTCGCCGTCGCGGCGATCCCGGCGGCCAGCGCCCTGGCCGCTCGGGCGAAGGAGGCGAGGGCCACCGGGTCGCCGGCCCGGGCGGCGATGGCGACCGCCGCGGCGGAGGTGTCGCCGTCCGGGCCCGGACGCCAGCCGCCGTCCAGGGCGCGGCGCGCGATGTTCGGGCCGCTCGCTATGCGCTCGACGCAGCCGCGCGCACCGCAGGGGCAGGGGTCGCCGTCGAGGTCCACGCTGATGTGGCCGATGTGGCCCGCGTTGCCGGTGGGGCCGGGGTGCAGTTGCCCGCCGAGGATGAGGCCGCCGCCGACGCCGGTGGAGACCACCATGCACAGGGCGTTGTCGTGGCCGCGGGCCGCGCCCTGCCAGTGCTCGGCCGCCGTCATCGCGACGCCGTCGCCGACGAGTTCGACGGGCAGCCCATCGGTCGCCGCCCGCACCCGCTCGACCAGGGGATAGCCGCGCCAGCCGGGGACGTTGACGGGACTGACCGTGCCCGCCGACGCGTCCACGGGGCCCGCGCTGCCGATGCCCACGGCACGGGCGCGGCCCCACAGCGGGGAGATTCTGAGCTCGGCGACGACCTCTTCGACCGCCCGCATCACGGTGTCGCCGTCCTCGCGCGCGGGCGTCGGCCGCTGGGCGCGCAGCAGGATCCGGCCGTGCTCGTCCACCAGGGCGCCGGCGATCTTGGTGCCGCCGATGTCGAGTGCGACGACGAGGTCCGTGTGCATCAGTGTCAGATCTCCTGGTGAAAGGGCAGGCCGGAGAGTGCGATGGACAGTCTCTCTTGCATCTGACAACGTTGTCCAGGTTCTATGCTCGACGCCACATCATTTACGCCGACGACAGGACAGCGCACCGTGGCCGAGACCGCTCGCCGCCCCGAGAACCGATACGGCTCCCGTCCGACGATGAAGGACGTCGCCGCGCGCGCCGGTGTGGGCCTCAAGACGGTCTCCCGGGTCGTGAACGGCGAACCGGGCGTCACTCCGGACACCGAACGCCGCGTCCAGGAGGCCATCGAGGCCCTCGGCTTTCGCCGCAACGACAGTGCACGGGTCCTGCGCAAGGGCCGCACCGCCAGCATCGGCCTCGTCCTGGAGGATCTCGCCGACCCTTTCTACGGCCCGCTCAGCCGCGCCGTGGAGGAGGTCGCCCGCGCCCACGGCGCGCTCCTGATCAACGGTTCGAGCGCCGAGGACCCGGACCGGGAGCAGGAGTTGGTGCTCGCGCTGTGTGCGCGCCGGGTCGACGGGCTCGTCGTCATCCCGGCCGGTGACGACCACCGCTATCTGGAGCCGGAGATCGCCGCCGGTGTCGCCACCGTCTTCGTCGACCGTCCCGCCGGGAAGATCGACGCCGATGTCGTGCTCTCCGACAGCTTCGGCGGCGCGCGGGACGGCGTCGCCCATCTCATCGCCCATGGTCACCGGCGTATCGGCTTCATCGGTGACCAGCCGCGGATCCATACGGCCATAGAACGCCTGCGGGGCTATCGCGCCGCCATGGAGGACGCGGGCATCCCCGTCGACGAGGAGTGGGTGTCCCTCGGCGCGACCGCCCCGGAGCGCGTCGGACCGGCCACTGAGGCGATGCTGAGCGGCCCGGACCCCGTGACGGCGATCTTCGCGGGCAACAACCGTGTGACGGTGACGGTCGTCCGTGTCCTCGCCGGGCTCTCCCGTCCGGTGGCGCTCGTCGGCTTCGACGACATCGAGCTGGCGGATCTGCTGCAGCCGGGCGTGACCGTCGTCGCCCAGGACGCGGCGCAGTTGGGCAGGACCGCGGCGGAGCGTCTGTTCCGGCAGCTGGACGGCGCGTCCGACGCTCCGGAGCGCATCGAGCTGCCCACCCGGCTGATCACCCGCGGGTCGGGCGAACTGCCGCCCGCGGGCTGAGCGTTGCCGCGCCTTCCGGTCAGCAGACGGGGAGGCCGGGCAGCGGCTCGTCAGCAGACGGGGAGGCCCGGCAGCGGCTTGTCGTTGTCGCCGCCCTTGATGTAGACGTCGCTGACGAACACGTTCGTATTGCCGCTGTCGTCGTCCGTCTTGGCCCACCAGACGTTCGTCCACTCGCCGTACGTCTCGCGGCGGCCGAGGTTCTGCTGACAGTAGAAGTAGTTGGTACCCGCGTTCAGTACGCCCGCCTCGGTGCCCGACGCGGTGTACGACTTGGCGGTGCGCCACACCGAGCAGTCGTACTTGCCGCCGCCCGTGGCGTGGCAGACGGGCTCGGGGGCCGGGTCGCCGCCGCCCGATGTGCCGCCGTCGGAGCTGCCTGAGCTGCCGGAGCCGCCGCCGGTCGTGCCCTCGTCCTCGGTCGGCTCGGTCGAGGGCTTGGGGCGGCTCGTCGGCTTGACGGTGGACTTCGGGTCGTCCTTGTCCGACGGCTTCGCGTCCGGCTCACGGGACTTCTCGTCGCCCTGCTTCGACGGCTTCGGGGCGCGCGTGCCGTCCAGCGAGCCACGGCTGTTGTCCGCATCCGGCTCGGCAGTGTTGCCGCCGGAGGACGCGGGACTCTGTGCCCGGTTTCCGTCCTCTCCCCCGTTGTTGAGGAGGGCGACGGTGACGCCGGTCGCGGCCAGTACGACGGTGACGGCCGCCGCGGCGAGCAGGGCGCGGCCGCGGCGCGGGCGCTTGGGCTGCTGCGGAGACGCGGGGGACGGCTGCGGGACCGGGGCCGCGGGGTGCGGCGCGGCGGCCGATGCCGCGAGCGGTGGCCCAAAGCCCGGCGGCGGACCGCTCGGGATGCTCCGCTCGGTGGTCTGCCTCGGCTGCGGCGCGGGCTCGCGCAGCGCGGTCGTGGCGGCTCCGCTGCCGGCCGCGTCGGCGAGCAGCAGCACCGCCTGGTCGGCGTCCGGCCGCGCCTGCGGGTCTTTGTGCATCAGCTGCTGCAGTACGGGCGCCAGGGGGCCCGCGCGCTGCGGCTCGGGCAGCGGGTCGGTGACGATCGCGGTGAGCGTGGACCACGTCGACGTACGGCGGAAGGGCGACGATCCCTCGACCGCCGCGTACAGGGTGGCTCCGAGGGCCCAGACGTCGGATGCGGGGCCCGGGTCCTGGCCCTGGGCGCGCTCGGGGGCCAGATAGTCCAGGGAGCCGACGAGCTCGCCGATGCGGGTGAGGTGGGTGGACGAGCCGTCGGCGGGGTCGTCCATCGTGGCGATGCCGAAGTCGGTGAGGACGACGCGGCCGCCGGACTCCAGGAGGATGTTGCCGGGCTTCACGTCGCGGTGCAGGACGCCGGCGCGGTGGGCGGCGGCGAGCGCCTCCATGACCTTGGCGCCGATGGCTGCAGCCTCGCGGGGGTCGAGGGTGCCGCGCTCGCGCAGGACATCGTCCAGGGAGGGCCCTTCGATGAGCTCCATGACGATGAGGGGCCGGCCGTCGACCTCCGCCACGTCGTGCACGGCGACGACTCCGGGATGCCGCACGCGGGCGGCCGCGCGGGCCTCGCGCTGCATCCGCACGCGCAGGTCGGCCAGCTCGGGCCCGGCCGCGTCCGAGTACGTGCGCAGCTCCTTGACCGCGACCTCACGGTGAAGCACCTCGTCCATGGCACGCCAGACGACACCCATGCCGCCGCGCCCGAGCTGCGCCAGGACGCGATAGCGCCCGGCCAGGAGTCTGCCGACCCCGCCCGTCTGTTCCTGATCCCCCGAAGACACCGCTGCCCCGTTCCTGCGACACCACTTCCGTGGGCTACAGAGTACGGGGCAGGGGTGACAGCGCGTGCCGGAGTTACTTGGCGTTGGCCGTGAGGTCCCCGCGGCGGGGGCCCGCGAAGGACTGCAGCCCTGCCAGCGTGAGGCCGGTGCCACGGGTGACCTCGCCGGCGTCGAGGGCGCCGCAGTCCAGGCCGCGGAGCAGATATCCGGCGAGCGCCTTCGCGGTGGCGGGCTCGTCCGCGACCGCGCCACCCTCGTGATGCCCCGCGTAGGCGGACAGGCGCGCGGCGGCCCGCTCGAAGCCCTCGCGGTAGAACGCGATCACGGCCGCGTACCGCGTCGGGATGTGGCCGGGGTGCATGTCCCAGCCCTGGTAGTAGGCGCGGGCCAGGGCGCGCCGGGTGAGGCCGAAGTGCAGCCGCCAGGCCTCGTGCACGTTCGCGGTCGAGCCGACCGGCAGCACGTTGGTGGAGCCGTCGGAGACGCGTACGCCGGTGCCTGCCGCGGCGACCTGCATGACCGCCTTGGCGTGGTCGGCGGCCGGGTGGTCGCTGGCCTGGTAGGCGGCGCTGACGCCGAGGCAGGCGCTGTAGTCGAACGTGCCGTAGTGCAGGCCGGTGGCGCGGCCCTCGGCGGCCTGGATCATCCGGGCGACGGCGGCGGTGCCGTCGGTGGCGAGGATGGACTGGCTGGTCTCGATCTGGATCTCGAAGCCGATCCGGCCCGACTCCAGGCCGCGTGCCTTCTCGAACTCCTCCAGAAGGCGCACCATGGCGGTGACCTGCTCGGGGTACGTCACCTTGGGCAGGGTCAGGACGAGACCGTCGGGGAGACCGCCGGCCTCCATGAGACCGGAGAGGAAGATGTCGAGGGTGCGAATGCCACGGTCGCGGACCGCCGCTTCCATGCACTTCATACGGATGCCCATGTACGGGGCCGCCGTGCCGTTCTTGTAGGCCTCGGCCACCAGGCGGGCGGCGCGGGCCGCGTCCTGGTCCTCGTCCTTGCCCTTGTAGCCGTCCTCGAAGTCGATGCGCAGGTCCTCGATGGGCTCGCGCTCCAGCTTGGCACGCACGCGGCTGTAGACCGGCTCGGCGAGATCGTCGGTCAGGCCGAGTACGGCGGCGAAGGAGGCCGCGTCCGGGGCGTGCTCGTCGAGCGCCGCCAAGGCCTGGTCGCCCCAGCTGCGGATGGTGTCGGCGGCGAAGGCCTCGCCCGGGACGTACACGGTGTGGACGGGCTGGCGGGTGCCTGGGTCTCCGGGATAGGCGCGCTCGAGCTCCGCGTCCACCGGGGCGAGGGAAGCGCTGATGCCCTCGCTGACTGCACCGGCGAGGCTCGTTGCCACCTGCTCTTGCTGACCCATTCCTGCATCCTCCACACGCTCGGTGCCGCGCCCGGCATTTCCGCTCCACGGAATCAACAATCCGTATGGCGAAGTTATCCGTCGACCTTCCCGCTGGTCAACACCCTCTCGTCTGCCGGACCGCCGCCGTTCACTCCTGTCTCAGATCCTGCTTCCGCACTTCCCTGCGCGCACCCCATGCTGACCGCCACCCACCGAAGGAGACCGCGTGCCGCACGACTCCCGAGTGACCCGCCGCCTCGGCCTGCAGACCGTACTCGCCGCCGCGGCGGTCCCCCTGTTCACCACGGCGCTTGCCGCGTCCCCCGCGCACGCGGTGGAGCGTGCCGGGCGCCGTCTGGAGGTCATGTCGTTCAACCTCCGCTACGCGAGCACCACGCCGCCCAACACCTGGGCCGACCGCCGCCCGGTGACCCGGGAGCTGCTGCGCCGCGCGCGCCCGCATGTCATCGGCACCCAGGAAGGCCTCTACCAGCAGGTGCGCGACATCGCCGCCGACCTGGGCCCGCACTACGACTGGATCGGCACCGGCCGTGCGGGCGGCAGCCGCAACGAGTTCATGACCGTCTACTACGACACCCGCAGGCTCGCCCCGGTCGAGTACGACCACTATTGGCTCTCGGACACCCCGGACGTCATCGGCTCCAACACCTGGGGCGGCGGTTCCATCCGCATGGTCACCTGGGTCCGCTTCCACGACCTGCGCACCGACTCAGAGCTGTACGTGCTCAACACCCACCTCGACAACGCCAGTCAGTACGCGCGCACGCGTGCCGCGAGTTTGATTTCCGAACGCATCGCCCGCCTCGACCGGTCCCTGCCGATCCTCGTGACGGGCGACTTCAATGTGGCCGCCCACAAGAATCCGGTTTACGACACGATGCTGGGCGCCGGTCTCGTCGACACCTGGGACGCGGCGGACGAGCGCAGCAAGGCGTACGCCACGTTCCACGGCTACAAGCCGCTCACCCCGGACGGCGACCGCATCGACTGGATCCTGGCGACACCGGGGATCCGGGTCCACTCGGCGACGATCAACACGTTCGCCCTCGACGGACAGTTCCCGAGCGATCACCTGCCGGTGCAGGCGAGTCTGACGCTGTGACGCACGAGGCCCCCGCCACCGCGCGGGGCGCGGAGCGGGGGCCTCGTGTTTCGGTCGATCGAGGTCAGCCCTTGCGGGTCTTGACCTCTTCGGTGAGGGCGGGGACGACGTCGAAGAGGTCGCCGACCACGCCGTAGTCGACGAGGTCGAAGATCGGGGCCTCGGCGTCCTTGTTGATCGCCACGATCGTCTTCGAGGTCTGCATGCCCGCCCGGTGCTGGATCGCACCGGAAATACCCGAGGCGATGTACAGCTGCGGCGAGACACTCTTGCCGGTCTGGCCGACCTGGTTGGAGTGCGGGTACCAGCCGGCGTCCACCGCGGCACGCGAGGCACCCACCGCCGCACCCAGCGAGTCGGCAAGCGCCTCGATGATGTGGAAGTTCTCGGCGCCGTTGACGCCACGGCCACCGGAGACCACGATCGCGGCCTCGGTCAGCTCCGGACGCCCCGTCGACTCACGCGGCGTCCGCGCGACAACCTTCGTGCCCGTGGCCTGCTCGGAGAACGACACGGCAAGCGCCTCGACCGCGCCCGCGGCCGGGGCGGCCTCCACGGCCGCACTGTTGGGCTTGACCGTGATGACCGGAGTACCGGTGGTGATGCGGGACTTGGTGGAGTAGGAGGCGGCGAACGCGGCCTGCGTGGCCACCGGCCCCTCATCGCCCGCCTCGAGGTCGACGGCGTCGGTGATGATGCCGGACTTGATGCGGACCGCCAGACGCGCGGCGATCTCCTTGCCCTCCGCGGAGGAGGGAACCAGTACCGCGGCCGGGGACACGGCCGTGTAGGCGGCCTGCAGCGCGTCGACCTTCGGCACCACGAGGTAGTCGGCGAACTCCGGCACATCGGCCGTCAGGACCTTCACCGCGCCATGCTCGGCCAGCACCGCGGCCGTGTCGGCGGCACCCGCGCCGAGGGCGAGGGCGACGGGCTCGCCGATGCGGCGGGCCAGCGTCAGCAGCTCCAGGGTGGGCTTGCGGACGGCACCGTCCACGTGGTCGACATAGACGAGAACTTCAGCCATGGGACTTCAATCTCCTGCGATTACGAAGAAGTAGGGGGGCGGGTGAGAGGGCCTGGCGGGCCTTAGATGAACTTCTGGCCCGCGAGGAACTCGGCCAGCTGCTTGCCGCCCTCGCCCTCGTCCTTGACGATCGTGCCCGCCGTACGGGCCGGACGCTCGGTCGCGGAGTCCACCGTCGTGAACGCACCCTCCAGACCGACCTGATCGGCCTCCAGGTCCAGATCCGACAGATCCCAGGACTCGACCGGCTTCTTCTTCGCCGCCATGATCCCCTTGAACGAGGGGTAACGCGCCTCGCCCGACTGGTCGGTCACCGACACCACCGCCGGCAACGACGCCTCCAGCTGCTCGGATGCGGAGTCGCCGTCCCGGCGGCCCGTCACCACACCGTCCTCGACCTTGACCTCGGAGAGCAGCGTCACCTGCGGGACACCCAGCCGCTCGGCCAGCAGCGCGGGAATGACACCGGCCGTGCCGTCGGTGGAGGCCATGCCGGAGATCACCAGGTCGTAGCCGGCCTTCTCGATCGCCTTGGCAAGGACCAGCGACGTACCGATGATGTCGCTGCCGTGCAGGTCGTCATCCTCCACGTGGATGGCCTTGTCCGCACCCATCGACAACGCCTTGCGCAGCGCGTCCTTCGCGTCCTCCGGACCCACCGTCAGCACGGTGATCTCCGCGTCGTCCGCCTCGTCCGCGATCTGCAGCGCCTGCTCCACCGCGTACTCATCGAGCTCCGACAGCAGACCATCGACATCGTCCCGGTCCACGGTCAAGTCATCGGCGAAGTGCCGGTCGCCAGTGGCGTCGGGCACGTACTTCACGGTGACAACGATCCTCAAGCTCACGCCGGCTCTCCTACTGCATCGTCTTTACTGGGCTGCTGCCTTGCTCTGGCCACTGCCTTCTTGCAGGCAGCATAGGCGCCTGGAGCGGCGGATCCCGGTCGGGGCGGCCCGCGCTCCGACCGGAATATTACTCGTCAGTACACCCAGAACATTCCCACTAAGCAAGCGCTCTGAACTGTGACCTTCCCAACGCTCTGTAATCAGGCACACAGCGGGGCATTCGGGAACTCTCAGTCGCGCAGCACGTTGAAGCGACCCTGGTGGTAAAGCAGCGGCCGCCCCACGCCCGCGGGGTCCCCCACGACCGCCTCCGCGAGGACGATGCGGTGGTCACCCGCGGGCACCCGCGCGGCGACGCGGCAGACGAGCCAGGCCAGCGTGCCGTCGAGCACGGGGACCCCCTCGGGCCCCTCGTACCAGCGCGTGGGCGCGCCGAAGCGGTCGGCGCCGCTGCGTGCGAACGTCGTGGCGAGCTCCAGCTGGTGCTCGCCGAGTATGTGGACGCCGACGTGTTCGGCCTCGGAGATCGCGGGCCAGCTGGAGGCGCCTGTACCGATGCCGAACGAGAGCATCGGAGGTTCGGCGGAGACCGAGACGAGCGAGGTGGCGGTGAAGCCGACGGGGCCCGCGGGGCCCTGGGCAGTGATCACCGCGACGCCCGCCGCGTGCTGCCGGAAGACGGAGCGCAGCAGGTCGGGCGAGGCGAGTTGGGGCGTACGGAGATCGGGCGTGGCCGTCATGGAGTTGTCCTTCTGCCGGAGGTACGAGCGGTTCCGTGGCTGCTCAGCAGCCCGGACAGCGCGCACTCGCATGACGTGCGAGGTCCAGGTGGACGCGCTCGTAGAGAAGGAGCTCCGGAGGCATGGAAGCAGGCTGACGATAGGTGCCGGGTGCAGTCAAGTCCGTTCCGCGATGTGAAAGACCCCTTGTGACGCCCTGACCGTGCATCATCGCGACTCCCCTCCCCCGCACATCGCCTCACAGGGCCTTGCCCAGCGCGGCGATCACATCGGCCTTGCGCGGCTGCCCGGACCTGCGCAGCACGATGTCCCCGTGCGCGTCGAGCACCAGGACCGTCGGCGTCTTGAGGATGCGCAGTTCTCGTACGAGATCCAGTTCCGCCTCGGCGTCGATCTCCACATGGCGGACACCGGGGACCATTTCGGCCACCTCCGCGAGGACGCGGCGCGTTGCCCTGCAGGGCTGGCAGAAGGCGCTGGAGAACTGCACGAGCGTGGCCCGCTCCCCCAGCCGACCGACCAGCTCGCGCACTTCGCTCTCCCGCCATTTCGCCATGATCCGACTGTCGCGGACTTCAGCGTCCGCACGCCCGAAAAGATTCCGAAAGCTTGCGAACGTGACGAGAATCTCGCGCCTGCGGGGCACGATGGGTGGCCAGCCGTCCGTTCATGGGGCACGATCTGCGCAACGCCGAAAAACCTACGGCTGCGTAACTTCCCGCCGGGAGCCCCCTCCCAAAGGCAGAAACGAAGGGCCCTCCCCACCCATGGCAGAGCTTGTCTACCGTCCGGTCGTCGGTGCCGCGAAAACGCTTTTCAAGGCATGGGACCTGAAGATCGACTGCAAAGGGTCGGAGAACATCCCTCGGACCGGCGGTGCGGTCCTTGTCAGCAACCACATCAGCTACCTGGACTTCATCTTCGACGGTCTCGCCGCCCTGCCGCAGAAGCGGCTCGTGCGCTTCATGGCCAAGGAGTCGGTGTTCCGGCACAAGATCTCCGGTCCGCTGATGCGCGGCATGAAGCACATCCCTGTCGACCGCAAGCAGGGTGAGGCGGCCTACCAGCACGCGCTCGACTCGCTGCGCGCCGGGGAGATCGTCGGGGTCTTCCCCGAGGCGACGATCTCGCAGTCGTTCACGCTGAAGTCGTTCAAGTCGGGTGCGGCACGCATGGCACAGGAGGCCGGGGTCCCGCTGATCCCGATGGCCCTGTGGGGCACCCAGCGGCTGTGGACCAAGGGCCACCCGCGCAACTTCAAGCGCAGCCACATCCCGATCACGATCCGCGTCGGCGAGCCGGTCGAGGCGCCCAAGGACCAGTTCGCGGGTGCGATCACGCGGCGCCTGCGCGAGCGCTGCCAGGAGCTCCTCGAAGCCGCGCAGCGCGCCTATCCCGTACGCCCCAAGGGCCCGGACGACACCTGGTGGATGCCGGCGCACCTCGGCGGCACCGCGCCGACTCCCGCCGAGGTGAAGGCCGCCGAGGCGAGCTGAATCGATTACTCCGGCGCGTGGACGGTCAGCCGCGCGCCGGGGCTGAACTTCTCGAGCAGCTCGGCCAGTTCGGCACCGGCCGCCTCGACTCCGGAGTCCGGCCCCATCCCCTCCAGCAGGAAGATGGCGTTGACCGACTCCTCCGTGAGGCGGGTGCGCGGGCCCTGGCGCCAGTTCCAGCGGCGGCAGGTGACGCCCTCGTCGTCGCACCAGACGACCTCGCCCGCGTCGGGATGCTCGACCGCCTGCTCCCCCGCGGCCATGGTCACGAAGTCCTCCGCGCCGGTGGCCAGCACCAGTCGCATGCCGCCCTTGATGTGGTCCAGGTCCTCGCCGCCGACCGGGATGAGATGGGCGACGCTGATCGCGTTGTAAACGTCCACCAAGGTGTTGATCCGCGGCAGCCCGCCATCGGCGAGGGCCCGCTTGGCCAGCGCCTCGGCGGAGTTGCGGGTCCGGGACGGCTTCGCGCCGAAGGCCGTGTACGCCGCGCGCCAGGCCGCCATGTGCGGGTCCTCGTGCGGGGCACGGCCGCCGAGCCGCTCGGTGAGCCGACGTGCGGCCTCGTCGAGGAGTGCCGAGGCCTCGTCGGTGCTCGGCCCGTTGGTGAGTCCGTACGCCTCGATGGCGACGTGGGTGAAGTCGGGGGCGAGGGCGCGGACTTCGTCGGTCACGGTGATCTGGAAGGTCATCGGCTGCCTTGCGTTCGGAGTGCGGCTGTGCGGCTGTGCGGCTGTTCAGAGTGCGTCGGGAAGGTTCTCCCACAGGTACGGACGGTCCGGGGCGCTCTGCAGGATGCGCAGGACCGTCGCATGCGGTGCAGCATAGAGTACTGGATAGTCCATCTCAGTGGACTCCGCTTCCGGCACAAAGGCGAGCCTCTCGGCGCCGAGCGAGAACTGGGCGTCGACGCCGGGCTTGTTCCCCCGGCAGTCCTGCCGATGCCAGGCGCCCTGGAAGCGGACGGCGACCAGGCCGTGCACGCAGTACCCCGTGCCCGCGTCGTACGCGAGGCGCTGATAGCAGAGCGCGGTGGGGATGTCCTCGGCGCGCAGCAGCGCGGCCAGCGCGTGCGCCTTGGCATGGCAGATGCCCGTGCCCTGCTCCATGACGTCGGAGGCGCGCCAGGTCACGCGCAGATCGCCGCTGTCGGCGGAGTGCGGGATGGTGTCGCGCACGAACTCGAAGGCCGCCTGGGCGTATGCGTATGAATCGGCGGCCTGCCCGGCGAGGCGTGCGGCGGTCTCGCGTACGACCGGATGGTGATGGTCGATGACCTCGTCGGCGGCCAAGTAGGCGGACAGGTCAGGGATTTCCTGGATCATCTGCATGACCCGGGAGCATAGAAATGCGACCGACCGTGAGTCAATGCTTTTACGGTCGATCGCATACCTATGCAACGGTCCAGAGTCTGCGAGGTACTACCTCGCCATCTCCTCCTTGAGCGCCGCGACGAAGCCGTCGACGTCCTCCTCGCGGGTGTCGAAGGCACACATCCAGCGGACGTCGCCGGCCGCCTCGTCCCAGAAGTAGAAGCGGTACTGCTTCTGCAGCCGCTCGCTCACGTCGTGCGGCAGCCGTGCGAAGACCGCGTTGGCCTGCACCGGGTAGAGAATCTCCACGCCGTGCACGGCGCGCACGCCCTCGGCCAGGCGCTGCGCCATCTCGTTCGCGTGCCGGGCGTTGCGCAGCCACAGGTCCTTGGCGAGCAGGGCCTCCAACTGCACTGAAACGAAGCGCATCTTGGAGGCGAGCTGCATGGACATCTTGCGCAGATGCTTCATGTGGCTGACGGCGTCCTGGTTGATGACCACGACGGCCTCGCCGAACAGAGCGCCGTTCTTCGTGCCGCCCAGGGACAGGATGTCCACGCCGACCGCGTTCGTGAACGTCCGCATGGGGACGTCCAACGCGGCCGCCGCGTTGGCTATCCGCGAGCCGTCGAGGTGCACCTTCATGCCGAGCTTGTGCGCGTGGTCGCAGATGGCGCGGATCTCGTCCACCGTGTAGAGCGTGCCCAGTTCGGTGTTCTGCGCGATCGAGACGACCTGCGGCATCGCACGGTGCTCGTCGTCCCAGCCGAACGCCTGCTTGTCGATCAGCTCGGGGGTGAGCTTGCCGTCGGGCGTGGGCACCGTGAGCAGCTTCAGACCGCCCATGCGCTCGGGAGCGCCGCCCTCGTCCACGTTGATGTGCGCGGACTCGGCGCAGATCACCGCGCCCCAGCGGTCGGTGATCGCCTGGAGCGCGACGATGTTGGCACCCGTGCCGTTGAAGACCGGGAACGCCTCGGCGGTGGGGCCGAAGTGGCCGCGGATCACCTGCTGGAGGTTGGCCGTGTAGTCGTCCTCGCCGTACGCGATCTGGTGACCGCCGTTGGCAAGGGCGATGGCGGCGAGAACCTCCGGGTGGGCGCCCGCGTAGTTGTCGCTCGCGAAACCCCTTACGTCCGGGTCGTGATGACGGCGTGCGTCGGTCTTCGGAGGGTTCACAGCTTCACGCGTGTCGCGAGCGGTCACGGCTTCTCGGTCAGCCACAGGCGGTTTCCGTTCACTTCCCCGGCGGGCCGCTCCCAGACGCCGGCGATGGCCTCGGCCAGCTCCTTGACGTCCGTGAAGCCCGCGAACTTCGCGTTGGGCCGCTCCGCGCGCATCGCGTCGTGCACCAGCGCCTTGACCACCAGGATGGCAGCCGCCGACGTCAGGCCCTGCTCGGCCCCCGCCTTGCGGAAGGCGTCGCCGAGGGCGAGCGTCCAGGCCTCGGCCGCGGCCTTCGACGCCGCGTACGCCGCGTTGCCGGCCGTCGGCTTGGAGGCGCCGGCCGCGCTGATCAAGAGGTAGCGGCCGCGGTCGCTGCGCTGCAGGCCGTCCTGGAAAGCCAGGGAGGTGTGCTGCACCGTACGGATCAGGAGCTTTTCGAGCAGGTCCCAGTCGGCGAGGTCGGTCTCGGCGAAGGTGGCGCTGCCGCGCCAGCCGCCGACGAGATGCACCAGGCCGTCGATCCGCCCGAACTCCTTCTCCGTGCGCGCGGCCCACTCGCGGGTCGCGTCCAGATCCAGGAGGTCGACCGTGTCACCGACGACGGTGGCCCCGCCGTGCGCGTACCGCGCGGCGTCCACGGCCTCCGCCAGGCGCGCCGCGTCGGCGTCGGACGCCACGACCGTGGCTCCGGCCTCGGCCAGCCTCAGCAGCGTGGCACGGCCCGCAGGCCCTGCTGCCCCCGCGACCGCGACCACGGCTCCATCGAGTGCGGACATCGTCCTCGCCTCCTTGGTGCGGCCGCTCACGCGGCGACCTGCTCGGCGCCCGCCGCGGTGATCCCCTTGGTGGAGGCGATCACATGCTTGAGCTTCTTGGAGAGCGCCTCATAGAACATGCTGAGCGGAAACTCGTCGGGAAGCACGTCGTCGACGAGTTTCCGGGGCGGCAGCTGCGTGTCCAGGGCGTCCGGGCCCTTGGCCCAGCGCGATCCCGGGTGCGGGGCGAGGTACTGGGACACCAGGTCGTACGCGGCGAACCAGTGCACCAGCTTGGGGCGGTCGATGCCCGCGCGGTAAAGCTCCTCGATCTCGGCGCACAGCTGATTGGTGACCTGCGGCGCACGCTCCCAGTCGATCTTGAGCTTGTTGTCCGTCCAGCGGACGACGTCGTGCTTGTGCAGGTACGCGAAGAGCAGCTGGCCGCCGAGCCCGTCGTAATTCTTGACGCGGTCGCCGGTGACCGGGAAGCGGAACATCCGGTCGAAGAGGACGGCATACTGCACATCACGGGCCTGCGGGACGCCCTCGGCCTCCAGCTTCACGGCCTCCTTGAAGGCGGTGAGGTCACAGCGCAGCTCCTCGAGGCCGTACATCCAGAACGGCTGGCGCTGCTTGATCATAAAGGGGTCGAATGGCAGGTCGCCGTGGCTGTGGGTGCGGTCGTGGACCATGTCCCACAGGACGAATGCCTGCTCGCAGCGGTCCTGGTCGCCGATCATCTCGCGGATGTCGTCCGGCAGTTCGATCCCGAGGATGTCGACGGAGGCCTCGGTGACGCGGCGGAAGCGGGCCGCCTCTCGGTCACAGAAGATGCCGCCCCAGCTGAAGCGCTCGGGGGCCTCGCGCACCGCGATGGTCTCCGGGAAGAGCACGGCCGAGTTCGTGTCGTACCCGGCGGTGAAGTCCTCGAAGGTGATGCCGCAGAACAGCGGGTTGTCGTAGCGCGTGCGCTCGAGCTCGGCCAGCCAGTCGGGCCAGACCATGCGCAGCACGACCGCTTCGAGATTGCGGTCCGGGTTGCCGTTCTGCGTGTACATGGGGAAGACCACGAGGTGCTGCAGGCCGTCCTCGCGGTGCGCCGCGGGCTGGAAGGCCAGCAGCGAGTCGAGGAAGTCCGGCACCTTGAAGCCGTCGTCCGCCCAGCGCCGCAGGTCCTTGACCAGCGCCTGGTGGTACGCGGCGTCGTGCGGAAGCAGCGGGGCGAGCTGGTCGATCGCGGATATCGCGCGGTCGACGGCGAACTCGGCCACGGACTTCGCCGGTGCGCCCTCCGCGTCGAAGTCGATCGAGCCGTCGGCGGACTGCCACGGCCGGATCTCCTCCACGGAGTCCTTGAGCATCGGCCAAGCCGGGTGCTCCACAACCCTTCCCGTGGGGCCACCCCCACTCGCGGAAGGAACAGCCCCTTCCGTCGCCTTCTGCACAAGAATTTCCGTCACTTGTCAACCTCCACGGGAGAACCTCGCGTATGGACACCGTATGCGGGCGAGGTTCTCCACCACAAGGGGAGGCTCGGGAAATTATCCTGTGTTACCCCCGACATCACCGCTGTTTTTCCTGTCCGACACCGTCAGGGCGACCGCTTCTGCCACATCCGCCAGCGCCGACCGCGCCTCTCCCAGGAGCTGCGGGAAGCCCAGGAATCCGTGGAACATCCCCGGATGGTGCCCCTCGGTCACCGCCACCCCCGCCGAGCGCAGCCGGGCCGCGTACGCCCGGCCCTCGTCGCACAGCGGATCGCAGCCCGCGGTGACGATGTGCGCGGGCGGCAGCGCGGCGAGGCCGGCCCGCAGGGGCGATGCGTAGGGATGCGTACCGTCGCCGTCCGGGCCGAGGTACTGCTCCCAGAACCAGCGCATGTGCGCGGCCGTGAGGAAGTAGCCGCTCGCGTTCGACGTGTACGAGGCGCTGTCCTGCCCCGCGTCGAGGACCGGGTAGATCAGCACCTGGAGCGCCACGCCCGGGCCCGAGCGGTCGCGCGCCATCAGGGCAGCGACGGTGGCGAGGCCGCCGCCGCTGCTGTCCCCCGCCATCACGACCGCGCCGGGATCACCGCCGAGCCCGCCCGCCCCGGCCTCGGCCGCGGCCCAGCACAGGGCGGCGTACGCATCTTCGGCGGCCGCCGGGAAGCGGTCCTCGGGGGCGAGGCGGTACGCGACGGAGACCACGACGGCATCGGACTCCGCGCACAGTCGGCGGGCCGTCGCGTCGTGGGTGTCGAGCCCGCAGATCGTGTAGCCCCCGCCGTGGAAGAAGACGACGGTGGGCCGGTGGCGGCCGGCCCCCTCGGGTCGGTAGACGCGCACGGGCAGGTCGGGGGCGCCGGCAGGCCCCGGGACGGTCCGGTCCTCCACGGCGCCCACGGGCGGCGGGGCCTTGCCCGTGGACGGTGTCGCGGCGAGGATGCGGCGGGCCTCGGCCGCGTCGGTGACGGTGCCGCCGAGGTCGGGGAAGGCCGCGCTCAGCGCGTCGACGAGGGGCCGTGCCTCGGGGGTGAGGCGATCGCTGTCCGCTCGCATGCTCAGACTTCCTGGGCGTGCGCCCTCCGCGCCCACGCTCAGACTTCCTGGGCCCGGAAGTACGGGATGACCTTCTCGCCCCACTGCCGCAGCGTCTCCATGCAGGCCTCCTGCGGGACGGTGCCCATCTGGACGAGGCACATGATCTCGTCGGCGCCCGCGTCGCGCAGCCGCTCCACGTAGGCGATGGCGTCGTCGGCCGTCCCGTAGGCGTGATCGGCGTTGAAGGTGGCCGTGGAGGTGGGCCGCACCGGGATGTTGTGCTCATGCAGCCGCGCGACGACCTGCTCGGCGGCCTCCCGCATCGCGGCCGCCTCGTCGGCCCCTTCGACCACGGCCTCGTCGGGGATGCCCGCGCCGCCGTACCAGTGCCCGATGGACTGCGCGAAGAACCGCTGACCCCGGATGCCGACGCTCCGCGCGGTGTCCCGGTCGTCGAGCACGATCGTCGGACAGAGCACGGAGAAGTGGTCGTTGACGACGCTCGACACGAAGCGCGCGTCGGTACGGTCCGCGATCGCCGCGTCGTAGGCGGCCCGCATTTCGGCGATCGAGTCGGGCCCGGCGAAGCCCATCACCAGGGCGCCGATGCCGAGTTCGGCCGCCTGCTTCAGGGTTTCTGTCCTGCTGCAGGCGAGGAAGAGCGGCGGGTGCGGGGTCTGCTTCGGCCGGGGCAGGATCGGGTGCGGATCGATGTCGAGCAGCTCACCGTGATGCTCCAACTCCTCACTCGCCCAAGCCTTCCCGATGATCCGCAGCGCCTCCTCGACCTCTTGCGCCGTACGTTCCTTGTCGACGCCGCACAGCGAGGTCTCCTGCAGCGTGCCACCGCGCCCCGCCCCGAGGTCGAGCCGGCCGCCGGAGAGCAGATCGAGCATCGCGGCACGCTCGGCGACCCGCGCCGGGTGGTTGAAGTTGAACGGCATGCAGACCACGCCGTGCCCGATCCGGATGGTGCTGGTGCGCGCGGCGACCCAGGCCAGGAAGACCTCCGGGGCGCTCATGTGCGCGTACCACTTGAGGGAGTGGTGCTCGACGGCCCAGATGCGGTCGAACCCCATCTGCTCGGCCAGCACGGCCTGTTCGACGCTGTCACGGAAGAGTTGGTGCTCGCGCTCGACGGTGGGGTCGGCGAGCTGCGCTTCGAATATGACGGAGAACTTCACTTGCCCTCCAGGGAGTTGAGCGCCGTGGTGGCGGAGCCCTTGTTTCGATTAGCTATATGACTAGTCGTCAGATAGCGAGGAAGCAAGGGCCCCGTACACACGGGAAAGCCCTGGGACGACCGTTCAGGTCGTCACGCGGGGTCCTGCCCGGCAGGCAAGGCGTGCGCCAACAGGAACTCGGTCGCCGCCGCGATGGCCTCGGCATAGGTGCCGTGGACGGCCTCGGACTCCTCTTCCCGCTGGTCCGCGGCGGTGGCGCTGTACCACCAGGAGTCGGCGTCCGGGTCGTGGTGAACCACGGCGGAACCGCCCGCGTAGCGGAGCGGGATGGACCCGCTGGCGGCCTTCTTGACCACCGCGTGGGGCCACTTGAGGCGGGCGGACTGGCGTTTGATGCCACCCCAGGCCGCGCCCAGCTGGGCATAGCTCGCCCCGCTGCGACCGGCGACGGTGGCGGCACTCTCCGCCAGCCGGTCGACGGACTGCTTTGCTTCGTACAGCGCCCGCAGCAGCGCCAGTTGCACATCGGGCGAGGCCATGAGCGCGGGGTCGAAGTGCTTGCCGGCGGCGCGATAGGCCAGCGCACGCGTCGAAATCCGTTCGGCCAGCGCACGGACCGCGTCGAGGACCCGGTCGTCCATGGTGAACGTGTCGTCCTCGGTGGGCTCGCTCCAGGCGGGCTCCATCAGAGTCATGACGGTGGCCCAGAAGTTCTCGTCGTTCTTGTCGGGGGTCGGGATCTCTACCGCTTCATCCATGCGACAACTTTAACTGTCGAGGTGCGTGTGCGACAGGCATTACTGTCGACATGGTCGAGCGTCGCCTGTGGACGTCCACGGCACCCCAGATGGGCGACCTGCCAGGCTTCGACCCATGAACCCCGAGACCGCCACGCCCCGCCGCACCGTGACCGCCGCCGTCGTTCAGGCGTCCGCCCCGCTGTTCGATACGCCGACCGCGCTGGCCCGCGCCGAGGAGCTGATCCGCGAGGCCGCCGCCGGCCACGGCGCCGAGGTCGTCGTCCTCCCCGAGGCGTTTCTCGGCGGCTACCCCAAGGGCCTTGACTTCGGCATCACGGTGGGCGGCCGCACCCCGGCAGGACGCGAGCTGTTCCGCCGCTATCACGCCGCCGCCATCGACGTCCCCGGCCCCGAGGTCGTCGCCCTCGCCGCCGTCACGCGGGAACTCGGCTGCCACGCCGTGGTCGGCGCGGTCGAGCGGCAGGGCGGCACCCTGTACTGCGTGGCGCTGTTCTTCGGCCCCGACGGGTACCTGGGCCTGCACCGCAGGCTGATGCCGACCGCCGCCGAGCGCTACCTGTGGGGCCAGGGCGACGGCTCCACGCTCCCCGTCGTCGACACCGGCACCGCACGCATCGGCGCGGCCATCTGCTGGGAGAACTACATGCCGCTGTTCCGTACGGCGATGTACGCCAAGGGCGTCGACCTGTGGTGCGCACCGACCGTCGACGACCGCGACGCCTGGCAGGCCACCATGCGGCACATCGCCCTGGAGGGCCGCTGCTTCGTCCTCGGCGCCTGCCAGTACCTGCGCCGCGACGACCTGCCGGACGACCTCCACCCCACTCAGAGCGACGAGCCCGGCACGGTCCTGATCGGTGGCGGCTCCGTCATCGTCTCCCCGCTCGGCGAGGTCCTGGCCGGGCCGCTGCGGGACGGCCAGGGCATCCTGACCGCCGAACTCGACCTCGACGACCTCGTCCGCGCCCGTTTCGATTTCGACCCCACCGGCCACTACGCCCGGCCCGACGTCTTCACCCTCCACGTCGACGAATCCCCCCACGCCACCGTCACCGGCGGCTGACCCTCACATGTTCTCGGCGCCGGCCTTGACCGCGTCGCGGATACGGACGTACGTGCCGCAGCGGCAGATGTTGCGGATGCCGTCGAGGTCGGCGTCGGTGATCTGGCGGCCTTCCTCTGCGACACGTTTGACCAGGGCGACCGCTGCCATGATCTGGCCGGGCTGGCAGTAGCCGCACTGGGCCACGTCCTGGTCGAGCCAGGCCTGCTGCATCGGGTGCAGGTCCGCGCCCACCGTGGCCGGGAGCCCTTCGATGGTGGTGACCTCGTCGGTCGGCCGTAGCTCCTTGATGGGGATCGCGCAGGGGTTGGCGGCCTTGCCGTTGAGGTGGCTCGTGCAGGCCTTGCAGACGTTGATGCCGCAGCCGTACTTCGGGCCGGTCACGCCGAGGATGTCGCGCAGCACCCACAGCAGCCGTACGTCGTCGGCGACGTCGACGGTGACCTGCTCGCCGTTGAGGCGGAAGGTGTGCTCCGGCACAGGATCTCCTTGTTTCGGTTCGGTGTTGCTTCGGCGGATGTTTCAGCGGGCGTGGTTCCGGCCGTCGGACGGGGACTGAGGGATCGGCGGGACGGTCGGCTTGGGCTCGAAGGAGAGCGTGCCGTGGTTGATGGGGAACCTGGTCGGCATCGTGCCGGTCGCCCGGCCGTACGCGCAGGCGACCGCCGCCATCGACGCGGCGACGCCCAACTCCCCTGCGCCGCCCGGCTTCCCGGTGGTGGTCGGCATGACGATGATCTCCAGCTCGGGGGGTGTGTTCCACTGCCGGGTGTAGAAGTAGTTGTCCCAGCTCGCTTCGAGGAAGTGGCCGTCGCGCAGGTGCAGGCTGGAGGTCAGGGTCAGCGCGATGCCGTCCATGAGGCAGCCCATCATCTGGGCTTCCAGGCCCCGTGGGTTGACGGCGAGCCCGACGTCCACAGCGATCACGGCTTTGGTGACGCGCGGGCCTGTCACGCCGTCACGGATCGGGCGGTCGACGGTCTCGGGCCGGCAGTCGATCTCCACCAACACCGCGTTGACGGAGTGGTATTCGGAGTGCAGGGCAATGCCCTGCGCGGTGCCGTCAGGCATCGCCCGGCCCCACTTCCCCACCTCGGCGGCCTTGTCGAGCGCCGCCCGGGCACGGTCGTCGCGCAGGAGGTCGCGGCGGAACGCGAAGGGGTCCTTGCCCATCTTCGCGGCGAGCCGGTCGACGACGAGCTCGCGGGCGCAAGTGACGTCGGGCGAGTAGACATTGCGCATGCTGCCGGTGTTGAAGCCCTTGTCGGTCTCGCTGAGCAGCCGGCTGTTGACGCCGAAGTCGTAGGGCATCGACTGGGAGAGCTGGAAGAACGTCTCGGAGAAGCCGATGTCGCCCACGGGCAGCTTCGCGGCCAGGGCGGTGAAAACCTCGCCGAGGCCGTGCCCGAGGTCCGTGGCGATGCTGGTGTGCCGCTGCCGGTAGCTGAGCACCGTCTTGCCGAGGTAGGCGGCGCGTACGCGTGAGATGGCCATCGGGTGGGTGCGCCCTTGGCGGGCGTCGTCGGCGCGGTGCCACATGAGCTTGACGGGCTTGCCGAACTCCTTGGAGATCTCGGCGGCTTCCAGCGCGGCGTCGAAGAAGAGTTTCCGCCCGAAGGAGCCGCCGCCTTCGGTGACGTGGACGGTGACCGCGCTCTGCGGCAGGCCGAGCCGGGCGGCGATGGCCTGCTTGGCGACGATCGGCGCCTTCAGGCCCGACCAGATCTCGGCTCGGTCCGAACGCACGTCGGCTATCGCGCAGTTGGGCTCCAGCGCGCTGTTGCTGCGGAAGTGGAAGGTGAAGGTGGCCTCCACGGACGGTGTCACCGGCGGAAGCCCCAGCGGCAGTTCGGCGGCTCGCAGCTCCCTGAGCACCGTCTCGTCGGACTTGCCTTCCGCGCTGCCGGGCTTCCACGACACACGCAGGGCGCGTACGGCGTCGATGCACTGGCCGAAGGTCTCCGCGCGCACCGCGACACCGGTGGAGACCGCCACGACATCGGTGACGCCGGGCAGGGCCCGGACCTCTCCGAGGTTGGCCACGGAGCGGACCTTGCCGTTGATGGTCGGCGGACGGCACACCATCGTCGGCCTGGCGCCTGGTACGTCGAGGTCCATCGCGAACTTCTTGCGCCCGGTGACCGCGGCGAGCGCGTCGACGCGGTTCTGTGGCGTGCCGATGACGGTGAACTCGCGGCGCTCCTTGAGCTCCACGGACACCCGCTGCGGCTCGCTGCTCGCGGCCTTCTCGGAGAGCGCGCCGATGCCGACGCAGTTTCCGCCCGCGCCGCCGGTGATGACTCCGCCCTTCAGAGTGAGGTCGCCGACTGCCGCGCCGAGTTCGACGGCCGCGGCTCGCAGCAGCCGGCCGCGGGCGACTGCTGCGGCGACCCGGATCGGGGTGTAGGTCGAGACGGTCGTGTTCGACGCGCCGGTGAGCTGGTTGAAGACCAGCTCCGGCCGTGCGTCGGCCAGCGTCACCCGTACCCGGTCGAGCGGCACGTCCATCTCCTCGGCGATCAGCATGGCCGTCGACGTCGTGATGCCCTGGCCGACCTCGGCCCGCGGCAGTGCGAACGACACGGTGCCGTCCCTGCCGACCTCGACCGTGATCAGGTTCGACGTCGGCAGGGCGGCCGCGGTCATCACGTCGTTGAGGTCGACAAGTTCGGTGACCTCCGGTGACGGAATCCCGGCCACGGCTCCTGGTGCAGGCCCGAGTTGGGCAGCGGTCAGCAGGGTCGGCGCGGCAAGCACGTAACCGAGGAAGCGGCGCCGCCCGATCCCGGAGGTACCGGACTCCGGCACCGACTCCGGCTCCATCAGTGCGATCGGTTCGCGTCAGGGATCTCCAGGTGGATGGGCCTGCCCTCCGACAAGAAGAGCAGGACGAACTTGCGGAGGGCTTCCTCCATGGCCCAGGCGGCCTCCGGGACCAGGGGCAACGGGATCAGCTTTTCCCGGTAGGCCACAAGGAGCGGCCAGGACTTCGAGATCAGCGGCTGCCAGAACGGTTCCTCGGACAGACCGATCAGGTCGCCGATCCGGTCGCCGAGCGTGTACCGGGAGAACGCGCTGACCAGGGGCCGTGACACACCGGCGTCGAGCTCGGCGACGATGTCGAGGAGCATCTCGGTCAACTTGACGCCCTCGTCCGAGCGGGCGAGTACGGGGTCGAGGAGCTGCTCGGACTGGGCGTTCGCCGCGTCCCAGGTGGCCGGGATGTACTCGTCGCGGACGCCGAGCATGTGCGCGGTCACCTGCCAGACGTGCAGATAGGCCTCGGACTCGGCGCGGGAGACCGGAACCTTCCACTCAAGCAGCTTGCGCATGACGAGAGTGGCCAGGCTGTGCCAGGTGACCATCAGGTCCGCCTGGCTGATGGGGATCTTCTGTCCTTCGCTGGTCTGGGACCAACCCGGAGACTTCGGCAGCAGGTTGCGCACCGCCGCGTGCACGAGCCGGGTCCGCACCGCTGTCACGATCATGGAGCCCTGGGGCTGATAGGCGTCCAGGTCCCCGATGTCGTACCCGAGCTTCGCGGTCTTGGCGATGCGGTCCTTCATGTCCGCGCCGCCCTTGGAGTAGTAGACGGCGCGGGCCTCCCTGGGGATGGCGGTGCTCATCAGACCACTGCCGAGCCCGTACAGGGCACCGACGTAGATCCCTTTCGTCGTGCTGAATCGCGCGGCGGTGTCGAGCTTCTTCCGGTCGGCCCAGGAGGGCAGTTGGCGGGCCTTGTCCATGAACTGCCGTAGATCCGGAGGCAGCCCGGCCGGGAGCGGCTGGTCATTGCGGGTCCAGGTCCGCAGCAGTTCGTTGACCTTGGGTACGTCGCCCCGGTCGAGGACGGCACCAAGGATCTGGTCGGCCTCCTCGTCCCACACCCACTGAGGGTCGGTGCCTTCGCCCGCCCTCGCCACCGAGCCGCTCGCCGCCCAGGTCCACGCGGACCGCGCGCTCGCCGGCGATGCCATGCCGAGCGCACCGACCGCGCCCAGGGCTCCGCCCGTGAGCAGCATCTTGCGCCTGCTGAGTTCATCCATGCTCGGAACTCCTCCTTGAGTCAGGGGGTCAGGCGGGCCGGTTGGCGTCGGGGATGTCGAGGTGGATCACGCGTCCCTTGGAGAGGTAGAACAGGATGTACTTGCGGGCCGCTTCGTCGATCGTCCAGGCGATCTTCGGCACCAGGGGCAGCTTGATCAGCCCCTCGCGGAACGCCACCAGCGGCGGCCATGCGGTCTTGACCGCCGATTCCCAGAACGGCTCGCGGGGGATGCCGTCCCAGTCGGCGATCCTGTCGCCCACGAGGTACCGGGCGAAGGCGTTGACGAGCGGGCGGTCGACGCTTCCGGGGCTGGTCTGTTCGGCGAGCTGGCCCAGCAGGATGTCGGTCAGCTCGACGCCTTCGCGCGTGGGGCCGAGTACGGGGTCGAGGAGCTGCTTGGACTGGGCCTCGGCCGCCTCCCAGCTCGCGGGGATGTATTCGTCGCGGATGCCGAGCATGTGCGCGGTCACCTGCCACACGTGCAGATGGGCGTCGGACTCGGCGGAGCTGATCGGGACCTTCCACTCGCGCATCTTGCGCATCGCGTAGGTGGGCAGGGTGTGCCAGGTGACCAGCATGTCCGCGAGGCTGATCGGGATCTTCTGGCCGCCGCTGGTGTCGGACCAACTCGGGGACTTCGGCAGCAGGTTGCGTACCGCCGCGTGCACCATCCGCGTCTTGACCGCTTCCACGATGCAGGTGCCGTCGGGCCGGTACGCATCGAGAGCGCCCACGGCGAAGCCCAGCTTGCTGGTCTTGGCGACCCGGTCCTCCATGTCCGCGCCGCCCTTGGAGTAGTACACGGCGCGTGCCTCGCGGGGGATGGCGGTGCTCAGCATGCCGCCGCCGATGCCGTTGAGGATGTTGAGGTAGAGCCCCCTGGCCTCGTTGAACTGCGCGGCGGTCTCGAGCTTCTTCCGGTCGGCCCAGGAGGGCAGTTGGCGGGCCTTGTCCATGAACTGCCGCAGATCCGGAGGCAGTCCGGCCGGGAGCGGCTGGTCATTGCGGGTCCAGGTGCGCAGCAGCTCGTTGACCTTGGGTACGTCGCCGCGGTCGAGGACGGCACCAAGGAGCTGGTCGGCCTCGTCGTCCCAGACCCACTGAGGGTCGGTGCCGGCGCCCGACCCGGCCACCGAGCCGCTCGCCGCCCAGGACCAGACGGACCGCGCGCTCGCCGGCGACGCCACACCGAGCGCACCGACCGCGCCAAGGGCTCCGCCCGTGAGCAGCATCTTGCGTCTGCTGAGTTCATCCATGGCCCGGAACTCCTCCTTGAGTCGCCTCAGCGCTGACTGATACCCTGATACAGATTGCGTAGCTGCGTTTCATCGGCGTTTCATCGAGAGAAGCACAACCCGGATCGGAGCACCAGACTCCGGGGACGACTTCTGCAACTCGCCTTCAGTGCATGGGGAGTTGAGGAACGCCCCCTCAGAAAGGCGACCGTGGAACGACCTGCATTTCCCTTCCTTGCCACGCCCCAGGACTCGGATTCCGTACTGGACCGCGCGTTCACCGAGGCGGCCGAGCGGGTCGACGAGAACGACGAGGTCACCACGCGCGTGCTCGACGCCGCCTTCGAGCAGTTCCGCCGCATGGGCATTCGCCGGTCCACGATGGAGGATGTGGCGCGCCGCGCGGGGGTCTCCCGGATCACCGTCTACCGCCGGTTCGCCACCAAGGACGCGCTGGTCGAACAGGTCGTAAGGCGTGAATTCCGGCGGTACTTCGACCAGTTCATCGTCGACGTCCAGGGCGCAGAAACCGTCGCCGACCGCGTGGTGCTCGGCTTCGTGAGCTCACTGCAGGCCATCCGCCGCAATCCCCTCATCGGCGGCCTGATGGACGTGGAGCCGGACGCCGTCGTGCCGTCCATGACCAGCGACGGGGGCCGCACGCTGGCCGTCGTGCAGCAGTTCGTCGCGGGCCGGCTGCGCCGCGAGCAGCGGGCGGGCAAGGTCTCCCGCGACGTAGACGTGGACGTCGTGGCCGAGATGATGGTCCGGGTCTCGGCGTCCTTCCTGGTCATCCCCAGCCACGTCATCGACCTCGACGACGAGGAGCAAGTACGCGCGGTGGCCCGGCAGTTCCTCGTACCGATGCTCGACCCACCACCCGCCGCAGACTCGTAGCGCCCGCCCATCTCGACCCTGACCACCGGTACGGCGATGATGACTCCGCGCGGCGCTTGTGCTGGACTGAGCAACACAATCCGTACGCGACGACGGGGTGAAGGCAATGCCTCTTGAGGGCGACTACGTGCCGAATCCGGTGCAATGGGTGCGTGAACAGGTCGAGTTGTACGAGAGTTCGGACGGCGTACAGGGAGCGACGCTCTGGGACACGGGCCTCCCTGTCGTCATTCTCACGACGCGCGGCGCGAAGACCGGCAAGATCCGCAAGAGCCCGCTGATGCGCGTGGAGCACGCGGGCCGGTACGCGGCCGTGGCCTCGAACGGCGGCTTCCCGCGTCACCCGGTCTGGTACTTCAACCTCAAGTCCGAGCCGCACGTGGTGCTCCAGGACGGCGCCGTACGCCAGGACATGACGGCCCGTGAGATCACCGGGGACGAGAAGGCCGAGTGGTGGGAGCGCGCGGTCGCCGCGTATCCGCCGTACGCCGAGTACCAGGAGAAGGCCGGCCGCGTGATCCCCGTCTTCGTGCTGGAGCCCGCGTCCGTGGCCATCTGAGTGCCTTCCTGAGACCGGGAACGGTCCTCGACCACGATCGTGGTCGAGGACCCTCCTCGTTCGTGCCCGTATCAGCCCGCGGCGGTTCCGAACCACTTCGGCAGCCGGTCGAGCAGGTCCTGCTGGTCCTCGCCGGCCCACGCCACGTGCCCGTCCGGCCGCAGCAGCACCGCGGGCACGTCCAGTTCCTCGCTCACGTCGACGATGTGGTCGACCCGGTCCGCCCAGCCCCCCACCGAAAGGCGGCCGGTCTGGTCGAGCAGCAGCCCGCGGCCCTCGTGCATCTGCGCGTACAGCCGGCCCCGCTTCAGCTCCAGGTCCCGCATCCGCCCGCCCAGCAGGTCATGGCCCTCGCCGAAGTCGTAGCGGACGTCGACCGCGGTGATCATCCCGGTCACGTACCGGTTCACCTCCTCGAAGTCCATCAGCTTCGCGAACAGTTCGCGCAGCGCGGTCGGACCCGGCTCGGTCCCGAGCAGCGTGATCTGCGCGCGGGTGTTGTCGATGACCCGGGCGGCCACCGGGTGCCGTTCGGTCTCGTAGCTGTCCAACAGCCCTTCCGGGGCCCAGCCGTTGACCGCCGCGGCCAGCTTCCAGCCGAGGTTGAACGCGTCCTGCACGCCGAGGTTGAGCCCCTGCCCGCCGGTCGGCGGGTGGATGTGCGCCGAGTCGCCGGCCAGGAACACCCGGCCGACCCGGTAGCGCTCGGCCTGCCGGGTGGCATCGCCGAACCGGGACATCCAGCGCGGCGAGTGCACGCCGAAGTCGGTGCCCGCGAACGCCCGCAGCTGCTTCTTGAAGTCCTCGATGGTCGGCTCGGTCGCGCGGTCCTCGAGGACCCCGTCGGCGGGCACGACAATGCGGCAAAGACCGTTCACGGGAGGAGTGATGCCGAACCGCAGCTGGGTCTTGTTGACTTCCTTGACGGCGGCGGCGATCGTCTCCGCGTCCTCGGTCACCTCCATTTCGGCGAGCAGCGTCTCGACCGTGGCCGCCTCGCCGGGGAAATCGACGCCGATCAGCTTGCGCACCGTGCTGCGGCCGCCGTCGGCTCCGACGAGGTAGCGCGAGTTCAGCTGCGTGCCGTCCGCGAGCTCGACGCTCACCCCGGCCTCGTCCCCGTCCGCGTCCCCGTCCGCGGACTGGCTCACCGAGACCACTTCGCAGCCGCGCCGCATCTCGACACCGAGTTCGATGGCACGCTGGTTGAGCAGCCGCTCGGTCTCCGGCTGCGGGGTGGCGACGCCGAACGGGTGGGCCGTGTCAAGACGGTCGGGCCACGGCTTCGCAATGCCGCCGAAGAGGCCACCGACCTGGAACTTCTCGCTGACCGCGAGGAACCGGTCGAGCAGCCCGCGCTGGTCCATCACCTCCACGCTGCGCGCGTGCAGGCCCTGCCCCCGGGACTGCTCGGTCTGCTTGTCCAGCTTCTCCAGTACGACCACGTGCACGTCGTGCAACCGCAGCTCACAGGCCAGCATCAAGCCGGTCGGTCCGCCCCCGACCACGATCACATCAATCATCAAAGCCCCATCCAGCACGTTGCATTCAGGCCGGTTCCGGCCCAGGACGATGATTCTGCGTCATGACCGGGGCCTTGCCGCAAGGGCCCCCACCAGCTATAACTTGAAACTGGCATCAAGTGCTCTCGCCGTGCTCGCGCATCGCGATCCGAGCCAGTTTCGTCAGCATCATTCCGTTGCGCACCGCGACCACGTAGTCGACGGGAAGACCGTGCATCCGCGTGCCGGGGCCCCTGAGCGGGTGCCATTCGAGGATGAAGAGGGTGTGCTCGGCCCAGGGGACCAAGTGCATGGCGATACGGGCCGCGCCGAAGGGCTCGGCCTTCGCCTCCAGTTCCAGGCGGCGCCGAGGCTCACAGATGCGGACGACGCAGGTGTCCTCCAAGGCCAGCGGACCCACACCGACCCGGACGCGCAGGCGGGCGCCCACCTCCGGCCAGTGCGGGTCCGCGGCGAGGACCTCCTGGGTTCCTGTCACCCACTCCCCGTACCGACGGCCGTCGGCCAGCAGACTCCAGACCTCGGACGGCGAGCTGAGGATCAGGCGGCGGTTCCGGGACACGGTGACCACGCTCCTTCTGGTCACGATTCGTACCATTCAGCCGCCCGGGGTGCCCCTCGGGACGGCGGATCGAGTGACCCGGAGAGCAGCCGGTCGATGTCCGCGTCGTCATAGCCGAGTTCGGCGAGTACGTCCCTGCTGTGCAGGCCGAGGGTGGGCGGTGCGGTGCGTACGGCGGGTCGCTCGCCGCCGAAGCTGACGGGGAAGGCGACCTGCTGGAGCGGGCCCACGTCCGGGTGGTCGACCTTCTGGACCATGCCGAGCGCCTCGGTCTGCGGGCAGTCGTAGACCTCGTCGAGGGTGCGGATGGGGGCGACGGGCACGCCGCGCGGCTTGAGCAGCGCGCACCGACGCTGACCCGGCCGGGCCCGAGGCGCACCCCGTCCGGACCCACGGCCGAAAGCACCAAAAACCCGAAGCCGGACACCGGCGCGGACACCGACACCGGCAATTCGCCTGATCGTCTTCCGCTGTCCGCCCCGATATGAGAGAACGCTCTGATGTGCGATGACGAACTGATACCACCCCGGGCGGACTTGACCGAGAAGCAGTGGCTGCGTGCCGACGCGCCGCTCGCCCGGGACCTTGCCGAGAAGTGGGGGCCGGGGGCCCTCACGCTGCACCGCCGTACGCTGCTCGGCGGTGCCGCCGCCGGAGCCGCGCTCGCCGTGCTGCCGTTCGGCGGGCGACAGGCCACGGCGGCGGAGGGCGCCGCGAAGTTCCCCTTCCCCGACGGGCCGAACAGGAACGGGGAGTTCGCCGTCCTGGTGACCGGAGACTCCGGCACCGGTGGCGACGAGCAGCTGGCCGTGACCGAGGCCGCCCGGCGGGTCTGCCGTGACGAGGGCGTCTCGGTGGCCGTCGGTCTGGGCGACAACATCTACGAGAACGGGCCCGAGTCCGACCACGACTCCGAGTTCCGGGACAAGTTCGAGACGCCCAACGCCGGCATCGACGTCCCCTGGATGATGGTGCTCGGCAACCACGACTGCTCGGGCCTGATCCCGGGCAGCGGCGGCGACCCTTCGCGCGGCGACCGCGAGGTCTCCTACGCGGCCTCCTCACCGCGCTGGTACATGCCGAGCCGCTACTACAACGTCACCCTGCCGACCCCCGAGGGCCGGGGCGACCCGGTGGTGGAGTTCTTCGCCCTCGACACCAACCCCGTCGCATCGACCGTCGCCCAGACCGACCCGCACTACAAGTGGGACGGCCCGTACATGCGCGCCCAGCGGCAGTGGCTGGACTCAGCGCTTACCTCATCGCGGGCCCGCTGGAAGGTGGTGCTCGGCCACCACCCCTACCTCAACAACGGCAAGCACGGCAGCGCCGGTTCGTACGACGGATTCGTCATCGGCAACTACACGAGCGGCATCCACCTCAAGGAGCTGTACGAGCAGGTGGTGTGCGGCCGGGCCGATCTGATCCTGTCCGGGCACGACCACACGCTCCAGGTCCTTGAGCCCACGACCCGCACGGCCGGCACCCGCCAGATCGTCTGCGGGGCGGCGGCCAAGTCCGGTGACGGCAGGGCCCATTTCGACCACCCCGCCGCCTGGCAGAACTTCTCCGACGTGGGCTTCATGATCCTCAAGGTCTCCGAGCGGGCCATGACCGTGGACGTCTACACGGTCGACGTCGCCAGCCGCACCGCGCACCTGGCCCACACCACGGCGACCTCCGCCGCGGCCGCGGGTCTGACCGGCGTGCGGTAGGGCCTGCCCCGTGGGCCGCGGCTGTGCTCAAGTCACTTGCGCAGCGGCCTGGTTCGGAGCGGGCGGCCTGACCCCGTCACGCGGCCCTGTCGCCCCGCGCCGCCCCTGCCACGTTCCTGGCCCAGAGCACGAGCGGGACCTGGAGCGGGAGGCGGCCGAGTGCGGCGGCCCTGAGCGGGGCGGGGCGGTGGCGCCAGTCGGCCGCCATCTGGACGTTGGCGGGGAACACGCCCACGAAGAAGGCCGCCGTGGCCAGCGCCGCGGTGCGCCGGGTGCGGGGCAGCGCCACTCCGGCCGCGAGCGCCAACTCGACCGCGCCGCTCGCGTACGTCCAGGCCCGCGGCGAGCCGGGCAGGGCGCGCGGAATGGTCGCGTCGAACGGCTTCGGTGCGGCGAAGTGGGCGACCCCGGACCCGGCCAGCAGACCGGCCAGGAGCAAAGGGGAACGCGGCACGAGCGACATACGGCCTCCTCAAGTGACAGGAGGCAGACCTTACTCGACAGTAACTCCGACGTCACCGGGCCTGTGACCGCACCCCCGGAAGGCGGGCTTCCGGCCCCGGCCTCACAGCAGCCGGGCGCCCCGTCTCGCCAGATATCTGACCGGGTTGACGTCCGAGCCGTAGCCGCGCCTGGCCCGGATCTCCAGGTGGAGGTGTGGTCCGGTGGCGCGGCCGGTGGCGCCGCTGCTGCCCAGGCGGTCGCCGGTGCCGATGCGGGCCCCTGGGCGGACCGCGATGCGCGAGAGATGCGCGTACACCGCGTAGTGGCCGTCCCGCAGACGCACCGTCACCGCCTTGCCGTACGCACCCGACCAGCGCGCCAGGACCACGGTGCCCGCGCCGACCGCGTGCACCGGGGTGCCCCGGGGCACGGCGAGGTCGATGCCGGTGTGGTGTCCCGCGATCCAGTTGCCGCGCGCTCCGTAGCGGGCGCTGACGCGGAACCGTCTGCGCAGCGGCAGGGCGAATCGTCCGGGTGGGCCCTGCGGGGCGAGGGGGCGGGCCTCCGGGATCGCCTCGTCCGCCTCGGCCAGGGCCTCCTCGAACTCCTCGTCGTAGCCGGCGCCGCAGCCGCCGTCGGACTCCGCGGCCGCGTGCGGCGCGGGTCCCGCCACCGTGAGGGCGCCGCCGGCCAGGAGGACCGCGGCGACGCTCAGTACGTCACGTCGTGTCGTGCCCGCTTCACGCGGGCTCTCTATGTCGTAACCCATGCCCGACAGCACAACGGCGGCGGGCCGCGCGCGCACGCCGACTGCGCCGCATGGCGTAACGGCCGCGCCGTGTCAGCCGGGCGTCGGCCGGTACACGGTGAGCGCCTCGGGGAGTTTGTCGACAAGCAGCGCCTTGGGAGCGGGGGCGACTTCACCGTCGTACGCCATCGGTGTGTCGGCCGGCAGGCCGGAGACGACAAGGCGCTGGGGCCGTGCGGAGGCGTACAAGCGGGTCCTCGCCAGCTGTCCGGCCAGCGCGGCGACAAGGAGGCGGCTGCGCGCGAAGTGCCCGCCGTGCGCGATGCGGACGTCGAGCAGGCCGTCGGCCAGGTCGTGCCGGCGCACAGGGGCGATGCCGGCGCTGCGGTAGGCGCCGTTGCCCGCGAAGAGCAGCCACAGGGAGCGGCCCCGTCCGTTCACCACCGCGCGCAGCGGACGGCCGTCGCGCACGATCCGGGCGACGCCCAGCAGGGTCGCGGGCGGGCCGCCGATCCTGGGTGACCAGCGCTCTCTGATGCGTACGAGATCGGGGTAGGCGCCGAGGCTGAACGTGTTGAGGAAGTACACCGGGTCGGAGTACGTCCCGTCGTCCGGCTCCGCCCCGGCCTGCGGCCTGATCCGGCCGACGTCGGCCCGCACGGCGCTGCCTTCGGCGACGGCCGCGCAAGCGTCCGCGACGGTGTCGACGCCCAGGTCCGCCGCGAAGTGGTTGAAGGTCCCGCCGGGCAGCACCATCAGCGGCACCTTGTACCGGAGCGCCGGTGCGACGGCGGCGTTCACCGTGCCGTCGCCCCCGCACACGCCGAGCACGCCGCCGCGCCCGGCCGCGTCTTTGGCGGCCTCCTCGATCACGCTGGGGAGCGGTCCGGCCTCGTCCTCGTAGAGGACCACATCGGCGCGGGGCAGTGCGATCCTCAACTGCCGTACGGGATCGACGAGTTGCGGCTGGCTGCCGGACGACGGGTTGACCACGACCACCAGACCCTCGCCGTCCGGCAGCGCGGGCGCGTCCGTCCGGGGCCGCGCGGGCGGCGGCAGCTGCGCACGGGAGGGCACAAGGCCGCGCACCGCGAAGGCGGCACCCGCGCCGAGGGCGGCGCCGACCAGGACGTCGCCGGGGTAGTGCACGCCGGTGTAGACGCGGGAGAACGCCACCGACCAGGCGACCGGCGCCACGGCCGCGCCCAGGGTCCGCGACTCCAGCGCGACGCCGGTGGCGAAGGCCGCCGCCGATGCCGCGTGCCCGGACGGGAAGGAGCTGGTGACCGGCTGCCGGGCCAGATGCCGTATCACCGGCACCGCGTCGAGGACGGGCCGGCTGCGGCGCACCGCGCGCTTGCCCAGCGTGTTGACCGTGACCGAGGCGAGCGCAAGCGAGGTGATGCCGCGCACCGCGGCACGCCTGCCCCGTGCGCCGCCGAACGCCCACATCCCGGCGGCGATCCCGCACCACAGCAGCCCGCGGTCGGCGCTCCGGCTCAGCCGGGGCAGCACGGGCTCCGCGGCCGGCCAGGAGCGGGCGGCCACGTGATGGAACGCGAAGTGGTCGGTGGCGCTCAGCAGCCGGCGGGCGCGCCGCCCCGATGGATCGTTCATGCTCCTCTCCTACCCCCGCGGGCGGTCCGCACCGCACATGTCTTGCGCCGACGACCCCGCGTTCCCTTCAATCAGTCATATGGCAGTCCCTCGTTCCCCCTCGCCCCAGCGGCCCGATGAGCTGCCGCCGACCGCATGGGCCGTGCTCGGCCTGCTCTCCTTCCCCGGCGAGCGCACCGGCTACGAGCTCAAGAAGTGGGCGGACGCCTCGCTCCGTTTCTTCTACTGGTCGCCCGCCATCAGTCAGATCTACGCCGAGCTGCGCCGCCTCGAAGGCCTCGGCTACGCCACGTCGCGGCGCTCGGGACCCGAGGAACCGCGCACCAAGCGCACGTACGCCATCACCGATGCGGGCCGTGCCGCGCTCGCCGGGTGGGCGGGCGGCGCCGAGGACGTGGGGCCGCCGGTGCTCAAGCATCCGCTGCTCCTGAGGGTCTGGCTCGGGCATCTCGCAGAGCCGGACGAGCTGCGGGCACGGGTGCGCGAGCACATCGCCCGTACGAGGGGCGAGCTGGCGCAGGTGCGCGAGGCGCTCGCCCGCGCCGATGGCGTCGAGGCCTGGTCGCATCCGCAGATCGCGCTGCGCTGGAGCGCGCGGCGCCTGGAGGCGGAGATCGGCCTGGCCGAGGCGATGCTCGACGACCTCGCAGGCCTCGCTGGCCTCGCTGGCCCCACGGAGAACACCGCTCCCGCGGCGCCCGGTCAACCCCTGGAGGACTCGCCCACCCACGGGTGAAGCGGCTCGCGGCGACGGGCCGCCGGCCGGTAGGACGGGGCGGGTCAGCCGACCCCGCCGTACGGAGCAGTGCACCTGTGAGCACCCGCGCAGTCCTTGTCGCCGCCGTCATCACCGGCCTCATCCTCGGCATCATGGGAAGCCGAGCGAACGACTCCGATTCTTCCGGCAGGCCGCGTACGGGCGGTTCAATCGCGGAGGCGGGCCATTAGGCTGCGACCTTGCCGCGTGGCTTTCCTCCGTCCTCAGCCCCGCGGCCGCCGAGCCGCCGTCGACGGAAGCGAGTGAACCTTGAACTTCCTCACCATCGGTCATCGCGGGGTCATGGGTGTCGAACCCGAGAACACCCTCCGCTCCTTCATCGCCGCGCAAGCCGCGGGCCTCGATCTCATCGAGCTCGATCTGCATCTGAGCAAGGACGGCGCCCTCGTCGTCATGCACGACGCCGACGTGGCCCGTACGACCGACGGCAAGGGACCGATCGCCGAGAAGACCCTGGCCGAGCTGCGGGAGCTCGACGCGGGGCGCGGCGAGCGCATCCCCGTCTTCGAAGAGGTCCTGGACGCCGTGAAGGCCCCGCTGCAGGCCGAGATCAAGGACGTGGCGGCCGCGCGCGCCCTCGCCGAGGTCATGCACCGCCGCGATCTGGTGTCGCGGGTGGAGGTGATCTCCTTCCACGACGACGCGATCGCCGAGATCGCGCGCCTGGTCCCCGGCGTACGCACCGCGCTCGTCGCGAGCCGCTACGGCACCGACGTCGTGGAGCGCGCCACGGCGGTCGGCGCCACCACCCTCGTGCTGAACATCCGGCGCCTGACGCTGGAGATCGTCGAGCGTGCCAAGAAGGCCGACCTGCGGATCATCGGCTGGGTCGTGAACACCCAGGACGATCTGCGCCTGGTGCGCGCGCTGCAGCTGGACGGCGCGACGACGGACTATCCGGAGATCAAGCGGACGGGCCGCTTCACGGCCTGACCCTCAGGCCAGCGGCTTGACCAGCAGCTCGAACTGCAGGTCGGCACGTTGCGGAATGCCGAAGCGCTCATCGCCGTACGGGAAGGGCGTCATCTCTCCCGTACGGCGGTAGCCGCGCCGCTCGTACCAGGCGATGAGGTCGTCGCGTACGGAGATCACGGTCATGTGCATCTCACGGGCGCCCCACGTCTCGCGGACGGTCCGCTCGGCCTCCGCGATGATGACTTTGCCGAGGCCCGCGCCCTGGAGGTCCGGGCTCACCGCGAACATCCCGAAGTAGGCGTGCGTACCGCGGTGTTCGAGCTGGCAGCAGGCGACGACCCGCCCGTCGCGCTCCACCGTGAGCAGCTTGCTCGTGGGCGACTTGATGACATCGACGACGCCCTGGGGGTCGGTCCGCTGCCCCTCCAGGATGTCCGCCTCCGTGGTCCAGCCGGTCCGGCTGGTGTCACCGCGGTACGCCGATTCGATCAGCGCGACGAGCGTGTCGACATCCGCGTCGGTGGCGTCCCGGAAGACGAGGTCACTGGTGCTGGGGCGCGGTGCGGTGTCCATGGGTCGGGTGCTCCGTTCTCGGACGCGGCTCTGGGCGCGGCGCGGGCCGCGCACCGCCGAGGGTAACCCGCCGCTAAGGTGCGGCTGCATGGTGCACGTACTGAGCAGCAGGATCCTGCTCCACCCCACCGACCCCGAGCGCTCGCGCGCTTTCTACGGCGAGGCGCTCGGCCTGGCCGTCTACCGCGAGTTCGGCACGGGCCCCGAGCGCGGCACGGTCTACTTCCTGGGCGGCGGCTTCATCGAAGTCTCCGGCCGCTCCGAGAGCCCGCCATCGCCCGGCCTGCAGCTGTGGCTCCAGGTTCCGGACGCGCAGGCGGCCCACGCGGAGCTCGTGGAGCGCGGCGTGGAGGTGACACGACCGCCGCTGAAGGAGCCCTGGGGTCTGATCGAGATGTGGATCGCGGACCCGGACGGCGTCAAGATCGTCGTCGTCGAGGTCCCGGGCGACCATCCGATGCGTTTCCGGCCGGGGATCTGAGGCGCCTTTCCTGCGTCTCAGTGGGTCCGGCGGCTGACTTCCGGGTAGGGGGAACCCGCCCGGTGCACCCGACATGCGGCGCCGGGCGCCCCGGCGGAGGATGAACCGGACGCCTCTCCGAGGAGACCCGTATGTCCCCGCCGACGGTGCCGACGCCGTCCTGAGCCCACACCCCTGGAGGGACCTCGAATGCAACCTCCCCGGATTCTGATCGTCGGCGGCGGATTCGCCGGTATGGAGTGCGCGCACAAGCTGGAGCGGACGCTCAGGGCGAGCGACGCCCAGCTGCGGCTCATCAGCCCGCAGGACAGCCAGCTGTATCTGCCGCTGCTTCCGCATGTCGCGGCGGGCGTGCTCACCCCGCAGGCGGTGGCGGTGCCGCTGCGCCGGATGCTGCGGCGCACGGTGATCGTGCCGGGCGGGGCGATCGGCGTGGACCCGCACGCGAAGGCCGTGATCGTACGGAAGATCAACGGCGAGGAGGTCGTGGAGCGTTACGACTACCTGGTGCTCACGCCGGGCAGTGTGACGCGGCAGTTCGACATCCCCGGTGTCGACACCCACGCCGTGGGCGTCAAGACGCTGGCCGAGGCCGCGTGGATCCGCGACCACGTGATCGCGCAGCTCGACCTGGCGGCGACGACATCGGACCGGGCGGAGCGCGCGTCACGGCTGCAGTTCGTGGTCGTCGGCGGCGGGTACGCGGGGACGGAGACGGCGGCCTGTCTGCAGCGGCTCACCAGTGCCGCCGTGAAGCGGTATCCGGGGCTCGACGCGTCGCTGATCAAGTGGCATCTGGTGGACATCGCACCGAAGTTGATGCCCGAACTGGGCGACCGGCTCGGCGAGAAGGCGCTCGCCATCCTGCGGCGGCGCGGCCTGAACGTGTCCCTCGGGGTCTCGGTGGCCAAGGCGACCGAGGACTCCGTCACGCTCACCGACGGGCGCGTGCTGCCGTGCCGCACGCTGATCTGGACCGCGGGCGTCGCGCCGAGCCCGCTCATCGCCACGCTGGGCGCCGAGACCGACCGGGGCCGCCTGGTGGTGCGCCCGGATCTGACAGTGCCCGGCCTGGACGGGGTGTTCGCGCTCGGCGACGCGGCGGCCGTGCCGGACCTCGCCAAGGGCGGCGACGCGATCTGCCCGCCGACCGCGCAGCACGCCATGCGGCAGGGGTGGGCCGCCGCGAAGAACATCACCGCGGCGCTGCACGGCGACCCGCTGACCGACTACCGGCACAAGGACATGGGCCTGGTCGTCGACCTCGGCGGCACCCAGGCCGTGTCGAAGCCGCTGGGCGTGCAGTTGACGGGCCTGCCCGCGCAGATCGTGGCGCGCGGCTACCACCTGGGCGCGCTGCGCACCCTCACCGCGCGCTTCCGCACGGCGGCGAACTGGGGTCTGAACGCGGTCGCGGGCAACGATTACGTACGCACCGGCTTCCAGGCCCAACGCCCCGCCACGCTCAAGGACTTCGAGCGCACCGACGTCTATCTCTCGAAGGACGAGATCGACGCGCGGATCGCGACGGAGGGCACCAGGCGGTCGATGGCCCCGGAGAAGCCACGCTTCCCGTAGACGACCGGCTCCGCTCTGGCCGGATGAGTGGGCGGCGACTACCAGTGGTGGGGTAGCGCCGCTTCCGGCTTCACGCTGACCGTACGAGGGGGACGTACGGGGCTCCAGATGGCGGCGGTCGACGTCCGAGGGTAGATGCCGCCCTTCCGGAAGGCGCGTCGCGCCGGCTGGTTGATCGCGGCGAGCGTCACGTCCGTACTACGCGTCAACTGCCCTCACACTAAGGACTCCACCACCATGCGTATCGGCATCGACGTCGGGGGGACCAACACCGACGCCGCACTCCTCGGGGGCGACGACCGTGTGCTCGCCACCGCCAAGTCGCCCACCACGTCCGACATCACCTCCGGGGTCACCGCCGCCGTCCGGGCCCTGGATCCACCCGTCGAGTCCGTCACGGCGGTGATGATCGGCACCACGCACTTCCTCAACGCGCTCATCGAGGGCGCCCGCCTCGCCCCCGTCGCCGCCGTACGTCTGGGTCTGCCCGCGACGGCCGCCCTTCCGCCCATGACGGACTGGCCCGAACGGCAGCGGGCCGCCGTCGGCGGGCACGGCTATCTCTGCCACGGCGGAAGGGAGTTCGACGGGCGGCCGCTTTCGCCGCTCGACCCGGAGGAACTGAAACGGGCCGCGGCGGACATCGCGGCGCGCGGGCTCACCTCCGTTGCCGTCTCATCGGTGTTCTCGCCGGCCGCCGAGGAGGACGAGCGGCGCGCGGCCGAGATCCTGCGGGCCGAGCTGGCCGTGGGCACGCACTTCTCGCTCTCCCACGAGCTGGGCCGGGTCGGACTCCTCGCCCGCGAGAACGCCACGATCATCAACGCGGCGCTGCGGGATCTGGCGGTCGTCATCGTCGAGTCGCTCGGCAAGGCGCTCGTGGAGGTGGAGGTCACCGCGCCGTTCTTCCTCTCGCAGAACGACGGGACGCTGATGGACGTCGACTTCGCGCGCGCCTACCCGGTGGCGACGTTCGCGTCAGGGCCGACCAACTCGATGCGGGGCGCGGCCTTCCTCTCCGGGCTGGGAGACTGCGCGGTCGTCGACGTGGGCGGCACCACGGCCGACGTCGGCATCCTCAGCGGGGGCTTTCCGCGCGAGACGGCGGGCGAGAGCAGGGCCGCGGGGATCCGCACCAACTTCCGCGCCCCCGACGTCCTCTCGCTCGGCATCGGCGGCGGCTCGCTCGTCTCACCGGACGGGGAGACAGGCCCACGGTCGGTCGGCCACCGGCTCACCGAGGAGGCCCTGGTCTTCGGCGGCACGACACTGACGGCGACGGACCTCGCGGTCGCGGCGGGCCTGGCCGAGGTCGGGGACCGCACCCAAGTAGCGCATCTACAACGGGAGTTCACCGACCAGGCCCTCGACAGGATCGCCGGGCGGCTCGCCGAGAGCGTCGACCGGATGCGGACCTCGGCCGCCGCGCTGCCGGTAGTGGCGGTCGGGGGCGGCTCCGTCCTGGTCCCGGACGCGCTGCCCGGCTTCGCCGATGTGCGCCGGCCACGCCACTTCGACGTGGCCAATGCGGTCGGTGCGGCGATCACCCAGGTCGGCGGCGAGGTCGACCGGGTCTACCAAGTCCCGGAAGGGCGGCGGGATTCGGTGCTCGCCGGGGCCCGCGACGAGGCGGTGGAGCGGGCGCGGGACGCCGGGGCGCGCCCCGGCAGCGTACGCGTCGTCGACATCGAGGAGGTGCCGCTCGCCTATCTGCCCGGCGGCGCGACACGCATCCGGGTCAAGGCGGTCGGCGACCTCGATCCGGCGCGGATCACCGGGGCGTCGGTACGTCGCTCCGACCGGGCGACCGCGCATGCGTGAAATCACCCTCGACAACCTCGACGACATCGCGCGCGGCGCGGGCATCCTCGGCACGGGCGGAGGCGGCGACCCGTACATCGGCAAGCTGCTGGCCCACGAGGCGATCCGGGCGCACGGCCCGGTGCGGGTCGTCGCCATCGACGAGGTGCCGGCCGACGCGACCGTCGTCCCGATCTCGGGGATGGGCGCCCCGACCGTCCTCCTCGAGCGCGTACCGAACGGCCTGGAGGAACTGGCCGCGTTACGCGCCCTGGAAAGACACATCGGCCGCCCCGCGACGCACATCGCGCCGATCGAGATCGGCGGGGTCAACTCCATGCTGCCGATCGCCTGCGCCGCGCGGTCGGGTCTGCCGATCGTGGACGGGGACGCGATGGGTCGGGCGTTCCCCGAGGCACAGATGGTGCTGCCGGGCCTGATCGGGGTCACCAACTCCCCGATGGCGCTGGCCGACGACAAGGGCAACACGATCATCATCGAGGCGGTCGACAACCACACGGCCGAGCGGATCGGGCGAGCGGTGTGCGTGGAACTCGGCTGCCAGATCGCCTGCGCGGACACCGTGCTGCGCGGCAACCAGCTCGCCGCCGGCCTGGTCCCGGCGACGCTCACGCTCGCCGAGCGACTGGGCGCGGCGGTGCGCACGGCGCGGGCCGCGCACACCGGCCCGGTGGCGGCGGCGCGGAGAGTGCTGGGCGGCAGAGCGCTCCTGACGGGCAAGGTGGTCGATGTCGGCCGGCGCACGGAACGGGGCTTCGCACGGGGCCGGGCCCGCATAGAGGGCACCGGCCCCGACACCGACAAGATGCTCGAACTCGCCTTCCAGAACGAACACTTGATGGCGGTCCGGGACGACGTGACCGTGACGACGACGCCAGACCTGATCTGCGTCCTGGACAGCGGAACAGGCGACCCGATCACCACGGAGGGCCTGCGCTACGGCCTGCGCGTCAGCGTCGTGGCCGCCCCGTGCGACCCACGCTGGACCACTCCGGACGGCCTGGCACTGACCGGCCCGCGCTATTTCGGGTACGAGGTGGACTATGTGCCGTTCGGTTCGGCGGGCTGAGTCTCCTCCACACCCAGGGGCGCGACGGACGGCAGCAGGGTGATCGTCCGCCGCGCCCCCTTCTCCACGGCGGCACGGGAGTACAGCAGCGGAAAGGAACCATCGGCGGCCCAGGCCCCGAACAGATCCTCATAGTGCTCACTGCCCGGAACACCGGACTGCCCCGGCGAGTTCATGGCCACGGAGTCGTCCCAGGAGCCGACGTCGACGACGATCCGGAAGGTGGCCCCGGCGGTCTGCCGAAAGCCGGGCCCATAGGCGGCGGCCCCCACGGTGTCCCCACTGCCGCCGCGCGGGACGGGCCCCAGAGAGGCCCACTCCGGGGCGGGCCCGTCGATCAGGCCGGCGATGGGATGCCGCAACTGAGCCTGGTGCAGCGCACCCCAGGCCCATCCGCCGGGGTCGGGCCCGAGCAGCCGCCCCAACTCACCGACGGCGTCGGCAAGCGTGCGGAGCAACAGCACGGGATCCGGATCACCCTCAAGCAGCTCAAGATCGACGCGGGGGTCGGCGGCGGCATCCTCCACGGGCAGCACCCGCGCAAGAGCCCGCTGCCGCCGCTCCTTCTCCCCCACAATCCCGTCGAGCGCCCGCTCCAGGAGGGCGGGCCGCAGATGACGCCGGTACCAGACCTCGAAGAGGGCGCCGGCCGGGGACTCGACGGTGAGCCGAGCGTCCCAGTCACGCAGCAGTCCGACGGCGCCGGCCACCACGGGATCGCCGCCCTCCAATCCCCCGAGCAGCCGCTGAACGCGCCGGGCGGGCAGACTCACATAGTCGGTCTGCAACCGGACGCACTCTTCAACGGTCCACCCGGTGCGCGCACCGAGCTCCTCACTGATGCGGTCGTGGCGGGTGGCGGCGTACCAGTCGTACGTCACCGTCTTCTCGTCGTTCGGGTAATCGGGCGGCAGGTTCAGCTGGTTGGCGGTGGCGAACCAACCCTGCTCCGGGTCACGCTCCGACGGCAGCTCCTCGACGTCCAGGAACCCGTCCCACTCGTAACGCCCGTCACCCGGGACCGGCAGGGTGCCGTCCCAGCCCCGCCTGACGGGAACGCGACCGGCGGGACGCCAGCCGATGGTGCCGTCGGGGGCCGCATAGACCTGATTCTCGCCGGGAGCACCCCAGCGGCGCATGGCCGCAACGAACGCATCCGGGCTCTCCGCCCGCATGTAGTCGATGCTGCCCAGATAGGGGGCCATACCGGGCCCAAGCCAGGCGGCACGGACCGCGAACGCGGCGTTCTTGTCCGGGAGTTCGCGAATGACCGGACCGTGCCGCGTGAACCACAGATCGGCGGCGACGGGGTCCCCACCCCGCACCGGAATCTCCTCCGTGACCCGAGTCATCGCTTCCCACCGCCCCTGATACCAGTACGCGTGCGGGTCGGCGGGGTTGGTTCGGTAGACGTACAGATCCTCCTGATCGATCGGAAAGATCGTCAGACCGAACGCGATGTGCCCGTTGTGGCCGATGGAGATGCCGGGCAGGGCCGGTTCGCCCGCACCGATGACGTCGATGCCGGGCGCCGAGAGGTGGGCCAGATAGCGCAGGGCGGGCAGGGTTACGGCGCGGTGGGGGTCGTTCGCGAGCAGCGGGCGGCCGGTGGCGGTGCGGGACGGAGCGATGACCCAGTTGTTGGACCCGTCCAGGCCCTGGCGGGGAGCTGCGTCCGCCGCCCACGGGGGCGTGGTGGCCATCTCGTACACACGCAGAACGTCGTCCGGGATGACGGACAGGTCCAGCCCGTCGGGGACGCGCAGTTGGTGCGGCGCAGGCTCACGTCGCCGCCGAAGCTCCTCCGCGCCGGGACCGTGGTCGCGCAGGGTGAGAGCTCGGGCGACCTCGTCGCGGAGGTTGTACTGGAGCCCGTGGCTGCGAATACGAGCCACATCCGACGGCTCCCAGAACGCCGGTAGGTACCCCAACTCCACAAATTCCGGCGGTAGATGGCCCGAATCCGCGCGGCACAGCGCCACATAGGCGTTGATGCCGCACACGAACGCCGCCGTCACCCGCTCCGTGTCATCACCGTAGGCACGCCACTCCTCAGCCATGTCACCCCGGTAGAGGAACAGCCGTGCCGCACGGTCATGTTCGACGTACTGCTGCCCCAACACCTCGGCAAGCAGCCCGAGTCCACGACGCCGCCACAGATCGAGCTGGAAGAGCCGATCACGCGCGGCGTTGAACCCTTGGGCGAGGAAGAGGTCGCCCTGCGAGGCGGCATACAGGTGAGGCACGCCCCACTGATCAATCACGATCTCCACAGGCTCAACAAGCCCTGGGACCTCATACTCCGTCATCCGCCACTCACTCCCCTGCGCCGCGTGCACTCGCTCGGCCTCGGCGAGAGCGCGCGTTACGCATCGTGTGCGCCCCCCTCGTGCCAGAACACAACTTTCCCAAAGTAGGTCCCCCACCCCCCTCTCATGACAGCCCTGCGGCGCGCTGCGACGAACTGGTCCGCACCCGGCGCTCAAGCCGGATGACCCAACCCCGCAGTCCCGAGAGCCCCGCTTCGTGGCCGCCCGGTCATCTCGCTTCTCGCGGTGGAGGGTTGGGTGTCAAGGGTGAAGCGAAGCGGAATCGGCGCAGCCGACGCGACGAAGGAGCGCCCTTTACACCCGGCCCGGAACCGCCACCCTCCGGACAACCGGGCGGCCCCGGCACCAACCCAGACGCAGGCCCAGCAACCCCGGCGCCCGACCCCGGCCCCGCCCCTGTCCCCGGCCCCGGCGCCACCCAGACGACAACAACCACCACAACCAAATTGACCGCAAGCGCGATAATGCCGCCGTTCACCCCCAGGAAGGGGTCATTCTCGGTCGCCCACAACCCCGTCATCACCGCAAGCCCAGCCACCATCCCCGCAACAGCGGCCCGCGCAGTCAACCGCCGCCAGTACAAGGAAAGCAGCACAACAGGAACGAGCTGCGCAAGCCCTTCATAAGACAGCACCGACAACTCAACAAGCGTGTTCGGATAAAACAGACTGCCCGCAAGGGCGATCAACCCAGCGACGACACAGACCAGTTGAGACAACCGCTTGGTCCGCATATCACTGGCATCTCCAGCCTTCCCGAGAACACGACGCCGGGCTCGCGGATCAGCACCGTTACCGCCACCCAAAACAGTACGACCCCACAACGTACCGATGGAAAGCATGAAAACACTCATCGGCACAATCGCCGACAGAGCCCCCGCAACACCGATGAGCGCGACGACGGGCGAGGGCAACGAGTCAGTCACAAGGCTGAAAAGGGCCAAGTCGGGATTGCCGAGGGTCGGCATCACGAACAACGCCGTGGCACCGACCACCATCGGCACGAACAACAGCAGCTGGTACCAAGGCAGCAGCAGCGCGTTGCGCCGCAGCGCGTTGGGACTCTTCGCACTGAGGTAACCGGCAACCGTGGTCGGGAAGATGGTGATCGTCACGGCGTTGAGCACCACAGTGCTCAGGAACCACACACCGTCACGCCCGCCGGACTCATGACCCGGAAAGGTCAGCCACTCACGCTTCTCGCTCACCATGCGCTGCATGAAGTCGCTGAAGCCACCCAGGTAGTGCATCGGGATGTACACGGCGAGGAACACGACGGCGACGATCACCAGCATGTCCTTGAGCACGCTCACCCACGCCGACCCGCGCAGCCCAGAAACAAGGATGAAGACCTCGGCCACCACGAAAGAGATGACGGCCGCGACCTTCAGATCGACATGGCCGTACGTCATCGCGTTCACCACGACGCCCATGCCCTGAATCTGCACTTGGATATAGGGGACGATGAAAACAGTCGCGACAACAGCAACGAGAATCCCCACCGGCCGCGAGCGGAACCGGAATTCGGCGATATCCGCGATCGAGATGAGCCCGTGCCGGCTCGCGTACGTCCACAGCGCGGGCCCCACGACGTACGCGACGGCGAAGCCCACCGTCAGATACGCGACAAGATAGAGGATCGGCGCGCCAAACGAATACGACCAGCCGGCCGTCCCCAGGAACGAGAAGCTGGTGTACGTCTCGCCGGCCATCAGCAGCCAAATGAAGAGCACCCCGAGTCCACGGCTGGAGACCGACCACTCGGCGAGCCCCTTCGACCGGCCCCGGGCGCTCCACACCCCGATCAGGATGGTCGCGACCATGGCGATCCCGAACACGGTCGTCGCGACGGCTGCGGACCCGTTCATCGGCGGCCTCCTTCGGAGCCTGCGGCGAGATCGTCGGCAGGGATGGGTTCCACGGCGCCCGTGCGGTAGGCGGGGTCGAGGCGCGCGGCGAGCCAGATGACGAGCGGGCTGATCACCGTGGCGGCGATGACCCAGGCGAGGAGGAAGGGGACGCCGAGGATCCGGGGCTCGATGCGGTTGGCGACGAACGGGGCGGACCCGTACAGCAGGACGGGGACGAGCAGCAGCCACAGGGAGGGGCGGGCGACGCCACGCAGACTGGGAAGGCCGTCGAGGGGCGAGGCCGCAAGGGCCGGTGACCCCTGCTCGCCGCTGTCTTCGGCTGTGGGGGGCATGAGGGAACTCCTAAGGGCTGGGGAAATCACGCGGCGGGGACGGTCACACCGAGGGGTCGTAACGCCCGTCGACCGCAGTCCAGCCACCGTCCACGGTCAGCACACTGCCGGTGACGAACGTGGCCGCGTCCGACACGAGATAGGCGACGGCGCCGGCGAGCTCGTCGGCGCGGGCCCAGCGCTTGAGCGCGGAGGCCTGGGTGTAGGCATCGAACCATGCGGGGTCGGCGGCGATCTGATCGGTGAGCGGGGTACGGACCACGCCGGGCGCGACAGCGTTGAACCGCACGCCCTGCGGCCCCCATTCTGCTGCGGCTGTCCGCAGCAGCTGAATCAGCCCCGCCTTCGACGCGGCGTACGCCCCCTGCCCCGGCTCCACCTGGAAGGCCCGCATCGAGGCGAACCCCACGACGCTCCCCCGCCCGCGCTCGGCCATGCCGGGAGCCACGGCCTGGATGAGCGTGAGGTAGGACCGCAGGTTCAGCGCGACGACCCGGTCGAACTCCTCCAGGGTGTAATCGGCGATGCGCTTGCGGACATTGGCCCCGACGGTGACGACCAGCCCGTCGAGCGGCCCCCACTCGGCGACGGCGGCGCGCACGGCATCGGGGTCGAGGACGTCGAGGGCGTACGGGTCGGCCGTGCCGGGACGCTCACCCGCCGCGGCGCCGTCCACCGCGAGCGCCGCCGTCCGCCCGGCGCCCTCCGCGTCCCGGTCGGCGACGACGATGTGCGCGCCCTGCGCGACAAGCGCGCGGGCTGCCTCGCGGCCGATGCCGCTTGCGCCGCCGATCACCGCCATGCGACGTGCGTCGAGCCGGAAGAGGTTGCCGTAATCCATGGTGGTGCTGCCTCTCTTGGATCCGTTGGAAGGCCGATGACGATTCCGCGGGACGTCTGTGGCTGGTCGCGCAGTTCCCCGCGCCCCTTACGGGGCCCGGATGACCGTCATCCGTGTCACCGTCAGTTCCTCGATCGCGAACCGGGGGCCCTCACGGCCGATCCCCGAGTCCTTGACTCCGCCGTAGGGGGCGATGTCGCTGCGGTAGCCGGGTACTTCGTTCACCACGACGCCACCGACCTCCAGGGACTCCACCGCGCGCAGCGCGGCCCGCAGATCGCGGGTGTAGACGGCGGCGTGCAGGCCGTAGCGGCTGGCGTTGACCACGTCGTACGCGGTGTCCAGATCCGGCACCGTGCGCAGACAGACGACGGGGCCGAAGATCTCCTCGTCCCAGGCGGGTTCGCCGTCGGGGACGTCGGCGAGCAGGGTCGGGGCGACGCACCGGCCGTCCGGCGTGCGCTCCCCGCCCGCCAGCAGCCGGGCCCCGGCCGCACGCGCCCGCCCGACCCAGTCGAGCACCCGCTCCGTCGCCGCCTCGTCGATGAGCGCGGAGACGCGGGTGCCCGGTTCGCGCGGGTCGCCGACGGTCACCTCCGGGAGCCGCAGCGCCAGCTTCTTCTCGAACTCCCCGGCGACCGCGTCGACGACGATCACTCGCTGTACGGAGATGCAGGCCTGCCCCGATGCGTAGAAGCCGCCCCGCACCACCGCGTCGGCCGCGGCGTCGAGATCGGCGTCGGCGGCCACGACGAGCGCGGCGTTGGAGCCGAGTTCGAGGACCGTCTTGCGGGGCGCGGCGTCGCGCGCGATGCGGTGGCCGACGGCCGCCGACCCGGTGAAGGAGACGGCGGCGACCTCCGGGTGCGTGGTGAGCGCGAGGCCGACCTCCACGTCCCCGGTGACGAGTTGCACCGCCCCGGCGGGCGCACCCGCAGCGATCAGCCGCTCGCGTACGAGATGGACGAGCCGCAGGGTGGCCAGCGGTGTCGCGGGCGCCGGTTTGATGATCACCGGACAGCCCGCCGCGAGCGCCGGGGCGATCTTGTGGGAGGCGAGCAGGACCGGGTAGTTGAAGCCCGCGATGCCGACGACGACGCCGACGGGCCGCCGCGTCCAGAAGCCGAACAGGCCTTCCCCGGACGCCTGGAGGTCCAACGGCACGGTCTCGCCGTGCAGATGGGCCACTTCGTCCGCCGCGGACTGCCAGGTCGCCACGGTCCGCGCCATCTCGACCCGGCAGTCGATCAGCGGTTTGCCGGTCTCCAGGACGAGCAGGTCCACCAGTTCCGTGGCCGCGTCGGCCAGCGCGTCGGCGACCCCGGCAAGCACCTGCCGCCGCACGCCCGCCGTCAGTCTCCCGACCTGTCCGCGGATCGCGGCGGCGTGCTCGACCGCCCGCGCCGCGAGCTCCGCGTCGCCGACGGGAGCCGTGCCGATCTCGCTGCCGTCGTACGGGAAGCGCACGGCCCGGTGTTCGGGCGCGGCCGCCGAGCCGTCGCCGACGGGCAGTCCGTCGGGGTGTGTCATCGTGCGCCTCCGGTGAGGAAGGCGTGGGCAGCGGCGGCGTACACCCGGGTGTACTCGGCGATCTCCCGCACCTCCACGAACTCGTCCTTCTGGTGCGCGATCCACTTGCCGCCCGGTCCGTAGACGACCGTCGGCAGACCCGCGTCGCGGGTGAGGATGGTGCCGTCCGTGGTGCCGGGCACGGCCCCGAAGGGCGGCGCGGCGCCGTGCACCTGGCGGTGCCCTGCGACCAGGGCGGTGACCACCGGGTGGTCCTCGGGGAGCTCGATCGCGGGCCGGTCGTCGACGACGGTCAGCGCGACGCCCACCCCGACGTCCGCGGCCGCCTCGGCGGCGAACTTCCTTACCCGCTCGATGAGTTCGGTGTGGTCGGTGCCTGGGATGGTGCGCACGTCGATGCCGACGATGCCGTGCGCGGGGATCACGTTGAGCTGATCCGGGTCGCCGCCGTGCAGGACGGTCGGCGTGACCGTGACACGGCCCGCGTGCGGGTGGGTGCCGTAGCGCTCCTCGGCCCAGGTCTGCACGCGGGCGAGCGCCTCGACGATCCGCGCCCCGGCGACGATCGGGCTCTTCGCCTCCTGCGGCATACAGCCGTGTGCCATCACGCCGTCCAGGTCGAGGCGGAGCCGGATGCCGCCGCGGGCCGACGTGCACACCTCGTACCCCTCCGGCTCGCAGACGATGACACCGTCCACCTCGCGCGCCAGGGGCGTGGCGGCGAATGCCTTCGCGCCGAGCATCAGACCTTCCTCGTCGCACAGCACGCCGATGACGATCCGGCCGGGGAAGGGCCCGGCGAGCTGCAGGGCGCGTACGCCGTAGATCATCGCGGCAACACCGGACTTCATGTCCGCCGAGCCGCGCCCCCAGAGCTTGCCGTCGCGGATCTCCGCACCGTAGGGATCGACGCTCCAGTCCGCGGGATCCCCCTCCGTGACGACATCGATGTGCCCCTCGAACATCAGGGTCGGCCCTGCGCCGCCCCCGCCCTCGATGACGGCGACGGTGTTGGGCCGCCCCGGCGCGATCTCCACCACGTCGTACGTCCAGCCGAACGTGTCGAAGAGCCGGGCGACGAGTTCGGCGGCGGGCCGCTCGACCTCGGTGGCTCCGGTCGCGTTGACGGTGCGCAGCCGGACCAGGTCCTGGGTGAAGGCGACGGCGGCATCGGCATCGACGGCGGGCGTCGCGAGCGGCGTGCTTGAGCTGGCATGCATGGAACCTCCAAGTCGGCCGACCACAAGGCCAGTCGACTGGTCAGACCAGTTGAGTTCCCGTACTCTGCCTCCACGTTCAGGGCCGGGTCAACCATCAGATCTTGGTTTTCCGCGCCTACATCACGTATCGCGGAGGGGGCGGGCCGATGGCCGCCGACGACACCGACCTGTTCAAGACGGTCACACCGGTCCGCGCCTACCAGCGGGTGGCCGAGCAGATAGAGGAGCGGATTCTCGCCGGCGATCTGCCGCCCGGCTCCCGGCTTCCGGCCGAGCGCGAACTGGTCAACCGGTTCGGCGTCGGCCGATCGACGGTCCGTGAGGCGCTGCGCGTGCTGCAGTCGGCGGGCCTGATCCGCTCGCGCCCCGGCGATCCGCTCGGCGCCGAGGTGCTCGGCGTCTCCCCCGACAATCTCAGCCAGGCCCTCGGCCGGCTCACCCGTTCCAGCGTGTCGACCCTCGGCGAGCTGGTGCAGTTCCGCATGGTGCTAGACGCCGAGAGCAACCGTCTCGCGGCGCGGCTGCACGGCGAGGCGGACCTGGAGCGGATGCGCGAGCAGATCGCCCGTATGGAGTCACTCAGCGGCGGCGCGGCGTCCCTGCACGCGTTCAGCGAGGCCGACGCGCTCTTCCACCGGGCGATCGCCGAGGCGAGCGGCAACTCGCTGCTCGGTCTCTGCGCGCGTGCCGTGCACGAGGCGGTCGTCGAGGTCATCGAGAAGAAGATCGCGGGTGTATCGGACACGGCGGCCTGGATGGAACGCTCCATCGCCCATCACCGCGAGGTCCTCGCGGCCATCGCGGCGGGCGACGGCCCCCTCGCCGCGCGCCTGGGCCGGACGGCGCTGCACGAGTACTACGCCGAGCATGTGGAGCCGGAGACGCGGGAGTTGCTCGCGGCGTCGGCCCAGGACATCGACTGAGCAGGTCGGGCGAAGTCCGCTGCCGTTCGGGAGCGCGCCCTGAAGGGCGCGGGGCTGTGACATATGCGGCTCCGCCGCCTGGGCGCGACCAGCCACGACGATGCCGCAGGTGATCGACCGCACCTCGCGGCAACAACCAGCGGGCGCTTGGCACAGGGCGCCCCGCTACCCCCGCGGCCCCGGCGACAGGCCGAGACGCCCTTCCAACTGGGCGAGCAACTCGCCCAGGAGCCCGCTCAGTTGCCCCTGCCCGTCCGCGTCGAGCCCGGCCAGGACCACCGTCTCGTACGCGAGCTGATCGGGCAGGATCGCGTCGACCAGGTCCCTTCCTTCGTCGGTCAGGCGTACGTGGGAGACCCTGCGGTCCCGGCCGTCGACGCGCCGGTCGACCAGGCCGCGCTCCTGGAGCTGCTTGAGGCGCTTGGTGACGGCGGCCCCCGAGGAGAAGGTCTCGCGGGCGAGTTCGCCGGGGGTCAGTTCGTGGCCGGTGCGGCGCAGGGCGCCCAGGAGGTCGAACTCGGGGCGGGTCAGGCCCACCCGGCGCAGCGGGGCGTCCTCGGCCTGCTGGAGGAGGGCCGCGCAGCGGTTGATGCGGCCGATGACCTCCATCGGTGCCGTGTCGATGTCCGGCCGCACCGCCTGCCACTGCCGCACCACTGCGGCGACGGTGTCGCCCGCCGCGCCAGGACCGCTCCCGTTCGTCATGCTCCCGTGCCCTCGCCGTTCCTTCTCGCCCCGGCCGTCACGACCGGCCCGCTCCTGCGCTTCCTACGCTCTCGGCGCCGCTTCCCGTGCCGCGCACGGCCGACGACGCTGCCGCGAGCGTACGGTGTCCGGCCTGCTCGGCGACGAGCACCCGCTGCTGCGGCAGGGCGCGCTGCCACCATTCGCCCGCGGCCGCGTCGTCGGCCGTGCGGAGCTCGACCAGGGCTGCGGTGAGGCGGCGGCGGTCCTGCCGCAGGGCACCGGGCGTGGGCGACGGGGTGGCGAGGGTCCGCTCGGCGTGGGCGCGGGCGCGGTCCGTGGCGTCGATGGCCAGCTCGATGTGGTCGGCGGCGCGGCGGTTGGTGACCAGGATCGCCGCGACGATGCCGAGGAGCGCGCCGACCAGCGTGTCGACGATCCGGTCGAGGATCAGACCGCCGGGCTCCTGGAAGCGTGCGAACTCCGTCACCAGGAGCGCCATCGGCGTCACGCACACGCTGCCGAGCCAGTAGTTGCGGGTGATCAGCGCCTCCGCGCCGAAGGCGAGCGCGAGACAGCAGACGATGAGCGCGGCGTGCCCGAGGTGGGCCACCGGCACGATCGCGGCGAAGGCGAGCACGCCGACGAGGTTGCCGACCACCCGCTGCACTCCCCTGCTCCAGGTGAGTGTGACGTTGGCCTGGTAGAGCGAGGCGGCGGTGACCAGCGCCCAGTACGGGCGGCCGATGCCGAGGGCCAGGGACCCGTACCCCGCGAGTGCGCAGCCGACGGCGGTGCGCAGCGCGATGGGCAGCAGCGGCGATCCGGGCGCGAGGCGGCGCCACAGCGGGCTCTTCGCGGACTCCGCCGCCAACTCGGCCTCCAGGCCCTGCAGTTCGGCGTCCGCCTCCGGTCGTACGTGATCGGGGAGCGGGACGGCTCCGGTGCCGCGCAGTCCTGCCGCCCAGGAGCGCAGCCGTGCGGGGTCCGCCGCCGAGGGCGCCGCAAGGGCCTCCTCGGCCTGGATCACCAGGAGTTCGAGGGCGCGGCGCGGCCGCGTACGGGCGCCGGTGGCGAGCAGCGACTGCCAGGCGGCGTGGATCGCGGCGGCCGCACCCGCACGGGCGCGCACCCGGCCGGGGCCCGCGGCTTCGGCGTACGCGGCGGCGGCGTGCAGGGCGCGGGCGGTGGCCCGGCGCTCGGGGCCGTGCGGGCGCAGCAGGGCGGGAGCCATGCCGACCAGCCAGGCCACGGCGCCCGCCGCGAGGGTCAGCGCGAGGTGGCCGGGGACCTGCGCCAGGTGCTGCGGCGCGAAGAGGGTGGCCGAGCTGATGAAGGTGAAGATGAGGTGGCCGGGCGGGCCGATGCGGGTCGCGTCGCAGAGCGTCTTCTGGGCGGCGGCGAGCAGCGCACCGACCGCCACCAGAACGGCCGCCGACGAGGTGAGCGAGGCGGTGATCATGGCGATGCCGACGCTCGCGAGCATGCCGGCGACGACCCCGGCGAGGGCTCGGGCGCGGGCGGCGTACGGAAGGTTGTGCGCGTAGAGGGCGCAGAACGATCCGGCCATCGTGTACATCACGAGGTCGAGGCGGCCGAGCGCGAGGAGCGTCAGATTCGGTATCGCGGTGGCGACGACCACGCTCGACGCGGGCTTGAACCAGATGTCGGAGGGCTTGGCCAGGCGCAGCACACCTGCCAGCGGGAGCCGGCGGGCGGTGGACAGGAGCGGGGGTCGGGAAGGGCGGGCCTCGGGGGGTGGTGTGCTGCTCATACCGAGAACATTAGCAAGTGTTTTACCTGGAAAACATCTCGCACTCCGCCCCCGCCGCGCTCCCGGCGTACCCCCGTGCGCTCGCATACGACTCCCCCCGCCCGGGCATCGACCCGACGACGGCTTCGATCGGTCGATCGGGGAGGTGTGCGGTGCACGGACCGGCGCAGGCCGGCTGGCTGCTCGTCGCGCTGTGCGCGGCGACGGGGTCCTACTGTCTGCTGCGCCTGCGCAGCAGGTTCGAGGAACAGCGCCGCACCGCGGGCGGCGAGGCGCTCATGGGGTTCGGGATGGCGGCGATGGCCGTGCCCGCCGCCGTACTGACCCCGCCGCGCTGGACCTGGCCGGTCTACGCGGCGGTGTTCGGCGCCGCGGCGCTGCGCGCGCTGTGGGCGGCCCGGCGCGATCCGCATCACCTGCACCACCTGGTCGGCGCGGGCGCCATGGTCTACATGGCGTTGGCCATGACCGCGACGCCCGCGGCACACGCGGGGCACGGCGGTGGTGGCACCCCCGTCCTCACCGGCACGCTGCTGTTCTACTTCGCGGGGTTCGTCCTCTGGTCGGGGGTGCGCCTGCTGCCCGTGCGGACGCTCGCGACGGAGGGGGGCGGCACCGTCATCGGGTGGGCCGACCGCCCTGAGCTGGCGATGGTGTGCCGCTTGTCCATGGGCATCGCCATGCTCGCGATGCTGCTCACCCTGTAGCCAATCCCCTTGCGGCCAATCCCCGGCGGGACGTGGCGTGCGTCACTTGAGGCGGCTGGCCATACCGTCCGCTAGCACCGCCCTCATAGGGTTGACACATGTTGCTCCCCGTTGCGCTGTTGCTGCTGGGCGCCCTCACCGCCGTCGTCGCCCCGCGCCTCCTTGCACGGGCCGACTGGCCGGAGCGCGAGCCGATCGTCGCGCTGTGGGCGTGGCAGTGCGTCGTTGCGGGTGTCCTGCTCTGCTGCGGCCTGTCGATGGTCCTGAGCGCCGCCGCCGCGTGGCAGGCCGTGCGGGGCCATGTCTTCGCCCCCGCCCCGAACGACGTGGTGGAGGCCTACGCGCTGGGGGCGGGCGGTTCCTGGGCGCCGGCGACGGCCGTGACGCTGGCCCTCGGCGGCGTATGGACCGCGGCGATGCTGACCCGGGAGATCGCGCGGGCCCGCGCCCGGCGCCGCAAGCGGCGTACGGAACTGCTGCTGCGCGCCCCGCTGCTGCCCGGCGAGGAGCCCGGCGCGGACCGTCTCGTGGTCCTGGAGGGCGAGCGCCCCGACGCCTGGTGGCTACCGGACACCGCTCCCCAACTGGTCATCACCACAGCGGCGTTGCGCCGTTTGAAGGGGCGTCAGCTCGATGCCGTGCTCGCCCATGAGCAGGGCCACGCGCAGGCCAGGCACGACTGGCTTCTGCACTGCTCGGGCGCGCTGGCCACCGGCTTCCCGCAGGTGCCGGTCTTCGCCGCGTTCCGGGACCAGATGCACCGCCTGGTGGAGCTGGCCGCCGACGACGTGGCATCACGCCGCTTCGGCCGCCTGACGATCGCGCTCGCCCTGGTCGAACTCAACGAGGACCGGGGCGTGTTCGGCCCCTGCCCGACCCCGCAGGCACATGTGCCGCAGCGCGTGCACCGCCTGCTCTCCGCCCGCCCGCGCCTCACCCCGGCCCGCAGGCTCCGCCTCACGGCGGCGGCGGCGCTGGTGCCGGTGGTTCCCCTCCTGGTGACGTTCGTGCCGGGGCTGCGCGCGCTGGGCTGACCGGATCGCGTGGCGTTTCACTGACCGGGATCGCGGGGCACTGCGCTGACCGGATCGCGTGGCGCGCCGCACCCCGGGATGGCCCAGGGCGCGGGCCGTCGGCGAGGATCACCCCATGCACCCCGCCGCACCCCTCGCCCCGCCGCCCCGCCCGCCCCGTCCCCCCGGTGCCCGCGCCGCACTCGTGGCCGCGCTGCTGTGCGTCCCCTCGGTCCTGCTGCTGCTCCTGGTCGAGCTGGAGTGGCGTCCGCTGATGGAGCTCGACGGCGACATCGCGCGCACCACGCACCGCTGGGCCGTCGCGCACGACGACCTCACGCACGCCAGCCGCATCCTGACCGACTGGGTGTGGGACCCGTGGACGATGCGCGCGCTGTGCACCGTGACGGTGGTGTGGCTCGCGTTCCGCGGCGCGTGGTGGCTCGCGCTGTGGATCGCGGTCACCTGCGCGGTGGGCACGGTGGTGCAGCAGGGGCTGAAGGCGGCGCTCGACCGGCCGCGCCCGTCCTGGCCGGACCCGGTGGACTCGGCCCAGTACGCGGCCTTCCCCTCGGGGCACGCCATGACGGCGACGGTGGTCTGCGGACTGCTCCTGTGGCTCCTTCGCGTGTACGGCGTGGGCCCCGCCGCCTGGCGCACGGGTCTTGCGCTGGCCGTGGTCTCCGTCGTCGGGGTCGGCCTGACCCGGATCTGGAACGGCGTGCACTGGCCGTCGGACGTCGTCGGCGGCTGGCTGCTCGGCGCGCTGATGGTGGCCGTGGCGGTGGCGACGTACACGTACTGGCAGGGTTCACGAGCCGACGGCGAGACGTGACACCGGCACGGGCGACGCCACTTGAGCCCCACCGGCCCCCGCCTCCGCGCCCCCGCAACGCGGCACCCGCGCCACACCCCTGGCCGCCTCGACGCACACGCACCGGAGGAGCACACAGTCCGACAACCAGACGTGACACCCGCACAGGCGACGCCACTCGAGCCCCACCGGCCCCCGCCTTCGCGACCCCCGCAACGCAGCACCCGCGCCACACCCCTGGCCGCCTCGACGCACACGCACCGGAGGAGCACACGGACCGACAACCAGACGCGACACCCGCACAGGCGACGCCACTCGAGCCCCACCGGCCCCCGCCTCCGCGACGCCACTTGCACCCACCCTCCCAGCCCGCTCCCCCACCGAATCAGCCCAGCGGCAGCCCGGCACCCCGGCGAATTGCCCTCCGGACAACGGAACTTGACCACCCGTCGGCCGCTCCCGGAGGATCCTTCCCATGACGATCAAGGGCGCACTCTTCGACTTCTCCGGGACGCTGTTCCGCGTCGAGTCCACCGGGGCCTGGCTGCGCGCCGTGCTGCGGGAGGCCCGGATGGCCCTTCCCGAGGCCGAGGTCGAGCGCTGTGCGGCCGAGCTGGAGCGAGCGGGAGCGCTGGCGGGCGGGGCAGGTCCCGCCGCTGTGCCCGCGCACCTGACCGAGCTGTGGGCCTCGCGCGACCGCAGCGCCGACCGGCACCGCGCCGCGTACACGGGCCTGTCCCGTGAGGTCACGCTCCCCGATCCGCGGCTGCACGACGCCCTCTACGACCGCCACATGACACCGGAGGCCTGGCGCCCCTACACCGACGCGGTGGAGGTGCTCGCCAGGCTGCGCTCGCGGGGCGTCCGCGTCGCGGTGGTCAGCAACATCGGCTGGGATCTGCGGCCCGTCGTCCGCGCCCACGGCCTCGGCCGCTACGTCGACGCGTACGCCCTGTCGTACGAACACGAGGTCCAGAAACCCGACCCGCGCCTGTTCACCCATGCCCTGGAGACACTCGGCGTCGATCCGTCGGACGCCCTGATGGTCGGCGACGACCGGCACGCGGACGGCGGCGCGGCGGCGCTCGGCTGCGCGGTGCACTTCGTGGACCATCTACCGGTGGACCGGCGCCCGGACGGACTGCGCCCGGTTCTCGACCTCGTCGACCAGGCCTGAGGCAGCCGGGGTGTCGGCTCGCCCCTTACGCCTTGCTCGCCCATTACGCCTTGCAGGACCCGGAGAGGTCGCAGTACGGCTGGTTCCCGCTCGCGCCGCAGCCGCACAGCATCACGCGCGTCTCGGGCACGCTCTCGCCGTCCGCCGCCGTGATCCGCAGATCGCCGCGGAGCACCAGCCTGCCGTCGTCGGTCCGCTCCACGGTCGTGGGGACGTCCGGCCGCTCCGTCGCACCGTCGACAAGTCGATACTGGAGTGCCCCGGAGGGACAGCGGCGCACCACCTCGGCGACCTCGTCCGCGGGGGCCGCGTCGGGGGAGATCCAGGGGCGGCGCCCGGTGTCGAAGACCTGCGGAAGCCCGCGTACGCACTCCGCGGCGTGCAGACACCGCCGCGCGTCGAAGGTGACGGTGATCAGATCGCCGCGGTACGGCTTTCCTCGTTCGGCGCCCATGCCGGCTCCTCGGCGTGCGTCCGGTGGATGACCGTGTGGATGACCGTCTGTATGGCCGCGTGGATGACCACGTACACGACCGCTAGGACTGATAGCCCTCGACCTCGGCGGTCGGCCGGACCCGCGCCGCGTTCGGGTTCTCGCCGAACTCGGCCTTCGCGCGCCGCTGCCGCAGCAGGTCCCAGCACTGGTCGAGCTCCCGCTCGAGCACCGCGAGCCGCGCGCGTTCCGTCGCCTCGTCGATCGCTCCGGACGCCAGGGAGTCCCGCAGCGTCCGCTCGTCGTCGACCATCGACGAGATCCGGGACAGAATCTGCTCTTGATCCATCTCAGTACGCCTCCTCGGCCCCCCGGCCCACTGTAAGGAGGGTTCGGCCGATCGGCACCTGTGAGCAGGCAACACTCCCCCGCGGTGTTGCCTGCCCCAGGTCGCACCGGACCATGACAGGCCCACTGGGGGTCCTGGCCCGGGACGCACTGAGTATATTGGCTCGGAGCCAGTCAACGCAGGAGTTACAGGATGTCCCCGCGTAGCCCATCGGTCAATGAAGAGTTGCGAAGGCGTTCTCGCGAGCGGCTCCTGCAGGCGACGGTCGAGCTGGTGGGCGAGCGCGGCTACGAGGCGACGACCCTCGCCGACATCGCGGACCACGCCGGATCGGCGCGCGGTCTGGTGTCGTACTACTTCCCCGGAAAGCGGCAGCTGCTGCAGTCGGCGGTGCACCGCCTGATGCACCGAACCCTGGAGGCCGCGCTCGAACGCGAGCCGCGCACCACGGACGGGGACGAACTGCTCGCCCGCGCCATCGACGCGATCCTGGGCCTGGCCCGGGACCAGCCCGTCCTGATGCGCACACACATGGCAGGCATCCTGCAGGCGGAGGGTTTCGTGCGCTGCCCGGAGCAGCAGCGCCTCGCCGAGCTGCTCCGCGACACCGTCGTACGGCATGGCTCGCCCGACGTGGACACCGACTATCCGCTGCTGCGCGCGCTGCTGATGGGCGCGGTCTTCGCGGTGCTGCTTCCCGGGGCGCCGATGCCGGCGTCCGCGCTGCGGGCCGAGCTGTTCCAGCGGTACGGCCTTGCCTGGGAGCTGGGGGTCCCGCCGGGCGATGAGCCGCCCGGCGGGACACATGCGCGAATCGAGGATCAGACCGCGCAGGCGACGCGGTCCACTCAGCGGTCCACTCAGTCGAAGTAGTCCGGCTGGGTCTGGACGTTGAGCTCACGGAGCCGGACCCGCTCAGCCGGGTCGGTCCGCTTGTCGTCGATCTTCAGGACGTCGAAGCCCTTGGCCATGTCGTTGGAGTAGACATAGCCGTTGTAGTAGTACGCCGACCAGGAGCCGCCGGTGACGAGCGTGTCGGCGCTGAGCGGACCGCGCTCGAAGTAGCCGATCTCCTTCGGCTTCGAGGAGTCGGTGAAGTCCCAGACGGAGACGCCGCCCTGGTACCAGGCCTGGACCATCAGGTCCTTGCCCTTGACCGGGATCACCGAGCCGTTGTGCGCCACGCAGTTCTCCGTGGCGGCCTGGTGGCGCGGGATCTTGAAGTAGCTCTTGAAGACCAGCTTGCGCTTGTCGCCCTTGCCGGTGATGTCGTAGATGCCGTCGGCGCCGCGGTTCGGACCGGTGGCCTCGTCACAGGTGGCGGCACCGCCGCCGCCCAACTCGTCGGTGAAGACGACCTTGTTCGCCTTCTGGTTGAAGGTCGCCGAGTGCCAGAACGCGAAGTTCACGTTGTCCTGCACCTGGTCGATGACCTTCGGGTGCTCCGGGTCCTTGATGGAGAACAGGATCCCGTCGCCCATGCAGGCGCCCGCCGCGAGGTCCTTGGAGGGCAGCACGGTGATGTCGTGGCAGCCGGTGGTCTTGGAGACACCCGGGTTGGTGGGTCCGCCGGGGTTGCCGCCGCCGTCGGGGCCTTCACCCGGGAAGAGCACCGGGAAGTCGACGACCGCCGCCTTCTGCGGGGCAGCGCGCGGCACCTTGATGATGGAGATGCCGTCGTGCGGCGGCTGGCAGTCGGGGAACGTCGCGCTCGGGGAGTACGAGGAGACGTACACGTAGACGTTCTTCTTCTCCGGCACCAGGGTGTGCGTGTGCGAGCCGCAGGCGGTCTCGACGGCCGAGACGTACTTCGGGTTCGCCTTGTCGCTGATGTCGAAGACCTTCATGCCCTCCCACGAGGACTTCTCGGTCGCGGGCTGCGTGGTGCTGTTGCAGGAGTTGTCGCTGCGCGAGGAGTCGGTGGAGAGGAAGAGCAGGTTGCCGGAGACCGAGACGTCGTTCTGCGATCCGGGGCACAGGACCTGGGACACGGTCCGCGGCTTCTTCGGGTTGCTGATGTCGAAGATGCGGAAGCCGTCGTAGTTGCCTGCGAAGGCGTACTTCCCCTGGAAGGCGAGGTCCGAGTTGGTGCCCGGCAGCACGTCCTTGGGGATGTTGGCCAGATGTTTGATGTTGTCGGAGTGCACGATCTCGTCGGGCGCCGGTATCTCGCCGCTCTTGATCGCTTCCTTCGCTTCGGCGCGATCGCTCTTCGACACGCTCTTGGGGGCGGCGGGCGAGTCTCCCGGATCGGGGGTCGCGCCGGCCGGCGCCGCTGTGAACAGCGTGGCCAGCAGGCCTACCGCGGCCGCGCCAACGCCGAAGCGTCTGCGCCGTGTTCGGGGGTTGTTCAACAGGGTCACTGCGTCCTCCCTAGTCGCCGTTCAGAGTTGAACGGTTCACGGACACCACGCAGTATCGTGCTCATCATGCACAGATCAACAGATGGCAACGTACCCGTAATGAAAGTTTTTGATCACTCACGCGCGTAAGCGTGCTAGGACGGTCCCCAACTCCCCCGCGCGCCACAGGAGGCAGCCGTGCTCACCCGTCGTACGCCCGCCACAGCCATGTTCCTCACGGCCGCCGTCACGGCAGCCGCCCTCGCACTCGGCGCCTGCACCTCCGACTCCGACTCCGCCGACGGATCAACTTCCGGCAAGAAAGCGGCTCCAGGCCCTTCGGTGATCGCTCCGGGCAAACCGGGCGAGAAGGCCGCGACCATGTCCGCCGAGGACGCCGCCAAGCAGAGATCCGACGACGACACCCCCAACTCGGCGGATTTCAGCTACACCCAGATGATGATCACGCACCACGCGCAGGCCCTCGAGATGACCGAACTCGCCCCGGACCGGGCCAAGTCCGCGAAGGTTGAGCGTCTCGCGGACCGCATCACGGCCGCGCAGCGCCCGGAGATCGGCGCGATGAAGGGCTGGCTGAAGAACCACGGCGGCGCGAAGAAGAAGCAGAAGCAGCACGGGCACGGCGACCACGGAACGATGCCGGGGATGGCGACGGAGGCGCAGCTGAAGCAGTTGCGCGCCGCGAAGGGCAAGGCGTTCGACGAACTCTTCCTGAAGCTGATGATCACTCACCACAGCGGTGCGGTCACCATGGCGACGGATGTGCTGTCCGACGGCAACAACATCCTGGTCGAGGAGATGGCGAACGATGTCATCGCGCAGCAGACCGCGGAGATCGGGCGGATGCGGGAGATGTGAGGGCTCCGCAACGTGCGCCATGTATACGGCAGTTGGAGGAATGAAGCCTTCGATGGTGGATAGCGATGCCCTCAACACCTCGGCCTGAGTCACCCCGGATATACCCGGGTGGACCGGTCACTGCCCGAACACGAGGCACATAAGAGCGGAATCCCGACAATTGAAGGGTTCTCCATCATCGTGCAACCGGCCCAAGAGTTCGGCGACAACCCTGTCGAAGTACGAGAAACCGGGCACTACACGGAGGAATACGTACCCAGCTTCGTCGAGAAGTGGGACTCACTCATAGATTGGGAGAAGCGGGCGGAGAGCGAGGGGACGTTCTTCATCGATCTGCTGCGCAAGCGGGGCGTGCGAAGCGTCCTCGACGTCGCCACAGGCACCGGATTCCACTCGGTCCGCCTGCTCGCCACCGGATTCGAGACCGTCAGCGCCGACGGAAGCGCCGACATGCTGTCCATGGCCTTCGCGAACGGTATGCAGAAGGGCGGCCACATCATGCGGGTCGTCCAGGCCGACTGGCGCTGGCTCAACCGCGATGTGCACGGCGAATACGACGCCATCGTCTGCCTCGGAAACTCCTTCACGCATCTGTTCTCGGAGCGCGACCGCCGCAAGGCGCTCGCCGAGTTCTACGCGATGCTCAAGCACGACGGCATTCTGGTCCTCGACCAGCGCAACTACGACGCGATCCTGGACGACGGCTACACCAGCAAGCACAGGTACTACTACTGCGGCGAAGACGTCGCCGTGGAGCCGGAATACGTCGACGAGGGGCTGTGCCGCATGCGGTACCAGTTCCCGGACGACTCCGTGTACCACCTCAACATGTTCCCGCTGCGCAAGGATTACACCAGGAAGCTCATGACGGACGTGGGTTTCCAGAGGGTGGAGACGTACGGAGACTTCCAGCACACGTACCGCGGCGAGCAGCCGGACTTCTTCGTGCATGTGGCGGAGAAGGAGTACCGGACGGAGGACGATCAGGACAGCCGCTACACCGGCGCGGTCGGCACCGCCCGCAGCTACTACAACTCACACGACGCGGACACCTTCTACGCCAGGGTGTGGGGCGGCGAGGACATCCACATCGGCCTCTACGAAAATCCGGGCGAACCGATCGCGGACGCCAGCCGCCGCACGGTCCAGCGGATGGCGGGCAAACTGCCTCTGACCGGGGAGTCGGTGGTCCTCGACCTCGGCTCGGGCTTCGGCGGCTCGGCCCGTCAGCTGGCCGGAGGGCACGGCTGCCGGGTGATTGCGCTCAACCTGAGCGAGGTCGAGAACCAGCGCCATAAGGAGCTGAACGCGGGCCGCGGCCTGACCGACCGCATCGACGTCGTGGACGGCTCCTTCGAGGACATCCCGTACGGCGACGGGCAGGTCGATGTCGTCTGGTCCCAAGACGCCTTCCTGCACAGCGGAAACCGCGTCAAAGTCCTGGAGGAGATCACCCGGGTACTCCGGCCCGGCGGCCACCTGATCTTCACCGACCCGATGGCCGCGGACGACTGTCCGGCGGGTGTGCTCCAGCCGATCCTCGACCGTATCCACCTGGACGACATGGGCTCCCCCGGTTTCTACCGGCGGGAGCTGTCCAGGCTCGGCTTCACCCCTGCCGACGGCACGGACGGAGGCTTCGAGGAGCACCGCGAACAGCTGACCACCCACTACGCACGCGTGCTTGAGGAGACGGCACGGCAGGAGGCGGACGGTCTGGCCCGGCAGATCAGCCACGACTATCTGACCCAGATGAAGAAGGGCCTCGGCCACTGGATCGACGGGGGCCGACAGGGGCACCTGACGTGGGGCATCTTCCACTTCGTGCGCGGCTGAGCGGTGCCTTCGCGCGGCGGTCGAGGCAGCAGTGCCACGCCCGGCCGCCGCGCGCGTCCGGAGCGTTCCTTGTTCGTTGCGGACGTCCCTAGTGGCGGTTGTGGCGCGGCGGCAGGAAGCCCGCGTCGCGAGCGGCCGCGACGAGCTTGAGCGATCTGCGGCGGCTGCGCCCGGTCTCGCTCATCACGGCGAGCACCGGATCCCGCCCCTCGCCCTGCGCCGCCCGGTAGGCCTCGGCCACCAGCCTGCGGCCTTCGCGTCCGCGCGGCCACGACGGGCGGGCGCGATGCCGGGCGGGCGCGCCCGTGCAGGCGGGGTCGGCGGACGGGGCGGGGTCGGTGCGGTCCTCTGCCGGTCCCGGTGGAGCCGGCGGCCCGGCGCTCAGGTCGCCAAGGGTGATCCGCCCCTCCGACACCACGGCTCGCGCGTCCACGACGGCGCCGTCTCCGAAGGTCAGCCGCACATGGAACCAGGGAGGCAGCGGGCCGCCGGCGGCGCCGCCCGCCTCATTCGGTCGACAGTGATCAGATACGTCAAGAAAGGAACTCTCCGACACATACGTAAGGTAGCCGTGCGATCTCATTAGGTCACGAACGGCACGCTCACTGGGCGCCCTGGCGGCCCACGCCCCCTCCCCCTTCCCGCTACGGAGTGCGATGCTGAAGTCATCCCCCGAGGTCGCCTCGCGGAAGGAGCACCGCCGTGCTGCGTGTCGCCGTCGTCGGATCGGGCCCGAGCGGGGTCTACACCGCGCAGACCCTCGTCCAGCAGGACCGGCTGCCCGGGGTGCACGTGGACGTCCTCGACCGGCTGCCCTGCCCCTACGGCCTCGTCCGCTACGGCGTGGCTCCCGACCACGAGAAGATCAAGTCCCTTCAGAACAACCTGCGTACGGTCCTTGAGCACGACCGCGTCCGCTTCATCGGCGGCATCGAGATCGGCCCCGACGGCCTGCCTCCCGCCCGGCTGCTCGACCTCTACCACGCGGTCGTGTACTGCGTGGGCGCGGCGGCCGACCGCCACCTCGGAGTGCCGGGCGAGGACCTGCCCGGGAGTTACTCGGCGACCGAGTTCGTGTCCTGGTACAGCGCCCATCCGGACGCACAGGCCGACGGTTTCGTACGGGGCGTGGAGTCGGCGGTCGTCATCGGCGTCGGGAACGTGGCGGTGGACGTCGCCCGGATGCTGGCGCGCGGCGTGGCCGAGCTGCGGCCCACCGACATGCCGCAGGCGGCGCTCGGCATGCTGGCCGAGAGCCAGGTCCGCGAGGTGCACATGGTGGGGCGGCGCGGCCCTTCGCAGGCCCGCTTCACCACCAAGGAGCTGCGTGAGCTCGGCTCGCTGCCGGACACCGAAGTCGTCGTGGATCCCGCGGAGTTGGCGCTCGATCCGGCGTACGCCGACACGGCGGGGCTGCCCGCCGCGGTCCGCCGCAACATCGAGGTGATGCGCGGCTGGGCGGAGCGTCCACTCCTCGGCCTGCCCCGGCGCATCCGGCTCCGCTTCTTCCTGCGCCCCGTGGCCGTGACGGAGGCGGCGGGGCGCGTCGGCGGGGTGCGCTTCGAGCGGACGCTGCCGGACGGGCAGGGCGGCGTGACGGGTTCGGGGCGGTACGAGGACATCGCGGGGCAGCTGGTGCTGCGCTCGGTCGGCTATCGCGGGGTGCCCATCGACGGGCTTCCTTTCGACCCGCAGCGGGGCACGGTGCCGCACGCGGCGGGGCGAGTGCTGCGCGAGGGCGCGGCGTCACCGGGTGAGTACGTGGCGGGCTGGATCAAGCGCGGCCCGACCGGCGTCATCGGGACCAACCGCCCCTGCGCCAAGGAGACGGCGCTCTCCCTGCTCGACGACGCCCCCGACCTCGTACGCAAGGACGTGGCGGACGACCCGCTGACCGCGCTCCGTGACGCGGGGTTCCGGCCCGTCGAGTGGTCGGGCTGGCAGGCGATCGAGCGGGCCGAGGCGGAACTGGGCACGTCGCTCGGCCGCGGCCCGGTGAAGATCCCGGACTGGCCCGGGCTCCTCACGGCGGCGTCGCGCGGCGCCGCCTGACCGGCGGGCGCGCCCGGAAGTCGGCTCAGCGGTCAGCTCAGCACGACGGGCCGCTCGGCCTGGGCGGTGGCCGCGCCGAGGATGCTGCCGAGCAGCCCCGGGAAGAGGGCGTCCAGGTCGTCGCGGCGCAGCTCGTTCAGCTTGGCCGTCCCGCGGTAGATCTGCTGGATCACGCCGCTCTCGCGGAGCACCCGGTAGTGATGCGTGCTCGTGGACTTCGTGACGGGCAGCTCGATCTGCGAACAGGAGAGCCCGGGGCCCGCGCCCGCACCGTCGCCGGCCAACTGCCGGACGATCAGCAGCCGGATGGGGTCCGACAGCGCGTGCAGCACGCCTTCGAGCCGGATCTCCGCCCGCTCGGGGTGAGCGAGCGGTCGACTGCTCGCTGCGTCGGTAGTCATGGCGGCTCCACTTCGTCCAGGCGTCCGTCTTCAACATCATCGACGCACTTCATTGTACGAGGGTCTTCGTAGTTTGACATCCACCGTACTACGAGGGTTATCGTACTAGCGGCATCCGAGACCGCCCGAGACATGGAGTCCGCCGTGAGCACACTGTTCGAGCCCTACACCCTGCGATCGCTGACCATTCCCAACCGCGTGTGGATGGCGCCGATGTGCCAGTACTCGGCAGAGGTGTTCGGGCCGAACGCCGGCGTCGCCAACGACTGGCACTTCGCCCACTACGCGGCGCGCGCCACGGGCGGCACCGGCCTCATCATCCTGGAGGCGTCCGCGGTCTCCCCCGAGGGCCGCATCTCCCCCGCCGACCTCGGCATCTGGAACGACACGCAGGTCACCGCGCTGCGCCGGATCACGGACTTCGTGAAGAGCCAGGGCAGCCGTGTCGGTATCCAGATCGCCCACGCAGGACGCAAGGCAAGCACCGACCGCCCCTGGAAGGGCGGCGCACCGATCGCCCCGGACGCGGAGGAGGGCTGGCAGCCGCTTGCCCCGAGCCCGCTGCCGTTCGACGAGCGCCACACGGTACCGACGGAGCTGACCACCAATCAGATCCAGGAGGTGGTGGACCAGTTCGCGGCAGCCGCCCAGCGCGCCCTGGACGCGGGCTTCGACGTCGTCGAAGTGCACGGCGCGCACGGCTACTTGATCGGCGAGTTCCTCTCCCCGCACAGCAATCAGCGCACCGACGAGTACGGCGGCTCCTTCGAGGGCCGTACCCGATTCGCCCTCGAAGTCGTCGACGCCGTACGCAAGGTGTGGCCCGAGGACAAGCCCCTCTTCTTCCGCATCTCGGCCACCGACTGGCTGGAGCAGAACGGCTGGACCCCGGACGACACCGTCCGCTTCGCCCGGCTCCTCAAGGACCACGGCGTCGACCTCCTGGACGTCTCCACCGGCGGCAACGCGACAGGCGTCCGCATGCCGATAGGCCCCGGCTACCAGGTCCCCTTCGCCGCCCGCGTCAAGGCCGAGACCGACCTCCCGGTCGCCGCCGTCGGCCTGATCACGGAACCGGCACAGGCCGAGAAGATCCTCGCGAACGGCGAGGCGGACGCGGTCCTCCTGGGCCGCGAACTCCTCCGTGATCCGTACTGGGCACGGCGCACGGCCCGGGAACTCGGCGGCACGGTACAGACGCCGGATCAGTACGGCCGCGCCTGATTCCGTCTCTCTTCGCCAATGAGCGGCCCGCCGCTTCCGGGATCCGGAGGAGGCGGACGGGCTCTCATTGTCGAAGCAGGCAGGGTCCGCAGGACGACGAGACCCCCTGGCCATTGACGATCTCCCCCTCCCCAGAGGGACCTTCCCGTTTACCCAACCGGCGTACGCTGGACGGGAGGTGATTCGATGTCGTCGCTGCGTGAGAACGTCCGGGATCTTCGCCGCCGCGCGGGTTGGAGCCAAGAGGAGCTAGCCAACGAGGCGAACCTCTCCGTGGGTACGATCCGCAAGATCGAGCAAGGCGGGGACGCCAGGGTCGAGACCCTCCACATGATCGCGCGGGCGCTCGGTACGACTACCTCCAGCCTCTTCGCGACGGAATCCCCCGACCCCGTGCACGCGAGCGCAGGGGACGGACCGAAGCTGACGGAACTCAGGCGGGCACTTATGCCGCCTATCGGGCTGGCTGAGGTGCTTACCGAGCCAGAACAGGCGGCTGGCCTTCCGTCGATTCAGCGCGACATCGACGATTCTCACAGCCTGTACCACGCCGACCGTTACGACTCAGTGGCCAAGAAGCTGCCCGGCATCCTGCGCGCTGCCGAGGCTGCCGTCATCCTCAGCGAGGAAGGCGAAGCGCACCAGCGAGCCATCATTACTCGGGCCAGCGCCTTCCTCCTCGCCGGGAAGTACCTGACTCAGGTCCGGCGCTATGACATGGCTTATCACGCACTCTCTCAGGGAATTCGGGACGCCCGCGAGACGGGTCAGGTCCAAATTGCCGCAACTGGCGTTGTAGGAATGGGCTGGCTGCTTCTGCGGCAGGATCGCTTCGACGAGGCTGAGCGCTTGGCCACCGTCACGGCCGCGGAGGTCGAACCGCGGATCTCCAGCGCCTCCCCCGGGGAATTGGCGGTATGGGGAGAACTCCTCCAGCGCGTCGCTTCAGCCGCCATGCGCAACAACCGCCCGGACGTGGCCAGGGAGGCTCGTCGAATGACGGCCACGGCCGCAAGCGCGTTGAACGAGGAGCACGTCAACTTCCACGAGCACTGGACCACCTTCGGGCCAGTGACGGCTGAGGCAAAGGCTATTGAGGATCTCGCCCTCATCGGGGATGCGCGCGGCGTGCTACGCAGGGCTGACGAAGGACCAGTTGGACGGAAGGCAGTCAAGAGGTTCGGCCGGCCAAGCGCGAACAACTGGGATAGGCATCGTCTGGACGTCGCCTACGCTCACGCGCGACTCGGGTCACATCAGGACTCAATGGAGGAGCTGAACACCATCCTCCGCACTTCCCCTGAGTGGCTTAAGCACCAGTCAATGGCTCGCTACGTCATGCTGGACATCCTCGCCCACCGCAAGCGGACACTGACTCAGGACATGCGCCGCATGGCTGCCCACCTGGGCGTGACGGGCTAAGTACCATCCTGCGTAGTAGTTCCTCGCGCTCTGTCAAGGAACTACAACGCTCCGTGTCTGGGGTCGCCCGACGGCTCCGAATAGCGTCGTCCGCATGGTGACGGCAGGGCGAAGACGAGCAGACGCAAACAGCGATGAGCCATACACGCCCAAGGTTGAAGAAACCGTCTTAGACGCCCACATGGACCGCGTGGGCGTCGTGATGGGCAACGAAGGCGGGCTCTATCAGCTACGTCCCCCGCAGGGCGGCCGCGAGTGGGATGTGAAGCCTAGGGACATCCGATACCTAGACCCACAGCGGTTGCTGAGCGCACAGGTGTCCGCTGCCAACGCCAGGAGCGCGAGGCGGTTGACGTGATCACCGCCAGGCATGTCGGGAAGACGGTCCAGGACCCATCGGGGCGCAAGGGCTCCCTTCAGTCGATAGAGGACTTCGTCGACCCCAAGCTTCCGTACGACGACCCTCGTCGCGTCCCCATTCGTCTTGCCTTCGTGCGCCCTGAAGGCGGAGGCATCGAGTGGACCGCCAAGCCGTCGGCCCTCCACGTCGCCCAGACCCCGCGGCGTGGAGCCGGCCGACGAGAAAACTCCGCCCCCTCTGTCCGCGGGTGAGACCCAGTCGGGGCGGATGATGACCCGCTCCGGTCGCCCTTCAGTGACGCGGGGACAACGGCCGGAGCGGGCCCCCTGGAACGTCCCCTTGTAGCTCAGTCAGGAAGAGCGCTGAATCCTGCGTGGTGTTTTTGCACCTTGTTCCACTACGCCCAGAGACCCCGGTTCGAGTCCGGGCAAGGGAACTGTCTCCCCCGGCTGTCGGCGGTCGGGGAGAGGCTCCACATCAAGGAGGAGTCGTGACAGCACCAGTAGTTGAGAAGTCGTCCTTACCCGCGCAGCGGAAAGGAGCGGGCTTCCTGTGGTTGGACTTGACCCGGAAGTGCCAGCTGAAGTGCCTTCACTGCCTCAATGGGTCAGGGCCCGACGGTCACCACGGGGAGATGGCCCGCGAGGACTGGATCAGGGTCATCGACGAGGGCGCCGCGAGTGGTGTTCGGGCGGTGCAACTGTTCGGTGGCGAGCCCCTTCTCCACCCCAACTCACTCGAACTCGCAGACCATGCCCTGAGCTGCGGACTCGCGGTTGAGGTGTACAGCAACCTCGTCCACGTCCCGGATACCTGGTGGGACGTCCTCCAACGCGAGGGCGCCTCTCTCGCCACGTCGTACTACTCGGACAACCCCGAGGAACACAACACGATCACGGGCCGGCAGAGCCACGCCCGGACACGAGCCAACATCAGCCAGGCCGTCACCCTCGGCATCCCGATCCGTGTCGGGATCATCGACTGTGGCGGAGGCCAGCGCGTCGAAGCAGCGCGCCGCGAACTGACCGCCATGGGAGTGGAGAGGATCAAGACGGACGCAGTTCGTCCCTTTGGGCGGGCAGCGTGCGGGCAGGAGCCGAGCACGTCCGGGCTGTGCGGTCGGTGCGGTGACGGTCGTGCGTCCATCGGCCCTGACGGCAAGGTGTCACCGTGCGTCTTCTCGACGTGGTTGAGTGTCGGCAACGTCCTCAACGGCTCGTTGGCAGACATCCTCAACGGCGACGACATGGCCGCAGCAGGAGTCCTCATCAGCTCGTCCGTCATCCGCATGGGCGGCAACGGCGGGGATGACGACGACGATGACGACAACGACGATGAGTGCTCGCCCGGATTCCCGGGAAGTGAGTGCACTCCCCGGAACTAGAAGGAAGCCGGAATGAGCCGTCGCCTCCCCAGTGCCGAGTTCTTGGATCTCATCCATCCCTACACGGGAGACGTCTCCGACGCGCAGCCCACGGCGCGGGGATTCAGCTCTGACGTCCTCACGTTGATCGATGGCGACCTAGGGCGCTTCTTCGTCAAGGGGATCAAGAACCGGGCTGGGGGGCGGCGGGACTCCATCGTCAGAGAGCGGCTGATCAACGAAGCCGTGCAGCCGCTCTCCCCCCGCCTCCTCTGGCACGCGGAGAATGATCCGTGGATCGCACTTGGCTTCGAGCTGGTGAACGGCCGACCGAGCAACTTCGCGCCAGGCTCCGCCGATCTTCCCGCCGTCGTTCAGCTCATGAACAAGATCGAGGAAGTCGCACTGCCGACCGTGGCCAGAGACTGGCCAGAGACCCGATGGGACCGCTTCGCGGCGGACCAAGATGACGCCGCACTGTTCAAGGGTGACAGCCTCGTCCACGGGGACATCAACCCGAGCAACCTTCTCGTCGGGGATGCCGGCTCATGGGTCGTCGA